>JBBSTY010000109.1:0-14777 GCA_038235385.1 Acidimicrobiales bacterium | reverse complement strand
CGCCGCCACCATGGTCGTGGCCGGGGTGTACCTGATCGCCCGCCTGTACCCCGTGTTCTGGACCGGCCTCGAGATCGGTTCACGGGGCATCCACTACGTCGCGCTCATCGGGGGCATCACCACGCTGGTCGGCGCGTCGTTGGCCTTCGTGCAGCAGGACCTCAAGAAGGTGCTGGCCTACTCCACCATCAGCCAACTCGGCTACATGGTCATGGCCCTCGGGGTCGGCGCCTGGACCGCCGGGGTGTTCCACCTCTTCACCCACGCCATGTTCAAGGCGTGCCTCTTCCTGTGCGCCGGCTCGGTGAGCCACGCCTGCCACCACACCTTCGACATGCGCGAGATGGGTGGGCTCTCCAAGAAGATGAAGATCACCAACGCGTGCTTCATCCTCGCCAGCCTCGCCCTGGCAGGCGTCGTGCCCTTCGCCGGGTTCTTCTCCAAGGACGAGATCCTGGTCGGCTCCTACGAGGGGCAGGGCAGCCCGTACACCCTCATGCTCGTGATGGGCCTGATCACCGCGTTCCTCACGGCGGCCTACATGGGCCGGGCCTACTTCCTCACCTTCCGTGGTGAGTACCGCGGCCACGCCCACCCCCACGAGTCACCCAAGCTCATCACCGTCCCCTTGATGGTGCTGGCAGCCATGTCGGTGGTCGTGGGCTTCCTCAACTTCCCGGCCGGACCCGACGCGGTGGCTCACCGCTTCGAGCACTACGTCCAGCCGTCGTTCCTCTTCCCGCCGGTCCAGGTGGCGTCGTTCAACATCTGGATCGCCGCGCTCTCGACCGTGCTCGCGGTCGGTGGCGGCTTCATCGGCTACCTGTACTTCGCCAGGAACCGGCCCCTCGCCGGGCTCACCGAGCGGGTCGCGCCCGCTCGTTGGGGCTACGTGCTGCTCGAGAACAAGTTCTACCTCGACCGGATCTACGACGGCCTCGGCCTGTGGCTGCGGGGTCAGGCGGCGGCAGCCATGTACTGGATCAACATGAACGTCATCGACAAGGTCGTCGTCGGCGTCGGGGTCGGAACCCGACGCGTCGGCGGGCTCGTGTACCGCTTCATCGACCAGGGCATCGTCGACAACATCGTCGACGGTTCGGGTGCGGCATCGGAGTCGTCGGGCCAGTTCCTGAGTCGCTCGCAAACAGGCAAGGTGCAGCAGTACGCGTCGCTGCTCTTCGGAGGCGCCATCGCCTTCGTGATCGTCCTGCTCATCACCATCCAACTCTCGTCGAACGTCTAGGAGCCGGGAACCCACCCATGGATCCACAACTGACCACCGATCTGCTGCAGGTGCAGGACGTCGGGAGCTTCTTCGGAACCCCCCTGACGTACCTGATCTTCGTGCCGGTCGTCGGTGCGCTGATCATGATGCTGATCCCCAAGGGGTCCGAGACCGCCCACAAGGTCGTGGCCCTGGCCACCAGCCTGGTGACCCTCGGCATCGGGGTGTACCTCCTCCAGCAGTTCGACTACGACCGGTCCGCCGACCTGCAGTTCGGCGTCAACCTGCCGTGGATCGAATCGATCAACAGCCGCTACATCCTGGGTCTCGACGGCATCTCGCTGCCGTTGCTGCTCCTCACGCTGTTCGTCGTGCCGCTCTGCATCATCTACAGCTGGAACCACTTCCCGGAACCGAAGGATCCCAAGGCGTTCCTGATCCTGATCCTGATCCTCGAGACCGGCATGGTCGGCTCGTTCGTGGCGCTCGACCTGATCCTGTTCTTCGTGTTCTTCGAGGTCGTGCTGCTCCCGATGTACTTCCTCATCGGCGTCTGGGGCGGCGAGCAGCGGCAGTACGCGGCGATCAAGTTCTTCCTGTACACGCTGTTCGGCTCGGCGCTGATGATCATCGCCTTCCTGGCGCTGTACTTCCTCTCCGACATGGTCACGATGCCCGACGGCTCGATGATGCACACCTTCGACATGAAGCTGCTGCCCATCGCCGCCAGTTCCATCACGCTGGGCACCGCCATCTGGATCTTCGGCGGCATGTTCGTCGGGTTCGGCATCAAGGTCCCGATGTTCCCGTTCCACACGTGGCTGCCCGATGCCCACACCCAGGCGCCCACCGTCGGGTCGGTCATCCTGGCGGCCGTGCTGCTGAAGCTCGGGACGTACGGCTTCGTCCGCATCGCGCTGCCGATCCTCCCCACGGCCGCGGCCAAGTGGGCGCCGGTGATCGGGGTGCTGGCGGTGATCGGCATCATCTACGGCGCGCTCTGTTGCCTGGCCCAGACCGACATGAAGCGGCTGATCGCGTTCTCGTCGGTCGCGCACATGGGCTTCGTGATGCTGGCCATCGCATCGATGACCGACTTCGGCCTGAACGCCGCCATCTTCGGGATGGTCGCCCACGGCCTCATCACGGGGATGCTCTTCTTCGTCATGGGCTCCGCCAAGGAGCGGTACCACACCCTCGAGATAAAGCGCATCAGCGGCATGCTGGTGCAGGCGCCGAGGTTGGGCTGGATCTTCGGCTTCTGCGTCATGGCCTCGCTCGGCCTTCCCGGTCTCGCCGGCTTCTGGGGTGAGTTCCCGGCCATCCTCTCGGCGTACGACGCCGGACAGATGACCATCGCCGGCGTCGACATCAGCTTCGGCCTCAACATCACCCTGTTCCGCACGCTGATGGTGATTGCCGCGATCGGTACCGTCTTCGCCGCCGGCTACCTGCTCTGGTTGTTCCAACGCACCGCGTTCGGCACGCCCACCGCGGAGTTCGCCGACGACCCGCACATCACCGACGTCTCACCTACCGAGTGGTTGGCCTGGACGCCGTTCCTCGTGCTCATCGTCGTGTTCGGTGTAGCTCCCGGGCTGATGTTCAACGTCATCGACCCCGCCGTCACCCGGTCGATCCAGGAGATGCACGCCATCACCCTCCTGGGCGGGAGCTGATCCGTTGATCGCGTCGCTGCTCGCCTTCACCGCACCATCGATCGACTTCCACGCGTTCGCGCCGGAGATCGTCGTCGTCGGTGTCCTGGTGCTGGTCCTGATCGTCGACCTCGTCACCGACGAGGGCAGCGCGTGGGCGCCGTCGATCGCCAGCCTCGGGCTGCTCGCCGCGCTCATCCCCATCATCACGCTGGCCACCACCGAGCACGAGGTGTCGATGTTCGGCGGCGCCTACATGGTCGACAACTTCTCGTTGGTGCTCAAGGCGCTCTTCGTGGTCACCACCTACCTGGTCGTGCTCCTGTCGATGAACTACATCGGCGAGGGTGACTACTGGGAAGGCGAGTACTACCAACTCCTCATCGCTGCGCTCCTGGGCATGATGATCATGGCGTCGGCCCGTGACCTCATCACCATGTTCATCGCCCTCGAGCTCCTCTCGATCCCGGCCTACATGCTGGCTGCGTGGAAGAAGAGCGCCCTGAAGGGGAACGAGGCCGGCATCAAGTACTACCTGATGGGCGTGTTCGCCTCGGCCGTCATGTTGTACGGGATGTCGATGATCTACGGGATCACCGGTTCCACGCTCCTCACCGAGATCGCCGAAGCGGTCGGCAGACCCGAGACATCCACCCCGATCATCACGCTGTCGATCGTGTTCGTCCTCGTCGGGTTCGCCTTCAAGGTCTCGGCCGTGCCGTTCCACTCCTGGGCGCCGGACACCTACGAGGGGGCGCCCACCCCGGTCACGACGTTCCTGGCCGTGGCGTCCAAGACCGCCGGGTTCGTCGCCCTGATGACCCTCGTCTTCGTCGGGTTCCGGACCCGGGCCGACGTCTTCCAGCCCATGATGTGGGCCCTGGCCGTCGTCACCATGTTCGTGGGCAACCTGATCGCCCTGCGCCAGACCAACGTCGTGCGCATGCTCGCCTACTCGGGTGTGGCGCAAGCCGGGTACATGCTCGCCCCGTTCGCGGTCTACGGCTACGACAGCGTCACCAGCATGGCGTTGTCGTCGATCGTCGCCTACCTGCTCGTCTACATGGTCATGAACGTCGGAGCCTTCGCGGTGGTCATCGCTCTGGCCCGCAAGACGGGATCGGCCGAGCTCTCGGCGTTCTCGGGCATGCGGGAGTTCGCTCCCGGCCTCACCTTCGCCATGACGATCTTCTTGTTCTCCCTCGCGGGGATCCCGCCGCTCGGCGGATGGTTCGCGAAGTTCGCGATCTTCCAGGTGCTCGTCTCGTCCGAGTCGCCGTGGGGCTACTCGCTCGCGGTCATCGTCGGGGTCAACTCGGTGATCGCGCTCTTCTACTACGCCCGGGTGGCCAAGGCCATGTGGATGGAGCCCGTCCTCGACGGCGATCTCACACCCGTGAAGGTGCCCGTCTCCCAGGTCACCGTGCTCATCGTCACCGCGGTCGCCACCGTCGCCATCGGGGTCTATCCCAGCATGGTCACCCGCTTCAGCAGCTCGACCTGCCTGATCGCCGATCCGGTCGAGTGCCCCGCCGACACCGCGGCCCCCTGACCCGTCGCCCGTCCCCTCGCCGATGAGCGATCGCCGCAGGGTGCGCCAGCACCTCGAGCCGACTCCGCTCGACGAGGAGGTCGCCGCGCGCATCCGACGGCGTGGCCCCATCGGCTTCGCCGAGCTCATGGAGGTCGCCCTCTACGATCCGATGCACGGCTTCTACGCGTCCGGCGGCGCGGCGGGTCGACAGGGCGACTTCCTCACCAGTCCCGAGGTGGGTCCCCTGTTCGGGGCGGTCATCGCCAACGCCCTCGATGCATGGTGGGACGACGCCGGCCGACCCGACCCCTTCGTCGTGGTCGAGGCGGCCGCCGGGTCGGGGATGCTGGCCCGCACGGTGCTGGCGGCGGCGCCATCGTGCGCCTCGGCCCTCACCTACGTGCTGGTCGAGCGATCCGATCACCTCCGGGCACGACACGGCGAGCACCTCAGCCTGGTCCCGCCGCAGCTGGCGTTGCCCCCCGAACCCGACCGCGACGAGGTCGAGGGGTCCCTCCGGTCTCCCGGTGCCGGCTCGGGACCTCGGGTGGTCTCGGCGAGCTCGTTGCCGGCGCCGGGCGGTGCCGACGTCGTGCTCGCCAACGAACTGCTCGACAACCTGCCCGTGGCGCTGCTGGAGGCCACCGACGACGCCACCGACCGACGTTGGACCGAGGTCTGCGTGGCCCTCGGCGCCGACCAGACCGAGTTGGTGGAGCTCCTGGTACCCGCATCACCGTCCCAGTCGGCCACGGCGCAGCGCCTCGTTCCGGACGCCCCAGCGGGCGCTCGGATCCCGCTCGCCGGCTCGGCGACGGGCTGGGTCCGCCAGGCACTCGACACCCTGCGCGGCGGTCGACTCGTCGTGTTCGACTACGGCGACGACACCGCATCGCTCGCTCGTCGGCCGATGTCGGACTGGCTGCGCACCTATCGCGGCCACGAGCGTGGTGCGGATCCGCTGGTCGCCATCGGGAGCCAGGACATCACCTGCGAGGTGGCGACCGATCAGCTCGCGCTCGTGGCACCGTTCGAGCGCAACGACAGCCAGGCGGCGTTCCTCACCCGGCACGGCATCGATGACCTGGTGGAGCAGGGCCGGCGCGTCTGGCGCGAGCGCGCCCACATCGGCGACCTGGAGGCGGTTCGGGCGCGCAGCCGCGTCCGAGAGGCGGAGGCGCTGCTCGATCCCGACGGTCTCGGCTCGTTCCGCGTGGTGGAGTGGACCCGGCCCTGACCGCCCGAGGGCCGCACCGAGCGATCGCTCAGGGCGCCTCGGGTTCCTCGGTCTCGTCCGCAGGATGGCCCGGGACGATCGTCGGCTCGACGGTGTGGCGCTCGCTGGCGAGGTCGAGGTCGCTCAGGTACGGGTCGAAGGTCGTGGCGACGGCCAGCGTGTCGGCTCCTTCGACGATCGAGTCGTCGTCGGGGGTGATGCCGGCTCGGTCCGCCGCCTCCCGATCGATCACCATCAGGTTCCGGCCGGCGCGCTTGGCGGTGTACATGAGGTTGTCGGCCACCCCGACGATGTGACGGAAGGTCGGGGCGCTGTCGCTGTCGGTGACTCCCCAGCTGGCGGTGAAGTGCATGAAGTTGGTCTTGCGGATCTGGTCGGCGAGCGAGCGCTGCAGGCGTTCGATGGTCAGCTGAGCCTCGGCGACGTCGGTGTCGGGGAGCAGGACGACGAACTCCTCACCGCCGTAGCGCGAGGCGATGTCGCCGGGGCGCAGGTCGCTCTTGAGCACCGCGGCGAACAGTCGCAGCGCGCTGTCGCCCGAGTCGTGACCATGACGGTCGTTCAGCTCCTTGAAGCGATCGAGGTCGGCCATGGCGACCGTGAACCGGCGATGGTCCACCAACAGCTCACCGGCGCGACGTTCGAGCTCGCGGCGGTTGACGAGACCGGTCAGGCCGTCGGTGGACGCCTGACGGTCGCGGAGCGCGGTGCTCTCGAGGATCCCGAGGCGACTGCCGGTCTCGGTGGCGAGCACCTGGAGCCGCTCGATCTGGCGCTCGTCGGGGAGCTCGCCCTCCGGGGCGACGACGTGGATGACCCCCGATGAGCGTCCGTTGAACATGACCGGGACGCACACCGCCGAGCACGGGACGTCCTCGTGCTCGGGCAGCTTCGGGCACACGTTGAGCGTCCGGCTGCTGTCGTAGCGCATGGTCTGACCCCGTCGCAGCGCTGCGCACTGGTCGGGGTTGTCGACCGGGCAGCCGGCGGCACCGCGACCGGGGCTCACCTGGGTGCGCCGGAGGTGCGCCTGGCTCTCGTCGGTGAGCAGGAGCTCGGCGCGGTGTTCGGGGATCACGTCCATGAACGCGCGTCCGACCGCGGCCAGGACCTCGGACTTGTCGGTCGTGGTGTCGAGCGCAGCGGCGAGGTTGTTGCGAAACGTCTGGAACTCGTTGCTCTCGCGTTGGCGGCGCTCCGCGTCCTCCAGCTGGGAGGTCTCGAGGTGGATGCTCCGTCCGAGCGGCCGGAAGATGGCCGCCACGGAGATCGCGGCGGTGAGCAGGGTCGCGCCCAGGAGCACGATGGTGGCCGTTCGCTGGCGGCCGACCTCGGCGGTGATCTCCTCGTTGTAGATCCGCACCGCTCGCTGGAGGTCGGGGACCAGATCGATCGAGGTGGCGCGGATGTCGAGCAGACCGGCCTGGCTCTCGGTGGCGCGGTCATCGGGCGATTCTCGCCGCAGCCGGGCGATCTGCAACGCCGTCGCCGAGTACGTGCGGATGGTGTCGGCCACCCGGTCCGGCTCACCCAGGTACAGGGCCTGGAGCTGGGACGTCAACGTCGGCGGCGGGAGATCGAGGTCGGCGTCCCCATCGAGCAGCCCGTCCATGGTGCGGACCAACGTGTTGGCCTCGAGCTCGAGCTCGCTCCGTTGTTGGTCGAGCAGCTCGTCGGTCGCCGTTTGGTACTGGAGCGCGATCTCCTCGCCGAGCCGGGCGATGCGCTGGACGCGAACGGGCTGCTCGGAGGCTCGGTCGGCCTGCCGGTTCAGCGCATCGATGCGTTGGTTCGACTGGAGCGTGACGATCGCGGTGATGAGCGCAACGGCGACGAGCAGGCCCAGGGCGAACGCGTACCGGGAGTTGAACCGGCGCGCGAGCGGCTTGCGGGGGATCGACGGGTCGACGCCGCGTTCTGGAGATGGACGAGACGAAGCCGACGTCATCGGGGCGAGTTCCTGTGGTGGATCCGGTTCCGTTCTCCATCGGCAGCAGGCGGCCACGATGTGAGGTTCTGGACGCGTCGCCGGGACCCGCACGCGGCGCCGAGGAGGGCGGCGCCGGTAGGGTGCGATCGGCCCTATCGGACAGCGGCAAGCGAGGATCGAGCGCATGGGTGAGCCCACGATTGAGGACTACTTCTCCGAGGAGCGGGTCTTCGCGCCGCCCTCGGCGTTCGCGTCATCGGCTCTGACGGCTGACCGCTCGCTGTACGAGGAGGCCGACGCGGACGTCGAGGCGTTCTGGGCGCGTCAGGCTCGCGAGCTGGTCAGCTGGGACACCGATTTCACGTCGGTCCTCGACTGGGACCTGCCGTTCGCACGCTGGTTCGACGGCGGCACCCTGAACGTCTCGGTGAACTGCCTCGACCGCCACGTCGACGCGGGTCTGGGCGAACGGGTCGCCTACCACTGGGAAGGTGAGCCCGGCGACACGCGGACGATCACCTACGCCGATCTCCTCGACGAGGTCTGTCGCTTCGCGAACGTCCTGAAGGACCTCGGCGTCGAGCGAGGGGATCGGGTCGCCATCTACATGCCGATGATCCCCGAGCTGCCGGTCGCCATGCTCGCCTGTGCTCGGATCGGTGCGCCCCACACGGTGATCTTCGGCGGCTTCTCGCCCGACTCGATCATCGATCGCGTCAACGACACCGAGGCCAAGGTGATCGTCACGGCCGACGGCGGCTACCGACGCGGCGCGGCTGCCCCCCTGAAGCCCAACGTCGACGCCGCGCTCGGGTCGACGCCGTCGGTCACCGGCGTCGTGGTGGTGCAGCGGTGCGGGAACGCCATCGAGATGACCGAGGGTCGCGACCACTGGTGGCACGAGCTGGTGCCGGCTGCGTCCGCCGTCTGCGCGCCGGAGTCGATGCAGGCCGAGGATCTCCTGTACCTCCTCTACACCTCGGGCACCACGGCCAAGCCCAAGGGGATCATGCACACGACCGGCGGGTACCTCACCCAGGTGGCGTTCACCCATCGTTACGTGTTCGACCTGCAACCGGACCGCGACGTCTACTGGTGCGCCGCCGACATCGGCTGGGTCACGGGGCACAGCTACATCGTCTACGGACCGCTCACGAACGCGACCACGAGCGTGATCTACGAGGGCACCCCGGACACGCCCGGGCGAGACCGGCTGTGGTCGATCATCGAGACGTACGGCGTGACGCAGCTGTACACCGCACCGACCGCCATCCGCACGTTCATGAAGTGGGGCGAGCAGGAGCCGGCCAAGCACGACCTGTCGAGTCTCCGCGTCCTCGGCACCGTCGGTGAGCCGATCAACCCCGAGGCCTGGATGTGGTACCACGAGTTCATCGGCGGCCAACGGTGCCCGATCGTCGACACCTGGTGGCAGACCGAGACGGGAGCCCAGATGATCTCGCCGCTGCCGGGCGTCGTGACGACGAAGCCGGGGTCGGGCACCTTCGCCCTGCCCGGCATCTCCGTCGAGGTGGTCGACGACGACGGCAACGTCCTCGAACGTGGCGGTGGGTACCTCACCATCACCCGGCCCTGGCCCGCGATGTTGCGCGGCATCTGGGGTGATCCGGATCGGTACCGCGACACCTACTGGTCGCGGTTCGAGGGGCGCTACTTCGCCGGCGACGGCGCCAAGATCGACGATGACGGCTACATCTGGCTGCTCGGGCGCGTCGATGACGTGATGAACGTGTCGGGTCATCGCGTGTCCACCACCGAGGTCGAGTCCGCGCTGGTCGATCACCCCGCCGTTGCCGAAGCCGCCGTCGTGGGCGCCTACGACGCCACCACGGGCCAGGCGATCATCGGCTACGTGATCCTCCGCGGCCACATCGATGCCGACGAGTCGCTCATCGAAGAGATCCGCCAGCACGTCGCCACCAAGATCGGCCCGACGGCCCGGCCCAAGGCCGTCATCGTCACCCCAGATCTCCCGAAGACGCGGAGTGGCAAGATCATGCGCCGGCTCCTGCGCGATGTCGCCGAGGGTCGCGATCTGGGCGACACCACCACGCTGGCGGATGCCGACATCGTCACCGAGCTGCAGCGACGGGCGAGCGAAGCTGCGGCGCAGGACTGATCGTCGCGATGTCCGCCCCCGCTCCCCACGACAACTGGCACTGGCGTGACGGCCCGGTGCCACCCGGTCCGACGATCGTCTTCGACATGGACGGGGTGCTGTCCGATGCTGCCGGCCGCCAACACCTCCTCGCGTGGCCCGGTCGGGACTGGGAGTCCTTCTTCGCGGCATGCGGTGACGATGAGCTCATCGACGAGGTGGCGCGCTTGCTCGACGTCATCGATGCCGACCACCGCATCGTGCTCCTCACGGCGCGCCCGATCCGGGTCCAGGCCCAGACCTTGGCGTGGTTGCACCGGTACGAGCTGCGGTGGGACCTCCTGGTGATGCGCAACGCCTGGGACCGCGAGTCGTCGCGTGAGTTCAAACGACGGTCGGTCGCCGAGCTTCGAGACTTCGGGTTCGACCTCCGGCTGGCGTTCGAGGACGACCGGCGCAACTACCTGATGTTCCACCAGGAGGGCATCCCCTGCATCTACATCCATTCCGGGTACTACGACTGATCGGGGGCCAGGGTGGGCGCGCACGAACGAGGAGCGGCCGGTCCGGGCAGGCACGAGTCGGCATCCGTGCCGATGATGCGCATGCGCACCGCAGCGGGTCGGTGGCTCGTGGCGGTCTGCGTGCTCGCCAGCGGGATCGCGTTCATCGACGGGACGGTCGTCAACGCGGCGCTGCCCGCCATCGCTGCCGATCTCGACGCTGACCTCGTCGGTCTCCAGTGGGTGGTCACCGGCTACCTGCTGACCTTGTCCGCGTTCGTGGTGCTCGGCGGGTCCCTGGGGGACCGGTTCGGCCGGAGGCGGGTGCTCCTGATCGGGCTGGCGTCGTTCGGGGTCACCTCGATGTTCTGCTCCCTGGCCCCGGACGTGACCGTGCTGATCGCCGCCCGGCTGGTGCAGGGCCTCGCCGCCGCACTGCTGCTGCCGTCGAGCCTGGCGGTGATCTCGGCGTCGTTCGATCCCCGCGATCGTGGCGCGGCGATCGGCGCGTGGTCCGGTCTGGGCGGCATCGCCGGCGCGGTCGGCCCGTTCCTCGGCGGTTGGCTCATCACGGCCATCTCCTGGCGGGCGGTGTTCCTCATCAACGTCCCGCTGTGCATCGTCGCCGTCGTCCTGACCGTGGTGCACGTGCCCGAGACGCTCGACCCCTCGGCGCCCCCACGGCTGGACCTGGCGGGCGCCTCCAGCCTGGCGGTCGGGTTGGGCGGGGTCGTCTACGCCCTCATCGAGGGGCCAGCGACGGGATGGCCGACCACCGCGACCGTCGCCGGGACCGTCGGAGTGCTCTCGCTGGTGGCCTTCGTGGCGATCGAACGGCGATCCCGGCATCCCATGGTGCCCCTCGATCTGTTCGCCTCACGCCAGTTCAGCGGGGCCAACGCCACGACCCTGTTCGTCTACGCATCGCTGGGAGCCACCACCTTCTTCGTGATCGTGTACCTGCAGACCGCGCTCGGGTACTCGCCGCTCGCCGCGGGAGCGGCGTTCCTCCCGCTGACGTTGTTCATGGTGGCGTTCTCTGCCCGATCGGGGGCGTTCGCCCAGCGGATCGGACCGCGCTGGCCGATGACCATCGGATCGTTCGTGGTGGCGGTCGGTGTCGCCCTCTTCGCACGCGTGCAACCTGGGGTCTCCTATGTCTCCGGCGTGCTCCCGGCCACGATCGTGCTCGGAGTCGGGCTCACCATCACGGTCGCTCCGCTCACCACTGCGGTCCTGGCTGCGGTCGCCGACAGCCACGTCGGCGTGGGATCGGCGGTGAACAACGCGGTTGCCCGCATCGGCTCGCTGCTCGCCGTGGCCGTGCTCCCCGCAGCGGCCGGTCTCACCGATGCCGCGGGTGCGCTCGACCTGAGCGACGGCTTCGCCCGGGCCATGTTCCTGGCGGCAGGCCTGGCGCTGATCGGGTCGGTCGTGGCGTGTCTCACGGTGCGGAGGTCCACCCCGGTCGCCGAGGTGACGGTGGGCAACGTGGACGTCGCCTGCCTCGATCCGGGCGTCCTGGCGTCCGACGCCGAACCCGACGCGGCAGCGGTCTGACCCGTCGGGCGCACGGCGTCAGCCGGTCCACGTCGTCCCGCCTCGCGCCCGGAGCTCATCCAGGTGGGTGCCATCGGTGGGTGGCGCATCGTCAGCCGAGCTCGCCCGTGGCGACGCCTCGACGCCCTCGATCCGGTGGCCGGTTCAGTCGCGGAAGTTCTCGAACTGGAGCGGGATGCCGAAGTCGCCCTCCTTGAGGGCGGCGATGACGCCCTGGAGCTGGTCGCGCTTCTTGGCCGTGACCCGCAGCTGCTCGCCCTGGGTCTGCGAGGACACGCCCTTGGGGAACTCGGTCTTGATGAACTTGTTGAGCTCGCGCGCCTTGTCCGAGGAGATGCCCGCCTGCAGCTTGGTGACCTGGCGGACGGTGCCGCCCGCCGCAGGCTCGATGTCGCCGTGCTCGACGGCCTTGAGCGACAGCTTGCGCTTGACGAACTTCTCCTCGAGGACCTGACGGACCGCGTTGAGCCGGTCCTCCGAGACGGAACGAAGTTCGATCAGGTTGTCCTTCTCCTTGAGGTCGATCGAGGAGTCGGTGCCCTTGAAGTCGTAGCGCTGGCCCAGCTCCCGAGATGCCTGGTCGACCGCGTTGCGCACCTCTTGCATGTCCACTTCGGAGACCACATCGAAACTTGGCATGCGCGGACCCTACCAAGGCCGTCCGGCGCCGCCCGTCCGCATCGAGCCGTGCCGGCTCGGGCCGAGCGCGGGAACGGCCCTCCCGAGGCGTCGATGACGCACCGGAAGGGCCGAACTGGTGGGCCGGGATGGATTTGAACCATCGAAGGCAATGCCGACGGGTTTACAGCCCGTTCCCTTTGGCCACTCGGGCACCGACCCATGACTCGTTGTGAGACGGGGTGAGGATAGTGGGTCGTCGGAGCGGAATCGAAACGATGCCGTTCGACGCGTGGTCAATCGTCGGGATCGACCGCCGTGAGCAGCAACTGGAGCTCGACGACATCGAGCCAGCGACGAAACTTCCGGCCGACCTGGCGTTCGACGCCGACCAGTTCGAAGCCGGCGGCCCGATGGAGCGCGATCGACGGGTCGTTGCCGCCGACGACGCGGGCGATGATCGAGTGGAAGCCGTGCTGGCGGGCGACGTCGAGGAGGTGATCGAGCAGGAAGCGTCCCACGCCCCGACCGCGCTGGTCGATCCTTACGTAGACCGAGTCCTCCACGGTCGTCGCATACGCAGGACGCGTGCGGTACGGCGAGAGGGAGCCGAAGCCGATGACCTCGTCGGTGTCGTCGTCGATGGCCACGACGGCGGCGTACGCTCCGGATCGCTCCTGGAGCCAGGTGCTCTGCTCCTCGATCGAACGAGCTCGCAGGTCGAAGTTGAGCGGTGTCTCCACCGCGGCGTTGTAGATGTCGGCGATCGCTGCAGCGTCGCCGGGGTGGGCCAGTCGTGTGCGCACGTGCGAACGCTACCGGCCGCTCGGCTCGCGCCGATCCATCCGGCGGGTCGGCGTCGCGACGCGGGTCAGGCCGCGATGCGGCGGGCGCGCCGGGGCGTGTCGTCGCCTCCGGACGGGCGATCGGCCCGGTCGGCGGGCTCGACGATGCGCAGATCACCGGTGAGCGACTCGACGCGTGCCCAGTCGGCGACGTCGGCGTCCTCGGTGAGCACGATGATCTGTTGGCGCCTCGACGCTTCGCTGATCTGCTCGAGCAAGCGCGCCTTGGCCTCGGAATCGAGGCTGGTGAGCGGATCGTCGAGGAACGCCGGGAAGCTCTCGCCGCCTGCCCCCAGGGTCCGCAGGCCCTCGAGTCGCCGCAGGAGGCTGTAGGACAGGTCGTCGCTGGTCGAAACGGGTCGGTCGGACATCGGGTGCGGAGCGGGCGCGATGGCGAGGAGGTTCGCCTCACGCCGAACCTCGCTGCGCCGCTCGACGGCCCACTCGACCGGGATCTCGCCGGCCAGGAGCTTCCACTCCACCACCGCGGCGCGGAGGTACTCGGCGGCGACGACCAGGGTCCTACGGTTCTGGTCGTTGGCCAACGCCTCGTTCACGCGATGCATCTGGAAGGCGTGGTAGGAGTTGGCTCCGGCCTGGGCCAGCGCCGCCTCCTCCAGGCGACGGGCGTCTTCGAACCGGCGCCAGAACACGATCGACAGCGCAGTGGTCGCGATCGCCGCGAGGACGAGCGGGATGGCCCCGATCGGGCCGAGCAGCACCGCAGCGGGGAGCGCGCCGATGGCGGTGATGCCGCCGACCATGAACCACACGTGCCGGAACGTCTCGTGCTCGGCCTGTGCGAGCTCGAACTCGCGGTGGCGGCGTTCGATCTCCTCGATGGCCTCGGCGTCACCGACGGTTGCGCCGGATTCGGCGGCGACGTCGGCGAGTGCCTTCTCGCGATCGAGCACCTTCCCGGCGACGTCCCAGAGACGACCCTGGTCGACTCGCGCCAGGGTCGCGATGGCGTCCTCCTGCTGTGAACGACTTGCGAGGTCCTGCGCGGTGACGCGCATGGTGCGCGTCGCGGATCGTTCGTCGAGGCCCGCACGATCGAGGAGGTTGACCGACCCGTCGGACGACAAGAAGGCGTCGGTGACGTCCTGGGTGTGGTCGACGTCGACGACGCAGTGGCGGCCACCGACCGGCCGGAAGATCGCGTAGCGGGTTCCCGCATCGGAGCCGAGCTCGAGGTGGACACCGGAGCGGCCGTGGCCGATGGCGGACACGAACTCGTTGATCAGGCCGTCACGCTCGAGTCGACCGACACCGGCGACGATCGTCAGCCGTCGATGGAGGTCGAGGCTGAAGGTGTCCGAACCCGATTCGATGACGAGCCGCTCGAAGTGCACCTCTCGCGTGTCGGCGCGTCCGGCCGCGAACTTGAGCCAAAAGACCTACGCGAGACGCCGTGGGGCCCGACGCGCGGTGGGTCGATGCCGCGGTGGCCGGGGCCGGTGGGTGTGGTGGTTTGGTGGCGGCGGTCAGACTCGAACTGACGACAACTCGATGATGAGCCGAGTGCTCGAACCGCCTTGAGGT
>JBBSTY010000108.1:0-15129 GCA_038235385.1 Acidimicrobiales bacterium | reverse complement strand
TCAAGCCGGCTGCCGCCGGCGCGCCCACCCCACCGGCCGCGCCCACCAGCATCTCGGCCGCCGACGAGGGCGACGCCGTCACCGTCACCTGGGACGCGCCCTTCGACGGCGGTTCTCCCACCACCGCCTACGCCGTGACGCCCTTCGTCGACGGTGTCCCGCAGACACCGACCATCGTCACGACGCCCGCGAACCGCCTCACCGAAGCGGCCGTGCAGGGTTCGCCGCTCGGCATCGCCGCCTACTGCGCGCTCGTGTCGCGCTCGATGATGGGGATCATCGCCGCCGCCCTGCCGCCCACCAACGCGACGGTGACCGGTCTGCCGACGGGTCGGGAGGTGACGTTCACGGTGACGGCCACCAACGCCGCCGGAACCGGGGCACCGTCACGCGAGGTCCCGACCGACTCCGGTTGAGCGCTGCGGAACACCTCACCGTCGATGCCCGGACCCGGCGGGCCGTAGACTTCCCCGGACGACCGATCCACCGGCGGATGCGGCGGCGAACACTGGGTATGGGGAGAACAGCGGTGATGGAGGAGCGGGTGCGTGGGTCCGCGGCGGAGCGATCGCTCGCCGAGCGACTCTGCGCCGGCGAGGAGCACGCCCTCACCGAGCTCTACGACACCTACAGCGCCTTCGTCTTCGGGCTCGCCCTCCGGGTCATCGGCGACCGGTGCGCGGCCGAGGACATCACCCAGGAGGTCTTCGTCGGCCTCTGGACCCAGCCCGACCGCTTCGACCCGGCTCGAGGCTCGTTCCGGGCCTTCCTCGGCACGCTCACCCACCGCCGATCGGTCGACCTCATCCGCAGCGAGGAGTCACGCAAGAAGCGCGAGGACAAGACATCGGCCGAACCGGTGTTCGCCACCGAGGTGGCCGACGACGCCGTCCGATCGGTCGGCGCGCAGACCGTGCGCGCCGCCGTGGCATCGCTGCCCGCCTCCCAACGAGACGCCCTGGAGCTGGCCTACTTCGACGGGCACACCTACCGTCAGGTGGCCGAGCGGCTCGGCATCCCCGAGGGCACCGCCAAGTCCCGGTTGCGCTCGGGGCTCCACCGAGTGGCCGATCTCCTCGACCCCGACCAGTTCGACCTCGAGGTGCTCGAACCATGACGCCACCGACACCAACCCCACCTCCGAGCTCCGAGGGCGGCGGCGCCCACGATCCGTCGGCGGTCGATGCGAACGTGGCCCTCTACGCACTCGGAGCGCTCGACGACCTCGAGCTGCGGACCGTCGAGACCCGGCTCGCCACCGACGCCGGTACCGCGGCCGTCGAGGCCCGCCTGCGCCGTGCGGCCGGTTCGATGGCGGCGGCCGCACCGGGGATCGACATCGCTCCCCCGGCGGACCTCCGCCGTCGGGTGCTCGCGGCCGCTCGCGCCGAGCGGCCGCCGTCGTCGGATGCGCTCGTCCCCCTGCACCCGGCCGAACTGCATCGCATCGAGGGCGAGCGCCTGCTCTCGCTCGTCACCGCCCTCGCCCCGGCGGACCTCGACCTCCCGGTCGATCCGCCCGAGCTCGCCGGCTGGACGGTGCGCGATCTCATCGCTCACCTCGCGGCCGTCGAGGCGTTCACCGCCGAATCCCTCGGTGTCCGCGCCCCCACCGCCACCGGGTCGGGCGGCACCAACGAGGAGCAGAGCCGCCAGGCGATCGCCCGGCACCGCACCCTCACGCCCGCCGAATCATCGGCCGAGCTCGAGCACCTGCTCGTGGGCATCGACGAGCACGTCGCCGCCCTGGCCGACCTCGACCACCGGGTCGCCTGGTGGCACGGCGACCTCTCGGTCGGTGAGGTGCTGATCATGCGGTCGTTCGAGCTGTGGACCCACGCCTCCGACATCGCCCGGGCCGTCGGACGACCCGAACCCATCCCGAGCGCGCCGGCGCTGCTCACCATGAGCCAACTCGCCACGGCGGCGACGCCCACCATGTGCGCCGTCGCCGGCGCGGCGGCACCGCACGATGCCACCCACTCGTGGGTCCGGTTCGAGCTGACCGGCCCCGGCGGCGCCACCCACGACGTCGCCATCCACCCGAACGGGTCGATCCCGTCCGGCTCCGCACCGACCGCCACCATCACCGTCGACATCGTCGACTACTGCCGCGCCGTCGGCAACCGCGCCGACCGCAGCGGTCTCGCCTACCGCCACACCGGCGACGCGTCGGTTGCGGCCGCCGTCGTGGCCTCGCTCCCGGCACTGGCCACCCTGTGACGTGATCGACCTCGGGTGGGGCACGGATCCGATGCCGAACGTGGGCCCGGTAGCCTGTCCGCCGTGCTCGCCCTCCAGGAGATCTACGACCACGTCTCGGACGAGGGGTGGGATGTCACCAAGCACCCCGACGGTCAGTTCCGCCTCGAAGCCCCCGACCGTTCGGCGACCGTCGTGGGCCCGTCATCACGGTCGGACCATCGCGCCATCGCCACCATGGTCGCCGACCTCCGCCGCGCCGGTCTCGCACCCCACGTGCTCGACCGGATCGGTACCCCGGACCCGACCGTCACCCCACGCCCCGACCGACCTGGCGATCGTCAGCCTTCCATGGACGACGCCCGCGACGAACAGCGCAAGCGACGACAAGGAGCAGGAGCCCCGATGACCACCGCCGATGCCGGCCACCGCGAATCCATCGCCGAGAGGATCGCCCGCCTCGAGCGCGAGCTCGATGCGGCGCGATCCGAGGCGACCCGCCAGGAGTCGGTGGGCGCCGCCGAAGCGGTCCTGGCGTGGTTCCGCGGCGGCGAGGACCCGACCACCGACGACTGGGTCGCCGTGCTCACGGCTGCCCCCGAATCCGCCGTCCGCACCGCCGGCCTCCTGGTCCGGGGCGGGCCGCGCACCCTCGGGACGGCGGCGTCGAGCCGGGCGCCTCGCCTGAGCATCGACGAAGTCGAGGCACGACTTCCGAGCGCGCCGTTCACCGTCGCCGACCTCGCCGCCCGCATCGAGCGCGAGCCCACCACCACGCGCAACTACATCGCCAAGCTCCTCGAAGCCGGGTCCATCGTCGAGGTCGGCGAGGACAACAGCGGACCGGGACGAGCAGCCCGCCTCTACGGCCGTCCCTGATCAAGCCTCACGACCGATCAGAGCCTCACGACCGATCAGAGCCTCACGACGACGCTAGAACGGCCCCCACCCCGCGACGGTGGCCCGGCCCAGCGCGTCCTCCAGGCAGACCATGGCCTCGAGCACCTCGAGGTCGGCGCGCGGGGGACCGACCACCTGCAACCCGACGGGCATGCCGTCGTCGGTGAACCCGGCGTTCACCGACCCGGCGGGGTTGCGGGTCATGTTGAACGGATAGGTGAAGCGGACCCACACGAGGGACTCCTCACCGTCGATCGTTCCCTGACGCCCCGACACCGGCGTCTGGCCGGCGACGGTGGGGCACACCAGCAGCGGCGCCAGCTCGAACAGGTCGGCCAGCTCCGCGCTCTGGGCCCAGCAGCGATCGAGGGCCTCGGCGAACGCCGCCGAGCCCAGGCGGCTGGCGTAGGTGATCTGGTCGGCGAGGCCGGGATCGATCCGGTCGAAGTCGGGGGTGCCGATCAGGTCCCCCTGGGCGCGGAGCCGCATGATCGTCCAGATGGCGAGGAAGCTGACGACCGGGTCCTCGGCGAACACCGACTCGACCTCGATGACCTCGGTGCCCAGCGACTCGAGCGTGCGGACCGCTGCGGTGCACACCGCCAGCACCTCGGCGTCGACGTCGTAGCCCATCGTCGGCGCCCACACGATCCGCTCGGGGGGTGCCACCTCACCGGCGACCCGGGCGAAGTAGGACGTCTCCGGCGCCGGCAGCGAGAACGGATCGAGCGGGTGGGGGCCGGCCACGGCATCGAGCGCATAGGCGACGTCGCGAGCTCGGCGGGCCATGGGCGCCTTCACCCCGAGCAGGCCGGAACCGGGGATGCTCCGAGCGTCGATGGGCACCCGGCCCTGCGAGGGCTTGAGGCCGGACAGACCACCCAGGGCGGCCGGGATGCGGATCGATCCCCCGCCGTCGCTGCCGGTGGCGAGCGGGACCAGCCCGGCGGCGAGCGCGGCGCCGGTGCCACCCGACGACCCGCCGGGTGACCGCTCGGTGTTCCACGGGTTCCGGGTGGCCCCGAAGGTCGGGCTGTCGGTCTCGGCCTTCCAGCCGTGCTCGGGGGTGTTGGTCTTGCCCAGGACCACGCACCCGGCGGCGCGGAGGCGCGCCACCAGCGCGGAGTCGACGGGCGCGACCGGATCGGACGCGTGCTGGAACGAGCCGGAGGTGGTGACGAACCCGGCAGCCGCCTCGAGGTCCTTGACCCCGATCGGGATGCCCGCCAGCGGTCCGAGGTCGTGGCCTGCCGCCCGCTGCGCGTCGATCGCGTCGGCCGCGGATCGGGCACCCTCGGGGTCGAGCGCGATGAACGCGTTGAGGGTCTCGTTGTGCTCGGCGATCGCCGCCAGCGCCGCATCGGTCAGGTCCCGCGCCGACCGCTCACCGCTGCGCACCTGTGCCGCGAGCTCGACGATCGACGACTCGTGAAGGGGGTCCATGCGGCGAGCCTACGGGCTCGCCCACCGCCGTGATGGCTGCGGTCAGTAGTGCCGCAGCTCGACGATGTTGTCGTCGGGATCGCGCACGTACACGCTCGTGGCCCACCCCTGCGCGCCCCAACGGGGCACCGGCCCCTCGACCACGTCGAGGTCCGGTGAGGCGGCGAGGGTCTCGAGGTCGAGCGGCTCGACGACCAGGCACAGGTGATCGAGGTTCTGGCCGGTGCGAGCGCCGGCCACGAGATCGATGACGGTGGTGGCGTCGATGCGGATCGACGGGAACGGCGCCTCACCGGCCTCCCACTCGGCGACCCGCTCGGTCCCGAGCCCGAGCGCCTGGTACCACGCGAGCGAACGGCGCACGTCGGCGACGACGAGCACGAGATGATCGAGGCCGGTGACCCGCACCCCGGGGATCATCGCAGGCACAGCGACTCCCTCGTGTCGGCGAGCACCTGGGCCCGGCTCCCCCGGGGGCACGGCTTCGGGAACGGAACCCGAGCGACGATCTCCTGGCTCCCGGGTTGGTCGCAGCGAGCGGCGACGACCTGTTCGCGCGCCTGCTCGCCCGGTGTCGGGTTCGCCTGGGCGGCCCCGAACCCCACGATCACACAGGTGCCGACCGCGTACGCCTCGACGGTGCGCACCCCGACCTTCGGGCCGTCGTCCTGGGCGTAGGCGGTGAAGATCAGGACCACCGCGAGCACGACGCCGCCGATGATGATCGGTGTCCACATCCGCCACGACACCGACGGACGGCGCGCCGAGGTCGACGCGTCCGAGCGATCGAGGTCGGCCACCTCGGGCTCGGGCGCGGCGTCATCGGCACGGGCGCGGGTGCTCGCGGTTCCGGCGCCGCGCGTGGTCGGCGCCCGGCGGGTCGACGACGACGGACCGGGGGCGCCGGCCGAGGCCGACGTGGCGACCGGCGTGGCGCGTCGCAGGTCGTCGTCGTAGCGAGCCCGGGCACCGGGGTTGCGCAGCACCGACCACGCCGCGTTCACCTCACGCATCCGATGCGCCGCCCGGTCCCGCTCGGATTCGGGTCCCGTCGCATGGCGGTCCGGGTGGAAGCGCAGCGCCCGGTCCAGGTAGGCGCGCTTGACCACGTCGTGGCTGGCGTCGGATGCAACGCCCAGGATCTCGTAGTGCGTGGCCGTGGCTGCCTCCCCGAGCGCGACGACGCACGAATGCTACCGCCCGATCCGGCCGGTCCCCCGGACGTCGTGGTGCGTGGTCGTCTCCGGTGCGGTGCCCGAACAGCGGTCTGCGACCGGGTCGGTCAGGCGATGGAACCGGGTCGGTCAGGCGATGGAGCGGCGGCGACGCACCGCGAGCACCACGAGCCCGCCGGCGACGAGGAGCACCAGGCCCGCGCGTGCCAGACCGAGCGAACCGTCGCCGACACCGGTGGCCGGGAGCCCCGAGCTTGCCAGCGCCACGGTGGTGGGCTGGCTGATGACGGTGAGCACGCTGGACACGATGGTGAGACCGCACGTGGCCACGACGGTGTAGCTGCCGGGTGTCGACGGAGCCGTGAAGGTGGCTTCGAAGCTGCCGGTGGAATCGGGGCGGGCCACCACGGTGGCAACGGTTGCGCCATCGATCGTGATCGCGACGTTCTGGCCGGGCCGGCACCCGAAACCGGTAGCGGTGACCGATCCGCCGACGACGACCGTCGACGGCACGAGCACGAGACCAGGCGTGCCGGGCTGGTACTGCGCGCCCGCGACCGCAGGAACCGCGAGCACGCCGAGGAACATCGCCAGAAGTACCACTGCCCTGCGAATCACGAGGCTTCCGCCGTCCCTTCCGAGCTCACGATGGTGCGGCACCGTCCGATGTCGCGTTCAGCGCCCGTCAACCTACCTCGCGTGAGCCTGTGGTGCGAGGTCTCCGAGCCGGGACGGATCGTACCCCAACGAAGATCGGCGGGTGCGGGATGCGATCCACCCGCCTGGTCGTGTCCGAGGATGTCACCGGCCACGACCGATCACGGTCGCACGAGCGAGACCCGGATGACGGTCGGCGCGTCGAGGTCGAACGACGAGGTGGCGGCCATCCCGCTCTCGTCGGGGCGCAGCGTGCGCGACCGTGCGATCTCCCATCCGCCCTCCACCCGGAAGCGGACCCGCACCTCGTCGGCGTTCACCACCGGCTGGGCGCCGATGCGGAGCCGGTAGGCGGCGCCCGGGTCGATCTGGCCGAAGAGGTCGAGCTCGAGCGTCCGCTCCTGGCCCGGAGGGATCTCGACGTAGGTGGAGTAGACGGCGTACCCGAGCTCGCGCTGGTACTCCAGCGGGACCTGTTCGCCACCCAGGCGGGCGGCCCGCAGGCCGAACGGCGTGTAGAAGGAGGTGTACGCGACGTTGGTGCCGGGAGCGAGCCCCTGGTCGTTGCTGCCGATCACGCTCTCGGGCAGCCCGGTCGCGGGCGCCTCGTTGCGCAGCGTGATGATCGCCTTGGCGTTCACCGCGCCCGACGACGGGTCGTAGGTCGTCTCGTAGGTGACCGAACGGTGCAGGAACACGTCGATCTTGTTGTTGGCGTGGTTCTGGGTCACGAGCTGGAAGAAGTCCGATCCGTCGGGCGTCGCGAACGCACCGTCGGCGCCGATCTGCGACATCAGCTCCCGTTCGCTCTCGTCGAATGCGTGGAACGCCAGGCGGTGCTGGGCCACGACCGGGCTCAGCACCTCGGCGACCTTCTTCGGGCTCGGGAGGCTCCCGCCGACCAGCTCCTCGAACGTGCGCTCGGACGCCTGGTCGAGGAAGTCGATGCGTTCCTCGCGCCCTTCGTCGCCGGCGCCGAACTCCAGGTACTGATCGCGCACCAGGATCGACGCAGCGTTGTCGGCGGTGAGCGGCACCGACAGCCCGTCGACCTCGATCGGGCCGGTGAACTCGAGCAGTGCAGCGAGCGCGTAGGGATCGACGGTGAGCACGCCGTCGATCGGGGCGCCACCCATCTGCGGGTACAGCTGCGCCGCGGCGGCGGCGACGCTCGGCAGGTCGGGCGACAGCGTGATGTCCTGGAAGTAGTAACCCGGCCGGAACCGGCCGTAGCGAGCGACGTAGTCGTCGGGCACCGGCGGGGCGGTCACCGTGCGCTCGTCGCGCCCGGGTGCATCGTTGAGCTCGCCGCTGCGCCCGCTGCGACTGACCTCGACCCGGCCGTCGTCGGCGGTGAGCTCGGCCCAGTTGCCCACGAAGCCCCCCAGGCCGCGCGTCTCGGCCGGTTGCGTGAAGAGCACCAGATACCGGCGGGGACCGTCGGCGCCCAGCATCGCCGGGCCCTCGCGAGCCGCCCGGGCCGCGAGCTGCACGTCGGGCAGCGCGGTGGTGAGCTCGTCGTTCACCCGGTCGACCCGGTCGGCCAACGGGCCGATCAACCACGGCGACCGAACCGCACCGACCTCGGCGGTCGCGGTTTCGAAGGCGGCCGCCGCATCCTCGAGCGGATCGGCCAGCGCGGCGAGCCGGTCGACGTCGATGTGGCCGTCCTCGTAGCGCAGCTCCTGGATGTCGGCCTGCTCCGCGATCGATCCGGCCGCCCCGGCCACGTGCGCGCCCTGATCGGTGACGACCTCGATGGCCTGGAGCTGCTGGGCGAGGAAGGGCATGGCGCCGACCGGACGCATCCACCACCCGTCCACCCGATCGTGCGCGCGGCGGAACGACTCCGCGGCGTCCGACAGCGAACCTGCGGCGGACACGCCCTGGCCCTCTCGGGCCAGCTCGAGACCGGTGGTCGTCTGGCGCCCGGCGGACTCGACCGAATCGAACGCGATCGCCACCGAGACCAGGAACAGGACGAGCGCGACCGAGGCCAGCGCGCCGATGACGGCGACGACCCGATGCACCCGTCGGCGGACCCGACGCGGGGCCACGGCGTAGGCCGATGCCAGCACGGGCGCCACCGCCAGCACGAACAGCACGGCCGACGCACGGGTGAACCCGACGTCGTCCAGGCGCAGCAGCCCTTGCACCGAGCAGGCGCCGACGATCGCGCCGTAGATGCGCCGGCGGACCAAGAACGTCGTGCCCACCGCCACCAGGGCACCCACCGCGCACACGGCCAGCCACACCCCTGGAGGGGCGCCCACCACCGCGAGACCCGCCAGCACCAACCACGTCCAGCGACGCGCCCGTGACGCCGCCAGCGTCACCAGTGCCGCCACCGCGAACCGGATCACCACGTCGCTGACCAGGTAGACGGTCGGTTGCGCGGCCGCGAACGCGCCGACGGTTCCCGCCACCACGGCCGTCGCCACGACCGCCTGTCGCTCGCGCGGTCCGGTCTGGTGCCCCCGTCGCCGACCGTCAGCCGACGACCGATGCACACGCGCGGGGAGCGGACCGCTGCGCCCGTTGCTCGATCTCGCGGTGGTGGCCACCCGTCTCCTACCTGCTCGGGCCGGGCGCGGTCGCCTCGATCCCCGGTGGTCGATCAGCCACCGCGGACGCGCCGGCATCGGCACCCGAAGCTACTTCGCAGGCCCTCTCGCCCGGTGGCGCCCACGGGGCCCGACGGTGCGGCCGGCTCCCACCACCGCGACGACGGTGACGCCATCGGTCCGGACGACTAGGATCGGCCACCGTGCCCAGGCGGGGCACCAGCGAAACGGGCCACGACTCGCCCGGATTCGGAGGGACCTTCGTACATGGCGGCTCAGTCCAGATCAGACAGGGATGAGCGCGGGTTCGTGGCGAGGTTCGGCACCGCGCTCGAACGCCACCGCCTGGCGTTCCAGTTCTCCGCCGACGTCGCCGCCTGGGCGATCGGCCTGACGGTCGCCATGGTGCTGCGCTACGAGTTCACCGTCGACCCGTCCGGCTGGGGCCCGTTCTCGGTCGCCACCATCATGGTCGCCGTCGTCATCGCCGGCGTGCTCCAACTCATCACCGGCCTGGCCAGCGGCCTGTACCGAGGTCGCTTCCGGTTCGGGAGCTTCGACGAGGTGCTCCACCTCGTCCGCACCGTGCTCGTCACCTTCGCCGGTCTCGCGGTGATCAACCAGATCCTGCCCCGCCACCTCGTCCCACTCAGCGTCGCCATCATGGGCGCCCTCCTCGCGCTGTTGATGATGGCGGGCGTCCGCTACGTGTGGCGACTCATCCTCGACCACAACCTCCGACCATCGAGCGACATCGCCACCCAGGTCATCGTGTTCGGTGCGGGCGAGGCCGGCGTGCAGACGATCACCGCCATGTTGCGCAACCCGTCGAGCCCTTACTACCCCGTCGCCCTCCTCGACGACGACCCGTCGAAGCGCAACCTGCGGATCAAGGGCGTGCCCGTCGTCGGCGGGCGGGGCGCACTGGCACGCGAGGCCCGACGGCTCGACATCGACGCACTCGTCATCGCCATCCCCTCGGCGGGTTCGGACACCCTTCGCGAGATCAGCGACCTGGCGGCGGGCGCCGACCTGCGCGTGAGCGTCCTGCCTCCCCTCTCGGAGCTGTTCGGGTCCACCGTCGGCGTCAGCGACATCCGTCCCATCACCGAGGCCGACCTCCTCGGTCGTCACGCCATCGACACCGACATCGATGCCATCGCCAGCTACCTCACCGGCAAGCGGGTCCTCGTCACCGGTGCCGGCGGCTCGATCGGCAGCGAGCTGTGCCGCCAGATCGCCCGCTACGCGCCGGCCGAGCTCCTGATGGTCGACCGCGACGAATCGGCGCTGCACGCGGTGCAGCTCCTGCTCGAGGGTCGCGCCATGCTCGACAGCCGCAACCTCGTCGTCGCCGACATCCGCGACCGCGAGCGCATGCACGAGGTGTTCGCCGAGCTCCGTCCCGACGTCGTGTTCCACGCCGCAGCGCTCAAGCACCTGCCGCTGCTCGAGATGCACCCGGGTGAGGCGCTCAAGACGAACGTGTTGGGCACCCAGTCGGTGCTCGACGCCGCGTGGGCCGAAGGGGTCCAGCGCTTCGTCAACATCTCCACCGACAAGGCGGCCGACCCGACCAGCGTCCTCGGTTACACCAAGCGGCTCGCCGAGATGCTCACCCGCGACCTCGACGGTCGCGCCTCGGGGAACTTCATGAGCGTTCGCTTCGGCAACGTGCTCGGCAGCCGGGGATCGGTGCTCACCGCCTTCCGGACCCAGGTCGACAACGGTGGACCGATCACCGTCACCGACCCGGACGTGACCCGCTACTTCATGACCGTCGAAGAAGCCGTCCAGCTCGTGATCCAGGCCGGCGCGGTGGGCGACCACGGCGACGCGTTGGTGCTCGACATGGGCGAACCCGTGCGGATCGACGACGTCGCCCGACGCCTGGCGGCCGAGTCCGACCGCAAGATCGACATCGTCTACACCGGTCTGCGCCCGGGCGAGAAGCTGCACGAGGTGCTGCTGGGCACCGGCGAGATCGACCGCCGACCCGCCCATCACCTCATCTCCCACGTCTCGGTCCCCCCGATCGACCTCGCCGAGGTGGTCCGCGCCACGAACGGCCTCGCCGGCGCCACGCTCGTCGCCGCGCTCGCCGAGCTCGCGGCCGACACCCCGACCACCTCGGAGCCGTTCGCGTCGGGTGCCACCGAGCGCGGACCGGAGTCCAGCGCCACCTGATCGGCTGCGGTTCAGCGGGGCCGCCGTCCGCTCGGGCGACACCGGTAGGGTCGGCCGGGTGAGCGGGGGAATGATCGACAACGTCGAGTTCGCGCTGGTCGGACTCGGCCTCGGTCTGGCGGGCGCAGGAGCCATGGTGGCGGCCGGTCGCACCCGACGAGCCGACACCGGCCAGCCAGCCGTCGTCGCGATCGCGGCGATGGCCGTGGGTTCCACGGCGGGGCTGCTCGGCGCCGCCGCGTGGTGGACGGTTCCGTCGGTCTTCTCGGCGATCGTCGTCGGCACCGTCGCCGGTGCGGTCGTGCGACCTGCCGGCCGAGCTCGATCCGACCTCGTGCTCGCGGTCGCAGTCGGTGCGACCGGGGTCGGGTACCTCCTGCTCCCCGACACCGAAGGGACCCTCGTGGTCGGCGGCGCGCTCGTCCCGCTGGCGGCCGTCGCCGTCTGGGCGCCGCGCCGTTGGACCGCACCGGCGTCGGGGGCAGCCGTGGGGGGTCTCGTCGCGCTCGTGGCGTCGGTGTCGATCGTCGCCGCCGCCCACCGATGGGCCACGTTGGCCGTCGCCGCCGCGACCTCGCTCGTCGTGGCCGGTCTGATCACCGCCGCCCTGGTGCTGGCCGGCCGCGTGATCACCAGCGAGCAGGGACCCCCGACGCCGTGACCCCCGGGGGGACATCGGACGCGACGACCGCCCCCGCGCCGATCACCGCGCCGGCACCCACGTGTCGTCCGGGCAGCACGATCGCCCCGGTGCCGAGGAACGCGCCCGCACCGATCTCGACCGCTCCGTTGACCAGCACGCCGGGGCTCAACGTGACGTAGTCGCCGATCACGCCGTCGTGCGACACGACCGCGCCGACGTTGAGGTGGGTGTGGCGCCCCACCTCGACGTTGGTGGTGATCCGGGCGCCGGCGGCCAGCAGCACCCCCGGCCCGATCCGGTTGGTCGAGCCGATGGTGGCCGACGGGTGCACGAGGGTGACCGCGGCCGCACGTCCACGATCGTCGAGCGACTCGTCGAGCCGCCGGCGGACCGCACCCGACCCGATGCCCAGGTGGTAGCGGCACGAGTGCTCCGCGAGCACCCGCCCCAGGTCGTGCGACGAGCCGACGACCTCCAAGCCGCGCGCGGCGACGAGCCGGGCGTCGGCATCGTCGGCCACGAAGCCGACCGGGCGCCACGAGCCGGGCGCGGCGGCGTTCATGGCCTCGACCACATCGAGGATCTCACGGCCGTGACCGCCCGCCCCGACGATCACCAGTGGCACCGGCCCGCTCATGGTCGCATCCCTGTTGCCTCCGGTGGGGTCGACGGGGCCGCCGAAGGCCTCGAGGATGTCGAGGACGTCGAGGTGGCCGAGGGTGACGAGGGTGACGAGGGCGACGAGGTGGCCGAGATCGCATCGTCGACGGGATGCTCCTCGACGCCCTCGCCGCTGAGCACGACCCGGATCGACGCGAGCAGGATGGCGAGATCGGTGCGGACCGACTGGGTGCGCACGTACTCGAGGTCGTGCTCGATGCGCTCGTCCCACGGCAGTGCGTTGCGGCCACGCACCTGGGCGAGACCGGTGAGCCCGGGGCGGACGGCGAGCCGGCCGCGCTGACGTTCGGTGTAGCGATCGACCTGGTAGGCGAGCGTGGGACGCGGCCCGACGACGCTCATGGTGGCGTTGGCCACGTTGATCAGCTGGGGCAGCTCGTCGAGCGAGAGCCGGCGCAACCACCGACCGGCGGCGGTGATCCGCGTCGGGTCGGGGATGATCGGGTTGTCGCCGGTGACCATGGTGCGGAACTTCCACACCTGGAACCGGCACCCGTCGATCCCGATCCGCTCCTGGCGGAAGAAGACGGGCCCGCGGGAGGTGAGCCGCACCGCCACGGCACAGGCGACCCCGACCGCCAGGGCGGGCACCGCGGCGAGCGCGAGCAGGGCGAGGTCGACCACCCGCTTGCCCCGATAGGGCCCGGAGCGGCCCGATCCGCCCGATCGCATGGCCCCATCGTAGTTGTGGCGGTCGGCGTCGGAACGATGCCTCCGTCGACCCCGTGTACCGTGGCGCTCCGACGCGTCACCCCGCACGTCGCCGATCACCCCCACCACGTGAGCCGCATCTACCTCTCACCCCCCGACGTCGGCGCCACCGAACGTCAGCTCCTGCTCGAGGCCTTCGATTCGAACTGGATCGCACCCGTCGGTCCCTTCGTCGATGCCTTCGAGCGTGAGATCGCCGAGATCGTCGGCGTCGAGCACGTCGCCGCGCTGTCGAGCGGGACCGCCGGACTGCACCTCGCGCTCGCCATCCTCGGCGTCGGACCGGGCGACGAGGTCGTGGTACCGACGCTCACGTTCGTCGCCACGGCGAACGCCGTCGCCTACACCGGCGCCTCACCGATCTTCGTCGATGCCGATCCCACCAGCTGGTGCATCGACCCCGACCTCCTGTCGGCGGAGCTCGATCGTCGAGCCGCTCGGGGCCGGCTCCCGAAGGCCGTCATCACCGTCGACCTGTACGGCCGATGCGCCGACTACCAGGCCATCTCGGCCGCCTGCGAGCGCTTCGACATCCCCGTCGTCGAGGACGCCGCCGAAGCGCTCGGATCGTCGTACCGCGACCGTCCCGCCGGCTCGTTCGGACGCATGGGTGTCATCTCGTTCAACGGGAACAAGATCGCCACGACCGGCGGAGGCGGCGCGCTCGTGTCGTCGGACCCAACCACGATCGAGCGTGCCCGACACCTCGCCACCCAGGCCCGCGAGCCGGCGCCGCACTACGAGCACCGCGAGGTCGGCTACAACTACCGGCTCTCGAACCTGCTCGCCGCGGTCGGCGTGGGCCAACTGCGCGAGCTCGGTGAACGCATCGAGCGCCGGCGGGCGATCGAGGCTCGCTACCGCGCCGGTCTCGGGGCGATCGAGGGCGTCTCGTTCCCGGCACCCCCCTCCGACGGCGAGGTCAACCACTGGCTCACGGTCGTCACCATCGATGCCGAGCGGGTCGGTGCGACACGTGAGGACATCCGTCTCGCCCTCGAGGAGCTCGACATCGAATCCCGGCCGGTCTGGAAGCCCATGCACCTCCAGACGCTGCACCAGGGTCGTCCGGTGTGCGGCGGGGCGGTGGCCCAGCGCATCTTCGAGACCGGCCTCTGCCTGCCGAGCGGATCGCAGCTCACCGTCGACGACCAGCAACGGGTCATCGATGCCGTGCGGGCCTGTGCTCCCGGCATCCACCGCGAGTGACCGACCGCCACCATCCCGAGGCGCACCACGCGATCCGGGTGCTCTGGCTCATCAAGGGGCTCGGTCCGGGCGGAGCCGAACGTCTGCTCGTGTCCCAGGCGCAGGTCCGAGACCAGCGCGGCGTCCACGTGCGCGTCGCCTACCTCGTGCCGTGGAAGGACCACCTGGTCGGTGAGCTCGCCGACCAGGGGATCGAGAGCACGTGCCTCGACGGACCGAGGGAGTGGGACCTCCGTTGGGCCGGCCGCCTCCGGTCGCTCGTCCGACGGGAGCGGATCGAGGTCGTCCACGTGCACTCCCCGTACGTCGCTGCGGTCGCACGCCTCGCGCTCCGCACGCTGCGGCGGTCGGACCGGCCCGCCATCGTGGTCACCGAGCACAACCGCTGGCCCCGCCACGCGCCGGTCACCCGCCTCGCGAACCGACTCACCATCGGGCTCGACGACGCCGACCTCGCCGTGTCCGAGGACGTGCGGGCGACCATGGGCCCCCGAGCGCGCGGCCGCGTCGAGGTGCTGATCCACGGTGTCGATCTGAGCACCGCTGCCGCGCTCCGTGCCGGGCGCGACGCCGTCCGGTCCGAGCTCGGCATCGACCCGGCCGACATCGTCGTGGGCATCGATGGCTCGGACAACTCGATCGCGGCACTCGCCTGGGCGCTCGCTGTCGCCCGACCGGGAACGAGCATCGAAGCGTTGTCCGTCTGGGACACCTCCCCGATCGCCGTCGGCGCCGACCAGTTCTTCTTCCCGGAAGC
>JBBSTY010000107.1:0-15155 GCA_038235385.1 Acidimicrobiales bacterium | reverse complement strand
CCCTCCGACGCGACCGACCCGCCGATCCGTCCGCCGAGGAGGCGCCGACGTGAACATCCTGGTCATCGATGTGGGAACGAGCGGGCTGCGCGCCGCGGTCGTGACCCCGGACGCGCAGGTCGTCCACGAGCACCGCCGGGAGATCCTCCCCGACTCCCCCGACGCCGGTCTCGTCGAGTTCGACGCGCAGGTGATGGCCGACGCCGCCCTCGAGATGGCTCGGCGCTGCCTCGCCGAGAGCGGACCGGTCGACGCGGTGGGGATCGCCAGCCAGCGTGCGTCGACGATCGTGTGGGACCGCGCCACCGGTGTCCCGGTCGGGCCGGCGCTCGGATGGCAGGACCTGCGCACCGTCGGGGACTGCCTCGTCCTTCAGGCCGACGGCTTGCGCCTGGCGCCGAACATGTCGGCCACCAAGCTCACCCACCTCCTGGATCTGCACGACCCCGAACGCACCCGCGACCTCTGCTTCGGCACGGTGGATTCGTGGATCGTGTGGCAACTCACCCGCGGCGACGTGCACGTCACCGACCTCACGAACGCGGGCGTCACCGGCCTCGTGGACTTCGCGGGGCGGGGATGGGACACCGCCGTGCTCGATCGGCTCGGCATCCCCGCAGCGATGATGCCCACGATCGTCGACTCGACCGGAGAGATCGGCCGGGCGACGGCACTCGAGGGCGCACCTCCCATCACGGGGATCGCCGGCGACCAGCAGGCCTCGCTCATCGGACAGGGGTGCGTGCGTCCCGGGGTGGCCAAGATCACCTTCGGCACCGGCGGCATGCTCGATGTCGTGCTCGAATCCGGGCGTCCCACCTTCGCCACGCGCGGCGGCGGAGGGACGTTCCCGATCGTCGCCTGGAGCCAGGGCGGCGAAGCGGTATGGGGCCTCGAGGCGATCATGTTGTCGGCCGGCTCGAACGTCGAGTGGCTCCGGGACGACTTGGGGCTGATCCCTTCTGCCGAGGGTTCGCACGACGTCGCGCAGCGGTGCAGGAGCACCGACGGTGTCGTGTACGTCCCCGCGTTGCTCGGGCTCGGAACCCCGTCGTGGGACTACGGCGCTCGCGGCTCGTTGTTCGGGATCACACGAGGAACCGAGGCCGCCCACATCGTGCGGGCCGTCCTCGAGGGGGTCGCGAACCGTGGGGCCGACCTCGTCGCTGCGACCGAGACCGACAGCGGCCGGTCGATCCCCGAGCTGCGCATCGACGGCGGCATGTCGCGCAACCCCACGTTCGTCCAGGCCCTCGCCGACGCCGCCCAACGCCCGGTCGAGGTGTCACCGGTCGTGGAGGCGACGACGCTCGGCGCCGCCTTCCTCGCCGGGATGGCGATCGGTGTGTGGGACGGCATGGACGACATCGCCGCCACCTGGAAGCCCACGACCTCGGTCGAACCCGGACCGCCGACCGACCGTGAACGCTGGCTCCGTGCCGTCGAGCGATCCAAGGCCTGGTTCCCCGAGCTGTCCGGACTCGACTTCTGATGACCGCCCACCAATCCGAGGAGCTCCTGTGACCCGACCGACATCCCTTCCCCGACTCGGCCTCATCCTGGTGGTGACCTGCGGGCTCGTCGTCGTGGCCGCAGCGTGCGGGTCCGACACGGCGACCACGGCGACCACGGCGCAGCCGTCGAGCACCTCGCCGACCACCGTCGCAACAGCCGACACGTCCGCACCGACAACCGCGCCTGCCTCGACCACCACCGAGGTGCTGCCGCCGGGCGAGGTCCGCATCCGGGACTACGAGTTCGTGCCGCCGACGATCACCATCGCCGTCGGCGACACCGTGACGTGGACCAACAACGATGACGTCGACCACTGGGTGCTCGCCGACGACGGCACCACCTTCGATTCGGGCGCGCTGGCGCAGGGCGCGACCTACGTCGCCACACCCACCGCGCCAGGCACGTACGCGTACTACTGCGACATCCACAACGCGATGACGGGGACGATCGTCGTCGCGTGAGCCCCCTTGCACTCGGCGTCGGTTGTCCTCCCGACGAGGCGCGGAACTAGCATCGCCGGGCGCACGGAACCCCAGCACGGCAAAGGACGAACATGGCATTCAGGGCGCTTCGCCGGACGGCGGCGGAGATCGACGAGCACCGGGACCCGATCGGGACCGAAGGTCCCGGAGACGCACCGACCGACGCCGCTCGATCAGCGTCCCGACGGGGCTTCCTGGCCCGCGTCGCCACCGGCGGCGCCGTCGCCGTGGGTGCGTCGGCGGTTTCGATCGCGTCGGGTTCACCGATGGCGTTCGCCCAGACCGATGGCACCGAACCACCGGCCGACGCCGGTGCACCCGGCACCACGGCAGCCGCGGCGCCGGCCGCCAAGGGTGAGCCGCCCCTGATCGGCGGCACCGACCTCGTCATCGTCGTCTTCCTGCAATCGATCGAGCTTGCCGCCGTCGAGGCGTACCGGGCGATGATCGCCACCGGCAGGCTGGCGCCCGCCGTCGCGCAGACCGCCCGTCAGTTCACCCAGAACCACACCGAGCACGCCGCATCGCTCGCCGGGCTGGCCGGTGGATCCTCCACCAGAACCCCGAACCCCAGGCTGTCCCAGGAGCTCACGGCGCTCGTCGCCGACGGCGCTGATCAGGAGGCGCTCGTCACCGTCGCCTACGACCTGGAGGAGCGCATCACCGCCACCTATGCCGCCGCCTTGGGCCAGCTCACCGAGTGGCAGGCCGCGGCGGCGGCATCGAAGATCCTGCCCGTCGACTCGCAACAGGCCATCGCCTGGAGCCTGGTCCTGGACCCCGATCCGCAGGTGTGGTCGACGCAGATCACGAGTTGGATCCCCAACTTCCAGAGCGCGACCGACGCGATCAACATCACCGAGTACGCGGCCAGCTGACGGCGAGAGGACGACGATGACGGACTTCACCCACGACCACGTGCGCCGCGAGCTGCGTGACACCCAGCGGGAGCACCGGTCGACCATGACCGGGTTCGACGCCGCGCTCGACGAGGCGTTCGATCCCGGCTCCACGATCGATGCCGACATCAAGTCGCACCTGGTCGGAGCGCCGAGCCGACGCCAGATGCTCAAGCTCGGGGGCTTGACCATCGCCTCGACCGCACTGCTCGCCGCCTGCGTGGAGCCGCCCGCCACCAATCAGATCGCGGTCACCGGCACCATCATCCCGGTGCCCACGACGGTCGTCCCACCCGACCCGGGCAGCGCCGAAACCGACGCGACGCTCGTCCTCACCGCACTGTCGCTCGAGCGACTGGCCATCGACACCTACCAGGCGGCCCTCGACAACAACTGGTTGCAGGTGCCGCTGCTCGTCGACGTCGCCAAGTACTTCCAGGAGCAGCACGGCGACCACGCGGGCGTCCTTGCGCAGCAGGCTCGACGTCTGGGGCAGAACCCCGACGAGGTCGTGGCCAACCCCTACCTGCTCGAGCAGGTGGTGGCCCCGGCCGTGGCCACGATCTCCGCCGGCGGCGGCGCGTCCGTGGTGCAGACCGCCACCCTGGTCCTCGCCCAGCAGCTCGAGATCGCCGCTGCGCAGACCTACACCAAGGCCGGCGGCATCCTCACCACTCCGCAGCTGCGTCAGACGATCATGTCGATCGGAGGCATCGAAGCACGCCACTCGGCGGTGCTCGCCTCGGTGATGGAGAAGCAGGTCGTGCCGTTCGCGTTCGAGCCCACCGTCAACGCGGCGCCGAAGGACTCCTACATCGCGCCGAACGGTCCGGTCACGGCGTCGCCGTCGTCGACCAAGCCTGCCGACGACGACGAGTAGGCCTTCGCTCAGGACCTGATCCGCGGAGGCCGTCGGCTCCGAAGATCGGGCGGGAGGCGGTGCCTCCCGACGAACGATCCGGTGGACACGACCGGCACCAGCCCCCTCGGGAGAGGCACACGATGCGAACGAACCTGCGGAACCCAATCGGAGCGGCGGTGGTCGCCAGCGCGCTGGTGCTCACCCTGGTGGGGTGCGCGTCCGACGAGCCCACCGCGACGCCGGAGAGCACCACCACGACGGTGGCGGTCAACGCCGGGGCGTTGGTCGAGATCTCGTCGGTCACCGGCTCGTTCTCCTACGACCCCGACGTCCGTGAGGTGAAGGTCGGCGAAACCGTGACCTGGCGAAACACCGACACCGCCAAGCACACCGTGACGGCGTCGAGCGGCCAGTCGGTCTCGTTCAAGTCGCCCACCATGGACACCGACACCGAGTTCGTGCAGACCTTCGCCGAAACCGGCAGCTACAAGTACTTCTGCTCCATCCACGGCGCCGCGAAGATGTCGGGCACCATCAACGTCGTCGCCGCCTAGGTCGTCGCCGGTCGAGGCGCCACGCCCCGGCGGCCCTGTGCCGAGCGAGCGGACCGTTCGCCGGGTAGGCCATTCGCCCGGGCAGGCCATTCGCCGAAACGCCGCGTCGTCGGGCAGACTGGTCCCGATGGTGAGTCGGCCAGGTGGTCGCGGCACGGCGCAACGCTCGGGTCACACCGGGTCGACGTGACCGTGTCGAGGAAGGTCGGGGCTCCACAGGGAAGGGTGCTGGCTAACGGCCAGGCAGGGCGACCTGACGGAAAGTGCCACAGAGAACAGACCGCCGATGGCGGCGCCGGCCGGGCAACCGGGTGGCGGCGCACAGGCAAGGGTGAAACGGTGCGGTAAGAGCGCACCAGCATCACGGGAGACCGGGATGGCTCGGCAAACCCCACCCGGAGCAAGGCCAAGTGCGGGCACGGGTACCCGCCCGGCCCGGATGGATCCTCCTCGGAGGCGCCACTCGGGCACCCGCTGGTAGGCCGCTCAGATGGATGACCACCCACGCGTCGGGAGACGCCGGACAGAACCCCGCCTACAGGCTGACTCACCATCGCACCCCCTCTGAACTGGGCGTTTACCCCCGGACCATCACTCCGTCCCGCGACCGTCCCGCGGAATCTCCGAGCACGAGGTCCACAGCCTCACGGGCGTGGAGTCACAGGTACCTTCAAGCTCGTGCCGCGACGAACCGCTGGCATCGAGAACGACCCCGTCATCGTCGTCATCCCCGACCGCGCCGCGTCGTCGTCGATCCCCTGTGAGACCTATCGGCGCGGTTCGGGAGGACGTTCTCGATCTGGTCAAGGGCGGCTCCTGCCGCCGGCTCACGCCGACGGCGAAGCCGCCGTTGTCGGCGAGAACGGGGAGCTCACGACTCCTCGGGTTCGAGCGCTGAGCGCACGGCCCGGAGCTCGGCGGCGAACGCAGGCAAGAGGTCCGTGGCGGTGGTCCACAGGACCTCGAGGTCGATCGACCAGTAGCCGTGGACGATCCGGTTGCGGAGCCGAGCCGGCTGCGACCAGGGGATGTCGGGGAACTGCGACTTGACCGAGGCATCGAGCTGCGCGGCCGCTTCCCCGAGGACCGTGAAGTTCCACAGGAGAGCGTCACGCCGTAAGCGGTCGTCTTCGAGCACCTCCAGGTCGAAGCCGGCGACCAGCGATCGAGCCTGCTCCGCCGCCTCGATCATCTCGTCGATCAGCAGGAGCTCACGCCGCATAGAGGAGGCTGGCCTCCGCCAGGACCGAGTCGCGGAGCTGCCGGTGCAGGTATCGCCGCGAGACGAGGTCGACCGGACGACCGAGCACGACGGCGAGTTCGTCGGCAAGGTCCTCGATCTCCCAGCCGAGCCGAGCCCCCGCGGCCAGCTCGTAAAGCACGTCGACGTCACTGTCGGGCCGAGCGTCTCCCCGGGCCACCGAGCCGAAGACGTCGAGGCGCGCCACGCCGTAGCGGCGGCAGATCTCACCGATGCGCTCCAGATCGACGTCGAGCCCCGTGACAGTCACCCCCGCAGCCTACGCACCGGCCCCCGCCGACGGGCTGACTGTCGCGGACAACCGGGTCCGGGGCGTTCGGCTCCCGATCCGGCCGGCCTGATCCTCGACCGCCGCCGCCGCTGCACCGTCGCTCCGGTCGATCCGGCCTTTCCATCTGAGGACAACCCCCGTCGAATCTGCCCACGAACAAGGCGATCCTCGCCCTCATGCCCGTGCGGACGATCGAGAACAGCCAACCGATCATCCGGCCGTGGGTCCGCTCGCTGATCGTCGCCGTGCGTGCTCGCGTCGATGCTCGAGTGCCTGTCGGTCTGGGTTGTCACCGACTACTGGGCCTCGAGTGGCCCACCGCTGGGCGAGACACCGCCGCGTTCACGATGATCTGGGCCGCGCTCGTGGTCATGCTCGTCGCCACCGCCCAATGACCGACCCGACTGGCGAGGCGGCGGATGCGACGACAGGCGCGCCGGAAACTGCTCGGTCCGCGGGAAGTCCGCGAGACGCCAGAAGGCGGCGGGCAGCGGCTGACAGACGCCAGCCGATAGAGCCGCTGGTCAGACAGTCCTTCCGGGCGGTGCCGCGGGTCATCGGCGTGCTCGTCGAAGACCCCGCCTACGGGCCGACTCACCATCGGGCCGCCTGACCTGCAGGTACGACGGCTACTCCCCCACCGCGCCCCGCGCCTGTCCCCCCGAATCTCCGAAGAGGCTGTCGATGGCGGCGCGGGTCCGGTCCTCGGAGTCGGGCCACAGGTGCCCGTAGGTGTCGAGCGTCTCGATCGCCGACGCGTGCCCGAGCCGGGACTGCACGACCTTCACCGACTCGCCGAACTGGATCAGCGCGCTGGCGTAGAAGTGGCGCGTGGCGTGGAACCCGGTCTTCGGCGGAAGCCCGGCGGCATCGGCCGCCTTCCGCCACACCTCGGCCATCCGCTGCCGGCGCATCGGGCGCCCGTCCGGCGCCGTGAAGATGAGCCCGCCCTCGCCCGGCGGGAACTCGCGCAGGTGTCGGGCCAGCTCGAGACCGGTGGCGTCCGGGAGCGGCACCGTCCGGTAGCTCGCCTTCGTCTTCGGCGGCCCGAAGCCCGGCGCGCCCGGCCCGGGAGGGGTGACCATCTGGCGGTCGACCTTCACCTGCCGGCGAAGGAAGTCGACCCGATCGACGGTGAGGCCGAGAACCTCGCCCTGGCGGAGCCCGGTGCCGGCGGCGAGTAGCACGGCGGCGCGGTAGCGGTCGGGCACGAGCTCGGCGACTGCGAGCACCTGGTCGAGCTCGAGCGGCACGACCTTGTGATCGCGGTCGGCCTTCGGGAGCGTGATCCCGTCGCACGGCGTGCGAGCGATGAGCCGGTCGCGCGTCGCCGCCTTGAACACCGCCGAGACGTGCCGGTAGATCGTCTCGACCGTCGAGGGCGCCAGCTCGATCGACAACGCCTTGACGAGCGCCTGGATGTGGCTCGGTCGGATGGTCGCGAGCGGCCGCGAACCGAGCGCCGGGTACACCTTCGTCCGGAAGTGCGACTCGACCTGCCCGGCGGTTGACGGGCGATGCACCTGGACGGCGCGCCACTGCTCGGCGAACGTCTCGAACGTGATCTTGCCAGCGAGCGGGTCCACCCAGTCGCCACGCCCTTTCGCCACCTCGTTCTCGGCGAGCCAGTGCCGCGCTTCGCGCAGCGTGCGAAACGTCTTCCCGTGCTCTGCGCCGAGTGGGTCGCGGTAGCGAGCCCAGTACGGCTTCGTGCCGGTGTAGCCGGCGGGTCGCTCGCGTAGATCCTTGATGTGAGCCATGTCGTCTACCTCGTGTTCCGTGGCCGTGGGTGTGTCGGCGAGGAAGAGTCCACCCAGCGGGCTACCGCCGACTCTTCGGCTTCGTGCCGGTTCGTGCCGCCTTGTCCGGGACGGGTTCGGGTTCGTTGTTGAGTTGTCGCAGGGCGTCGGCGAGGCGTTCGAGGACGTTGCTGGCGTCGTCGAGGTCGCCGAACGCCTGGTTCAGGAGCGCTTTGGCGTGGGTGGCGCCGAGGGGGCGGAGGCGATCGGCGAGGTCAGCGGGGCTGACGGAGGGCTTTTCGCGCTTGCTGCGGGGTTCGGGGGCGACGCTGGCGGCGTAGGCGAGGAGCTCATGTTCCCACGCTTGGCGGTTGTCGGGGGTGCCGAGGATGGCGTCGAGGAGCACGATCGGGTCGAGGCCCTTGTTGCCGGCATCGGGCGCGTGGAGGCCGGCGTCGTCGGCCGGCGGCGGCGGGGTGAAGAAGTAGCCGATCGGCAGGTCGAAGCCCCGGGACAGCGCGAGGAGATCGTCGGCGGAGAAGACCTTGACGCGGGTCGGGTTCCAGGCCGAGCGCTCGAGGGACGAGAAGCTGGCGACCGACATGCGGGCGCCGAGGTACGGGGCAAGGTTCGTGGCGGCTTCCTCCTGGGTCCAGCCGCGCAAGGTACGGGCCTTGGCGACGTTGGAGGCGACGATCTGGTTGGGAGACATCGTGCGACGGATGCCGAACTTCCGAGTGCCGGTCATGCCGTCAGGATAGTCAACGACTGTGATGAATCTCTCGCTAACTCGTAGAGTCGGCGGTATCCTACGGATCCGTTGATCTCTCAACCTTCTAACGACAAGGCTCCGGACCTGCTCACGGTCGAGGAGGCAGCGCAGGTGTTGCGCATCGGTCGCACCGCCGCCTACCAGCTCGCGCAACGCGACCTGGCCACCGGCGGCGGCGAAGGGTTGCACGTCGTGCGCGTGGGCCGGCTCCTCCGGGTGCCCCGGGCCGCGCTCGAAGCGATGGCGGGCGGACCGATCGCGCTCCCGGGGCCGCCCCCGGTCGCGATCGTCGCGGAGACAGCTCCGTCTCGGTCCGGCACCGCGTCAGCCACGACCGACACGGACCGCGGCCAAGGCGAATCGATCAACGCACCCGATCGACGCGCACCGTCGTCGCGAGCGGAATCGGCGACCACTGCGAAGTCCCGATCCGACCAGCTCACCCTCCCCTTCGCGAGCTGACGACCGATCATGGCCACCGCTTCCACGCAGCGCACCGATGGAGCGGCAGGCACTTGCCAGCCCTTCGGGCAGGCAGCGCAGGCCGGCGACGAGCGAGCGGTGCGGCCGTGCTGACGATCACCAAGCTGAAGAGCGCCGAGTACGTCCTGCGGTCGGTCGCCGACGGGATGGAGGACTACTTCATGGGCGCCGGGGAGGCGCCCGGGGTGTGGCACGGCCGCTGGGCCCCCGAGCTGGGCCTCGAGGGCGTCGTCGCCGCCGACGACCTGCGGGCAATGATCGAAGGCACGCATCCGGGCACCGGCGAGGAGCTCCTGGCCGGGTTGCGCGAGCGGGCAGTGACGGCCATCGATGTGACCCTGTCGGTCCCGAAGTCCGTGTCCCTGTTGTGGGCATTCGGGTCGCCGGAGACGTCGACCGCCGTCGCCCTGGCGGTCGTCGAGGCGACGGACCGGGCGCTCGACTTCCTGGAGGAACGGGCGGCGGTGACCCGCCGGCAGGAGGGCGGGGTGCGCCGCCGGGTGGGGACCGACGGGTTCGCCATCGCGGCGTTCGCGCATCGCACGAGCCGGGACGGGGACCCGCAGTTGCACACGCACTGCTTGATCCCGAACCTGGTGCGCCGGGACGACGGCCGGCATGTGGCGTTCGACGCGGCGCCGTTGCACACCTGGGCGAAGGCGTCGGGGACGGTGTTCCTCAACGAGCTCGAACGATCCCTGTCGCGCTCGCTCGGCGTCGAGTGGGGACCGGAGAAGAACGGCTGCCGCGAGATGGTCGGCTTCAAGCCAGAGCAACTGCGTACGTTTTCGAAGCGCACCGTCGCCATCGAAGAGCACCTCGACGGCATCGGCGCGGCGTTCGACACGGCCCGGGAGCGGATGGTGGCCGACGATCAGGCATCGATCGACACCCGCCCGGCCAAGGACCCGGCCCTCACCCCGGACCGGCTCCGGGACCGCTGGCACGCCGAAGCCATCGCCGTCGGCCTCCACCCGGGTCACGGCGTCGATGACCTGGTGGTCGGCCGGGACGTGACCCGACCGGGGCCGATCCGCGATGCCGACGTGTTCGTCGCACTGTGCGATCCGGATACCGGGTTGTGCGCGACGGAGTCCCGGTTCGGCGAAGCCCACGTGGTCGAACGCATCGCTGCGCTCTCCGCCGGGCGGCTCGAGATCGACGAGATCGTGGCCATGACGAACCGGTTCCTGGCGTCTGGGCCGGTGGTGCGGCTGTCGCCCGACGCGGCCGGGCGCCGGCCACCGCAGTGGTCCACCCTCGAGCTCCGCGCCGTCGAGGATCGGCTCCTCGCCGACCTGGACCAGCTCTGGACAACACCGTGTCCGGCGATCCCGGACACGGTGACCGAGGACGCGGTCCGCGCCGTCCCGGTCGCTCTGGGCGCCGATCAGGCCGACGCGGTGCGGGCGCTGTGCGGACCCGGCCCGGCGTTGCGATCGATGTTGGCGCCGGCTGGGTACGGCAAGACCACGGCCCTGCGGGCCGCCGTCGTTGCCCAGCAGACGGCGGGTCGAGCGGTGATCGTGCTGGCGCCGACGCACAAGGCGGTGGCCGAGCTTCGGGCGGCCGGGCTGGAGGCTGAGACGATCGCCCGGTTCCTGGTCCGCCTCCCGGACGACCCGATCCGGCCGGGCACCACCGTGATCATCGACGAGCTCTCCCAGGTCGGCACCCGAGCGGCCGCCCGACTCGTCACTGCGGTGACCGGGGTGGCCGGTGTGCAGCTGTGGTGCGTCGGCGACGCCCAGCAGGCCCAATCGGTCGCCGCCGGCGGGATCGCTGTCGAGATCGAACGCCTCGCCACCGCCGGACTGATCGTCGGAGCGACCCTGACCGAGAACCGCCGCCAACAAGACCCCACCGACCGCCAGTCCCTCGAGCGCCTCCGCGCCGGCGACGCCGACCTGTGCCGCACCATCCGCACCACCCACGGGTGGGACCACGAGGCCGGCAGCAACCAGGACACGCGCCAAGCCCTCGCCGAGGCCGCCGTGCGCGACGGCGACCGCCACGGGACCGACCAGGTCGCCGTGCTCGCCGTCAGCCACGTCGACAGCGAGGACCTCGCCGACTGCATCCGCTCGCTTCGAGCCGCCCGGGGTGAGCTCCGCGGCCCGACCCTGACGGGACCGGGATGGGGCCCCGACGACCGCACCTACGCCGCCGGGGACCGGGTCCTGCTGCACGCCACCATCGACCCCGGCCCTCAACCTCGGGTGTTCAACGGTGCCACCGGGACCGTCCTGATCGTCGACCGCTCCGGCGCCCGGGTCCGGTTCGACCACGGCGAGACCGCCACCCTCACCGCCGCCCTCATCGCCGGCCGGCGCGCCGACGGGACCCCGAACCTGTCTCACGGATGGGCCCGCACCGTCGACGGCGCCCAGGGCGGCACATGGACCCAGGTCCATCTCCTCGGGACACCAGCGCTCGATCGCTACACCGGCTACGTCGGGCTCAGCCGCGGCCGCCAGCCCACCCACACCTGGAACACCCGGCCCGACAGCGACCACCCCCTCCATCTGCTCGCCGACCAACGCACCGCCTCCGACACCGTCACCGCGGCGCTCACGCGCGCCGAACCCAAGACCCTCGCCGCAACCGACGACCCCTGGACCCTCGACCGCGAGCTCCGCACCGAACGCGTCCACCACACTGCGATCCTCGCTACCCGCCCCACAGACCGAACCGTTGAGCTCGACCGCGCCCGCAGCGACCTCACCCACATCGAACGCTCGCTCGACCAGGCGCTGCGTCGCCTCGAGTCATGCGAGCAGCGTCGCCGCCACCTCGGACCGCTCCACGCCCTGCGCCGCGGCGGGCGAGACGACATCGCCCGGGCCGACGATGCTGTCAACCACGCCCACCTCGCGGTAGACCAGACCGAACGGCGGCGAGACGCCGCAGAGGCGAAGGTCGACGTCGAGTCGAATGCGGTGCGCGCCCGACATGACTGGGACGCCGCTCACGGCTGGCGATCCGACCGGATCGCCAAGATCGACGATACCCTCGACCACCACTGGGCCGACGTCGTCCTCCGTGCCGTCCGCGCCGACGACCCGCTCGCCTTCGGTGTCGACGCCCTCCGCCATGCCGCAGCCACCTAGTACGCCGACCGGGATGCGATCGCCAAGGCGCTTCCCCCCGACCCCCGCCCAGCCCTGAAGACCGCCGAGGACGCCAGAAGTCAGCGGCGGCGGGAGCTCCAGAACACAACTCGAGAACTGAACCGCACCAGGACCGCTCTGGACCTGGCCGGTGAGCGACGGTGGGGGCGCCGTGACAAGCCCGCGATCGAGGCCGCCGAACGCAACGTCGGCGCCGCCGAACGCCACGTCGATTCCGCCCGAACCAGGGTCGACCGCGCCGATGACGTTCTCGCTGACGCCCGACGCGACCGCATCGAGTGGGCCGACGCCATGCGTGCCACCGCGCCCGAACGGACACGCCTCGACGGCGCCATCGAAGACCTCGACGGCGCCCTCGACCACACCCGTCCCGAACGGATCCGGGCCGCCACGGCCGACCCGACCAGCACGCTCTGGACCACGCTCGGCCCACCACCCCGCACACCGGGCGCCCTCGCCGCGTGGCGCGGCCTCGCCGTACAGCTCGAAGCCTGGAACGACAAACCACCAGCCACCGACGAATGGATCGACCGCATGCTCGGCGAGCCGACCCATCCCTCGCTCGGCCGCCGTCCCGGCCGGGAAGGCCGAGAGGCGTGGAACCGCCTGGCGGTGCTCCTCGACAACTGGGGACCGATCATGGCCGCCGCCGAGCGTCTCGACCCTCACTCAGCCGCGATGGCTCCCGAGCCAATGACTTGGCAACGGGCCCTCGACACTGCCGCCGAATCGGCCGAGGCACGCGAAGTCGGCGCGGCGAACCGAGCCGACGACTTCGGGCTGAGTCTGTAGGCGCACCCCACGGTCTGCCGTAGGCCGTCCCGTTGCGGTCATGGCGGTCCTGTCAGTGGCCAACGAGAACTACAGCAGCGAACGAACCATGATGGCAGACGTCGCTGCGGACAGTTGCCCACTGTGGGTGCCATTGAGTGCACGCAGGTCGTCTGACGTGCTAGCTTCAGCCAGTCCGAGGATGAGCAGGGGGTATCTCTTGATGGCCAGTGTCCGGAGTGGTGGGGTGCCGGGCAGGATCATCCTCGTACCGCTCCTGTGCGCGATGGTGATTGCTTCGATGGCCTCGCCAGCGTCAGCGCAGTTCACGCAATCCGGGTTCAGTTCCTGGTGGACCTACAACAACTACACCGCATGCAGGAACGTGAGCGGCGACACGGATGCCGTCGTGGGGACCTGGGGTGATCAGCGGGTTGACAGTGGCAACAACGTCTGTTCCGGCTCCCCGGTCAGCGCCTCCCAGTCGTCGAATATCGTCTTGAAGAAGTACTCGCTACAGAATGGCGCGCTCACGTGGCACACGTGCAACACGGGCTCGACGGCGCGAACTACTTCCACCCTGTCTGCCGCTTACACGTTCCAGGGGAGCTGCACCGGCGGCTACAACGGCTCGTACATCGGATGCACTAGCGGCGAAGCGTTTATCAGCGGCGCTTACAACAACAACTACGGCGGCTATCCGCTCTGTCTCCAGTTCAACCACCCGTAGGAGCATCCCTCATGACAATGAGACCAAAGACGTGGGCCGGCATCGCCGTGGCAGGTGTAGCGGTCGTTGTGCTCGGAGGGGTGAGCGTTTCGAACGCGACTACTCCGACCGACAGCGCGCCTTCGGATATCGCCACGTACACGCCCGAGCAACTCCAGGCGTCCTACGACGAGCAGGTCAAAGCTGAGCAAGAGTCTGGCTGGACCCTGATGGGAGGCGCCGGTTCGCCCGTGGAGGAAGGGTATGTTCGGACGCCCTACATCGTGGGTCCGGAGATGTTGAAGCTGGGTGAGGTCGCCGTCTTCTACGACGTCGACAAGAAGCCGATCGGATACTGGGGTCCGCAGATCGGTTTCGTCGCTCGTGAAGCGGCGGAGAGCGGAACGTTCAACTGGCTGGAGACTGTCCAGAAGTTGCCGAACGCTGCTCCCATCCTGGGCTCTGCGTTTCCGGATGGCCTGAGCGCAGACGTCAACACCAACCTGACCCTCCGAGAGACGACGGCGTCGCGGTAGTGGTTCCCCCGGTCGGGGGGGGGGTCGCGGGCTCCCCCACACCCACTTCGCGTTCCGGCCCCGCGCCAAGTCGCGATGAAGGCCCCCGCGCTCTACCGCTGCCGAGGTGCGGGAGCACGGGGGCCGATCATGGGCGCTCGGTTGGCCACGTCACGCTTGAACTCGGGCGGGAACTTCTTGGGCATGACATCCGTCCTTCCGCGGGGCGGCGCCCCACACATGAGATGTCAACCAGACCCGCGGCAGACGCCATCGGCGCCGGCGCCGCCGGCGAGACAGGGCCCAGGCGCGTGGGCCCCGATCCCGGCTCCCAGAGACCGGATGGCGTGTGGCGCACGGGTGGGCCGGGTGGCTCGCTCATCCTCGATGCAACCCAACTGCAACCCAACGGGGTTGCACAGTGCGTCACGCGCCGTCACGAGGCGGCACGGGTCTCACGGAAATGGCCTGGTCAACGGCACGAATCGGTACGAGCCGATACGGGATGGATACGCCTCAACAGGATTCAGGTTCCTCGTCGCCGCGCTCCCGCTGCACCGATCGACCTTCGCCAGCGTCGGCCCAACTCCGTGCGGCCATCGTCCTGCGCGACGCGTGCGAATCGGTTGGTCTCACGCAGACGGAGCTCGCCGCGCGCATCGGGATCGCCCAGTCCGCTCTGTCCCCGATCGAGGCCGGACGCACCAACCTCACGCTTGGCATGTTTCGCCGCATCGCCGAGGCCCTCGACTTCGCCCTCGAGGTCGGCGCGCACCGGGTCATCGTGGCGCCGGCGGCCTGACCGTCGGTTCGGCACCTCGTCCGAGGCAGTTTCACCACGGGAGGCCGTTCAGTTCCGACCGCTCCGTCCCGCGGGCGTCCCGCGGGAGCAACGGAACTGGACGGACGCAGCGACACCAGCCGGCACGCGCCGACACGGTAGAACCGCAGGTCAACGGCCTTTTTCAGGCGGAGACCCAGGTCAGGGTGTTTCGCGGTGTCACTCCCCCGCCTACAGGCCGACTCACCATCGCACACCGCAAAATCCAGCGACAGAGTCCCGCGGGGTGGTGGGGTTCGAGGTGTGATCCTCGGTGTGCTCAGCCCGCGAGTTGGGGCTGGTCGAGCTCAGCTTCGCGCGGCTCGTTGAGGCGGGCCATGGAGCTCTCCGAGAGGTAGCGGCGGGCGATG
>JBBSTY010000106.1:0-15157 GCA_038235385.1 Acidimicrobiales bacterium | reverse complement strand
GTCAGCATGAGCCCTGGCTACAGCGCAGCGGTGGTGGCGGTGTGCGACGCCGGCGGCATCTACGCGGTCGCCAACATCCGGGGCGGGGCCGAGGCGGGTGAGGCGTGGCACCAGGCCGGCATGCGAGCCAACAAGCAGCAGAGCTTCGACGACTTCATCGCGGCCGCCGACTGGTTGGTGGCCGAGCGCTACACGTCACGCGATCGCCTCGCCATACGCGGCGGGAGCAACGGCGGCCTGCTCATGGGCGCCGCCGTCACCCAGCGGCCCGACCTGTGCCGCGCCGCGCAGGTGGCCGTCCCGCTGCTCGACATGGTCCGGTACCACCGCTTCCTCATCGCCCGGCTCTGGATCCCCGAGTACGGCGACCCGGACCGGCCCGACGAGTTCGGCTGGCTCTACGCCTACTCGCCCTACCACCGGGTCATCGACGGCACCTGCTACCCCGCCGTGCTGCTCACCACCGCCGAGGAGGACTCACGCGTCGACCCGAACCACGCCCGCAAGATGGCGGCGCGCCTCCAGGAGGCGACCTCCTGCGGGACCGAACGGCCGATCCTGCTCCGAGAGGAGCCTCGGGCGGGCCACGGGCAGGGCAAGCCGGTGTCGAAGCAGGCCGACGAGCTCGCCGACGTCCTCGCCTTCCTCTCCTGGCAGCTCGGATGGGACATGGTCGACGACGCCGATCGGTCAGGTGGTTCGGCCACGTCCGATGCCCTGCCCCGCCGGGCCCATCGGTAGCATGCGCCGATGCCCAGCGAACCGTCGAAGCGGCTTCTCCCGGTCCCCAACCCGCACCCGGGTCGCGACTACGAGGTCCGATGCGAGACCCCCGAGCTGACGTGCCTGTGCCCGATGACGGGTCAGCCCGACTTCGCCACGGTGGTGGTCACCTACGTACCCGATCAGTCGCTGGTGGAGCTCAAGTCCCTGAAGCTGCACCTGTGGAGCTACCGCGACGAGGGCGCCTTCCACGAGGACATCACCAACCGCATCCTCGACGACCTCGTCGATGCGATCAGCCCGCGTCGCATGACCGTCGAGACCATCTGGAACGTTCGCGGCGGCATCGCCACCACGGTCACCGCCAGCCACCCGTGACGACGTGCTGATCTTCGACCGCGACGATCCGACATCGGCGCGGATGGCCGAGCGGGCCGCCGGACGGTTCCGCGTCCCTGTGACGTCGGTGGCATGGCAGGAGATCGACGATCTCGGCGCCCTCGGGTTGAGTGCCCCCGAGGCGGCCTCCACCCTGCTCTGGGTCGATGCCTACGGTCGCGTCGATCGCGGCTCCCGCGCGCTGGGCCGTGCCCTCACCATGGGCTCGGGCGCGGCCGTGGTCGTCGGCTGGGCGCTGCTCACGCCACCGTTCGCGTGGTTGGGGGCGCTCGCCTGCTCGCTCGTCTCCTCACTCGCCCGCTCGCTTGCCCGCTCGCTCGACCACCGAGCCGGTCCCCCGACGACGAGCGACGTCACGCCGCCACGGTGATGACGGTGCCCGGCGGCAGCATGGCCGCCAGCTCGGTGACCACCTCGTTCGCCATCCGTACGCACCCGTTCGAGGCCTGGCTCCCGATGAGCCCCGGTTGGTTGGTGCCGTGGAACGCGATGACGGGCAGACCCCCGCCGAACAGGTCGAGCGCTTCGGAGTAGGCGCTGGTCGCGAGTATGAACGGACCGTAGGCACCGTAGGGGCCGCCGACGCCGGCTTGTTGCGAGGTGAGCACCTCGCCGAGGTAGAAGGTGCCGATCGGGGTGGGTGTCGCGTCGGTGCCGATCACGACGGGCGTCTCGACGACGACGTCGTCACCCTGGAACACCCGCAACAGGCGTTCCGACAAGGTGAGCTCCATGCGGAACTCGGACTCGGAGAAGGCCACGTCGGAGGCGCGCACCCAGCCCTGCTGGCTGTTCGGGCGAGCCGGGATGCGCACCTGGACCCAGTCGCCGTCGATCTCGGTGACCGCCACCACGAGCGGGCTACCGAACGGCGTCGGGTTGGCGAACGCCCAACCCGTCGTGGTCTTGCGCGAGCCGATCGAGTTCAGCCCGACGCGCGGGATCGCCGCGACCCGTGCGGGAGCGACCGGCACGGTGGTCGGAGGTGGCGGCGGATCCGCCGTACCGGCTTCGAGGGGTCGATCGGCCAGGACCTCGAGCTCGGCGACGGTGGCCGTGGCCACCACCGACCGGTACGGCGCGGCGGTGGTCGGAGGTGGCGGCGGTGGCACCGCGACGGTTCCCGGTGTGACCGGAGGCGCCGCCGCGACGACCGGGACCGGTTCGATATCCGGCTGGGCGCGCGAGACGACGAGCGCGACCCCGCCGATCGCCATCACCACGACGGCAGCGACGGCCGCGACGGCGACGGCGACGCGCGTCCGGTTCGAGGTCATCGACGACCGATCTGACACGGGCCGTTCACCACCGATCTACGGGTACGGGGCCTGACCCTCGCCGGGCGGGATCTCGGTGCGTTCGGCGATGTCGGGCGGGGGCATGTCGGCGGGATCGGGGATGACCTGCCCCTGGGAGAGATCGACGATGGTGCCGAGCCGGTTCATCACACCCCAGGCCAGGCGGTTGGCCCCCCAGGTGCTGAGGTGGATGTTGTCGCTGGCCCGCATCACGTGCTCGCCGCCGTCGGCGTTGACCAGCGACTTGGCGTAGGCCCCGGACGCATCGCTGAAGAACGGGTAGGAGTCGAAGTACTGCACCCAAGGACGCTTGGCCGCCTCGGTCGCGTAGATGTAGTTGATCTGGTCGAGGTGCGCGACGCCCGACTGCGGACCCATGATCGGCTGGCCCACCCACATGACCAGCCGGTCGTTGGCCGGGCTGCGGAGCAGGTCCATGGTCTTGCCCACGCGATCTCGGTACTCGGTCCGCCATTCCTCCGAGCCGAGGACGTACCCGCCGATCGGCGGCGGCATCGGGATGTTCTGCGCGTCGTTGGCGCCGAACATCACCATGATGATGTCCGGGTCCTGATCCGTGATGACGTTGCGGACCAGGTTCTCGGGCCAGTTGAAGTAGTCGGGCCGGGTGAGGCCGGTGGACGCCCGCGAGTCGCGGGTGACGGTGAAGAGCTTCGACTCGAGCGCGATGTTCTCCACGGCGATGCCGAAGTCGTAGCTGATGGAGTCGCCCCCGACCCACATCGTGAGGGGCGCAGCCGGTGTCGGGGTGGCCAGCTTGGGCCGGTTGTCGATGGTGGTGGTGGTCACGTCGGCGGGGACGCTGACACCGTCCAAGGTGGGTGGATCGGTGGGCAGCGGCGCTGAACTGCTCTGCTGGGCCTGTTCGGCCAGGAGCGCGTCGAGGTTGTTCTCGGCCGTGGTGCGCTTCTCACGGCCGAGCATCGGCGCCACCGCATCTTCGACCGTCTTGCTCGGTCCGTCGAGGTTGAAGGTGTCGCTGAACGTCGCCACGGCGCTCGCGGTGGTCTTGCGCCACTCGGAGTTCCCTCGCCGACCCGAAGCCTTGCGGTTGATCGCGTCGGCGCTCATGAACATGGCCAGGACCAGGGCGACGACGACCACCATCAACACCATGCCGGCGGGCATGGTGCCCTCCTTGGACGATCGCACGGGTCGGAAGAAGGACCGCCAGCTCGACTCGCCGAGCGGCGGGTCCTCGACCCGGCTCGGTTCGCGCGGCGCGGCGGCCCGAGATGGAGACGCTCCAGCGGGGCGGGGACGCGTCGACCGGCTCGGCGGACGCTGGTCGCGCGGGTTGGTCGACACGCGCCGGACGCGCTCGGATCGATCCGCAGAGGTCCGCGACGCCGCCCCACCTTCAGGGGCGCGGCGCGGGTCGCCGGAGGTGGGTGGGGTCGCCATCTATCGCAACGCTACCGGTCGCGCTGCGTCGCGAGGTCGCGGCGCCCGGTGGGTGGGCGGGTGGGTGGCGGCGGTGGGCGGAGGTGGGTTGGCAGCCATCGGGACTCGATGCGCTCAGAACTGGAAGTAGATGAAGGGGGCGATGCCCTCGGGACCGAGCACGTTGATGATGGCCAGACCCACCGCCCCGGCGAGCACCTGCAGCACCGGTGGCGCCTTCGAGAACGCGACGGTGATCTGTTGGGGGATGCGCTCGGGCACGAACTGCGACGCGACGCTGAGCACCACGACGATGATCACCAGCGGTGTCACCAGGCTCTCGGGCCGGCTCACGTCGGTGCCGGTGACGAGCTGACCGATCATCGAGAACGCCGATCCGATGTCGACGGAACGGAAGAACACCCACGCCAGGCAGACGATGGCGAACGTGGTCCCCCACTGCAGGACCTTCACGATCGGGAGGGGAACCCCGATTGGTTCGCGGGTGGCCCACACCTCCTTGATGCGGCGTTCGATGCCCAGCCCGGCGCCGTGGATCACGCCCCACACCACGAAGGTCCAGTTGGCGCCGTGCCAGAGGCCGCCGATGACCATGGTGAGGAAGAGGTTGACGTAGGTGCGGGAGTCGCCGAGCCGGTTGCCACCGAGCGGGATGTACAGGTAGTCGCGCAGCCAGCGCGACAAGGTCATGTGCCACTTGCGCCAGAACGCCTGCAACGACATCGCGGCATACGGCGCATCGAAGTTCTGGGGGAAGCGGATGCCGAGGAGGAGGGCGACACCGATGGCGATGTCGGTGTAGCCGCTGAAGTCGGCGTAGATCTGGACCGCGTAGCCGAGGATGGCGAAGAGCACCTCGAGACGACCGTGCACTCCGGGGTTGGCGAACACGGGGTCGACGATGGCCGAAGCCAGGAAGCTCGAGACCACCACCTTCTTGAACAGCCCCCGGAAGATGAGCTCGAAGGCCTCGGCCGACTGCACGTACCGGGGGTCGGCGCGGGCATCGAGCTGCGGGGCGAACTCCTTGACGCGCACGATCGGTCCGGCGACGAGGTGCGCGAAGAACGTGAGGTACACGGTGAAGTCGAGCAGCGGGATCGGGCGCAGCTCACCGCGTCCGATGTCGATGACGTAGCTGATGGCCTGGAAGGTGAAGAACGAGATGGCGACCGGGAGGATGATCTCGAGCGGGAGCTCGACCCCGAGGCTCACCCCGATCTTCTGGAAGGTCTCGAGGAACCAGTTCGTGTACTTGAAGTAGCCGAGGGTCGCGAGGTTGGCGACGACGGCCAGGCGCACGAGCCATCGGCTCACCGGCGTGCGCTCGCGCGTGGGTCCGAGGGCGGCGTACACGGCTTGGCCGAAGGCCTGGTTCATCCAGGCGACGCCGAGCAGCAGGAAGAGGAACCGCCACTCGCGGTCGGGACGTTCGGGGAACGTCGCTCCCAGCCAGATGTTGCCGGCGACGAGCAGCACCACGACGAGGGCCGGAACCCAGATGCACGAGGCCGCCGTCGGCCCGGGTCGGGGCGGTGCGCCATCGACGGCGTCGCCCGAACCATCGGCGTCGACGAGGGTGGTGGTGACCTGTCGCGCCGATCCGTCGTCGGCGTCGCCGAGGAGGTCCGAGGCACCACGGCGACGGCCCCGCGACCCGAGCGCCGTGACCGCCGACGGGCCACCGACCGACCCGAAACCCACCCGGAGGATTCCCGTGGTGGCCGCGCCCATGGCCACGGTGGCCACCAGGATCGGGATGCTGATGTTCAGGAAGGCCTGTCCGTCGGTGTGGACGGGGTTGAACGGATCCAGGTAGAAGACGCAGCTCGCGAGGACGAGGAACCAGCGCCACGGCTTCGCGTACGGGCGAAGCATCCAGCTCCCCGTGAACACGACCACGAAGAACACGGCGAAATCGATCGTGGGGAAGAGCATCAGGCCAGACGGGAAGGGGCGGACGGTGGACGGGCACTTCGACTCGAGGACCCCGAGCGCGACGGTTCATCTTCACACGCCCCGCCGGCCCGGCCGAGGACCCCAGTGTGGACGTCCACGCGGCGTGGGCGCCAACCTGGGGACCGATCGCGCCCGGATCCTACGGGTCCGGGAGATCGAGCGCCGCCGCAACCGATCGGGTGAGCCCGTCGATGGTGGCCTCGGCCGCCGCCTGGGCCCGGCGGTACCCGAGGGGACCGTCGTCGACCGGTTCGACGACCTCGACGTAGACCTTCACCTTCGGCTCGGTGCCGCTCGGCCGCAGCACGACCCGTGCGTCGCCCACGAGGTCGATCTCGAGCGCGTCGGTCGGCGGGAGCCGACCACCCGATGCCAGGTCGGTCGTGGCCACCACCTCGCGGCCGCCGAGCGTCGTGACCGGCCGGGATCGCCACCGGTCGAGGACCGCAGCCATCTCGGAGCCCGCATCGTGGCCCTCGAAGCGGACCGACCACGAACGCGTCGCGTGATGGCCGTGTCGGCGTGCCAGCTCCTCGAGGAGGTCGTCGACGCACTCGCCCGATGCGTCGAGCGACGAGAGCAGCTCGGCGAACGCCCTCGCCGCGGTGATGCCGTCCTTGTCGTGGATGCGGGCGTCGACGGAGAAGCCGAGCGCCTCCTCGTAGCCGAACACGAAGCGCAGGTCGTGGTGCTCCAGACCCGGGCGGACGACCCACTTGAAGCCCGTGAGGACCTCGACGTGGTGCACCCCGTGGTGCTCGGCCTGACGGGCGAGGAGGCGCGACGAGACGAACGTCGACACCACGAGGCGGTCCGCTCCCGAGGTCGTGCGCAGGATGTGCTCGGCGAGGACCGCACCGATCTCGTTGCCCGACAGCACGCGCCACCCGGTGCCCCTCGGATCGGGTCGGTCCGCCGAGACCGGCAACGCCACCCCGAGCCGGTCGGCGTCGGGGTCGTTGGCCAGCACCACATCGGCCCCCACCCGCCGAGCCTCGCCGATGGCCAGGTCGAGGGCACCCACCTCCTCCGGGTTCGGGAACGGGACGGTCGGGAAGTCGGGATCGGGAGCAGCCTGGGCGGCGACATCGTGGATGTCGGTGAAGCCGCTGCGCACCAGCACCTCGTGCGCCACCGCCCGACCAACACCGTGCAGCGGGGTGTAGACGATCACCGGTCCCCGGCCCCTCGACGGGCGGGCGACGGTCGCGTGCTCGATGTAGGCGTCGATCACACCGTCGCCGACCCGGTGGATGGCGAGGTCGTCGGGATCGGCCAGGCGAACCCCACCGAGCTCGTCGATGGCTGCGATGGCGGCCGCGATCTCCTGATCGATCGGCGGGATGATCTGGGCGCCGTCGCCCAGGTACACCTTGTACCCGTTGTCGCGCATCGGGTTGTGGCTGGCGGTGCACATCACTCCGGCATCGGTACCGAGCTGGGCGATCGAGAAGGCGAGCACCGGGGTGGGCACGGGGCGGTCGAAGAGGTGGACGGTGCACCCGGCGGCGGCGAGCACCCGCGCCGAGTCCAGCGCGAACGTCGATGACCGGTGCCGGGCATCGAACCCGATGACGATCCCCGAACCCGACCCGACGAACCGGGCCAGACCGGCTGCGGTGCGTCGCACGACCAGTCGGTTCATCCGCATCGGACCGCCACCCATCTCCGCCCGGAGACCTGCGGTCCCGAACGTCAGCTGCCCGGCGAACCGCGCCTCGAGCTCGCTCGCGGCGAGCGCGCCTGCGGTGCCCGGGCCGGACGCCGCCTCGAGCAACGAACGGATCTCGGCACGGGTGACGGGATCGGGATCGGCGGCCACCCACGCCCCCGCCCGATCGGCGAGGCGTGCGCTGATCACCGCCAGCTCCCACGAAACGGGCGCGATCTCAACGCGTGAGCAGGACCGCGAGCAGCGCCGCGATCGCGACCAGGGCGACGATCAACAAGACGACACCGAAGGTCCCCGAACGCGCGTCGCTCGATCCGACCGGCGCGTCGAGGTCGTCGAGCATCGAGGCGCGCGTCGAACCGAGACCGAGGTCGCCGATGAAGTCCGACCGGGGGCGCGCCGCCGGCGGCGGCACCAGCGGCCGGCGCGAGCGACCACCCGGCGGCACCGCCCACGAGGGGAACGGTTCGCCATCCTCCGCGGTGCGGTCGTACCCGGCCACGGCGGTGCGGAAGGCGTCGGCCTGCTCCGTGGTGAGCCAGACGGCGCCCGATGATGCCGGCACCCGGGCAATGGCGCAGACGTCGAGGGCCTGCGCGGTGGTGAGGTCGAACTCATCGGCGAGGTCGACCACCCGCACCTCCGAGTCGTCGGCCGGGGGCCGGATCCACGGCGACGACGAGCCACCGAGTAGTCCGTCACCGAACGGGTCGTCGAGCTCGAACGGGTGCTCGGGCACGCGCGAGACGGGTGGTTCGGCGCGCACGGGAAGGGCAACGGCGTCCGACCCGGCGACGCGATCGGTCACCGCCCAGGTCGGGAGCCTCGGCGGGTGAGCCGATCGCCGCTCGTCGTTCGCATCTCCGAAGCCAGCCACGTCGAGAGGGTATCGCTCCCACCTCGCCGGCTCCTGGCCGCACCATCGTCGTGGCGCCTCACCTACAGTCGCCGCCATGCACCCCACCATCGACGAGATCGTGGTCGGCGACGAGCCGGAGCGCTGGCGCGACGCCGGCTTCACCGTGGACGACGACGGCGTGTGCCGGATCGGGCACGTGCGCATCGCCCTGGTCGGACGTGCCGGGGCCAAGCGCATCCGTGACTGGTCGCTGCGGGACCTCACGGTCGACGGCTCGCTCGCCGACCTCGACGGGCTGCCCACCCGGGTGAGCCTCGCCCCGGTGGACGCCCCCGCCGCGCATGCCAACGGGGTGGTGCTGATCGACCACATCGTTTTGGCCACGCCGGACCCCGAGCGCACCACCCGAGCGTTCGAGGCGGTCGGCCTGCGGGCCTTGCGCACCCGTCCCACCGACACCTACGGCGCCCCGTTGCTGCAGACCTTCTTCCGGACCGGTGAGGTGATCGTCGAACTGATCGGCCCGCAGGAACCCGGCGGAGACGGTCCCACCACGTTCTTCGGGCTCGCCTACACGGTCGCTGATCTCGACGACACGACGGCGATGCTCGGCGCCGCGATCGGCGCGGCCAAGGACGCGGTGCAGCCCGGCCGGCGCATCGCCACGCTGCGCCACCGCGAGCTCGACATCTCGGTCCCCACCGCGTTCCTCAGTCCCGACCCCGACTGACGCGGCACTAACCTCCTGCCGTGCCCGACCAGCCCGATCTACCTCCCCGATCAGCGCCCGACGCGTCGCGCTGATGCTCGACCACGTCTTCACCGATGCCATCGGCGCCCTGCGCGATGCGTTCGAGAACGCCCTCCTCGAGCGCCAGGCGTTCGAGGAGCGGTTCCAGATGGACATGTTGCTCGGCGACATGACCTGGCAGACCAGCTACAGCCTGCCGGGTGAAGGTCTCCCGCCACGGGTCCAGGCCGACATCACCCTCGAGTGGCCGACCTGGGCCCAGAGCGCGTACCGATCGTGGTACATCGGCGAGCCGTTCGACGAGGGGCCGCGCATCGAGATCGAGATCATGTTGCGCGTGCAGCGGCTCCGATCCAGCCCGGATCCCGAGATGTTGCTCGCCGGGCTGCCCGAGCTGAGCCCGCCGGTGGGCGACGAGCGACTCGAGCGTTCGGGCCCGACCATCGAGACCCACTTCGCGGCCGACCTCACCGAACCGGAGTTCGCCATCGAGGTCTCCTACGAGGGGTCCTACGAGCTCGACGAAGCGACGCTCGCCGACGGATCGACCCTCGACGAGCACTTCAGCGCCATGGGCGGATGGATCTCGTCGACGCTGGTGCGGGTGGGCGACCTGACCTTCGACTTCCTGCCCCCGTTGGAGGATCCGCCCTACGGGCTCGATGACAACTGACGCGGCGTGAGCAGCCGCAGCCGTCGGTTCAGATGCCCGTGGGGTTCGGCAGGAGGTCGTCGAACTCGGGCTCGCGCTTGTCGGCCTTGGCGCTGAAGGTCTCCATCATGTCGGCCGGCTGGAACATGCCGGTCTGCCAGGTGGCGATGTAGTTGAGACCATCCGCGACGGAGTGGTCACGGGAGTAGTTGAGCATCTCCTTGGAGCCCCAGATGGCCAGCGGGCTCTTGGACGCGATCTCGTGGGCGATCTCGAGGACGCCGGCGACGAGCGCCTCGTGGTCGTCGAACACCTCGTTGACCAGCCCCACCTGGTAGGCCCGCGACGCCGGCAGGCGGTGGCCGCGGAAGGCCATCTCCCGGGCGATGCCCTCGGGGATGATCTTGGGGAGACGCTGCAACGTGCCCACGTCGGCGGTCATCCCGATGTTGATCTCCTGCACGCAGAAGAACGCATCGGCCGACGCGTAGCGCAGGTCGCAGGCGGTCACCAGGTCGACCGCACCGCCGATGCACCCACCCTGGATGGCGGCGAGGACCGGCACCCGTGCCTTCTCGAGCGCCGTGAAGCTGTCCTGCAGCCGCATGGCGGTCTGGCGGAGCTGCGCCCGACGTCGACCGGCCTCGGTGCTGCCCGACCCGGCCTGGTCGCCACCGATCGCTCCTCCGCCGGTGAACACAGCGAGGTCCATGCCGGCGGAGAAGTGCTTGCCCGTGGACGAGATGACGATGGCACGGGCCTCGCCCCGATCGTCGAGGTCGGCGACGATGGTCGGGAGCTCCACCCAGAACTCGGGCGTCATCGAGTTGAAGGCATCGGGACGGTTGAGCTGCAGGTGGGCGACCTTGCCGTCCATCGTCACGTCGAAGCACGTCGTGGTCATCGCTCGATCTCCCGATGTCGTCTGCGGTGGCTGCCCCGCCGGTTTGGCGCGCCACGACCCACCTCGGAAGGTGGGTCGTGACCGATATCCCCCTCGGCAGAACGGGTCGAAGCCTAGTTGACGGGCGTCACACCTACCAGGCAGATCTCATGGGTTCGGCGTCACACGGCCGGCGTCGACGAGGTGCTGGGCGGCCCGGCGACCAGCGAGCACGGCATCTTGATCGTTGCGGATCACGTAGCGTCCCCCGCCCGGTACCGTCTCGAGGGTCTTGTTGTTGCCTTCGAGCGTCGTCGTCGAGTTGAAGTGGGCGATGAGACCGGGGCGGACCAAGGAGGGATCGTTCGGCCGGGAGCCCTGGTGGAGCAGGGAGTGGTGCCACACGAAGACATCACCTCGCCGGGGACGGAGCTGACGGACCTCGAGCCCGCGGTCGCGGATCACGCCTTCGCACGCCGCGCTGACGAAGCGCTCGGCGATCCGGGGGGCGCCGATGGCCGCCCGCTGTTCGGGGGTGAGCCACTCGTCGACCAGTTCCTTGCGGAGCGTCGGGAGGCGGTGGGAGCCCGGGACGTACTCGTAGGGGCCGCTGTCGGGGTGGACGTCATCGAGCGCGATCCAGACCGCGCAGTAGTGCAGGTTGCGGTAGCCCGGGTGCAGGTAGAAGTCCTGGTGCCACTCGCGGCGGCTCGAGCGCAGACCCGAGAGCGTGAGGAACAGCGCCAGCGGCTGACCGATGAGCTTCTCGACGAGCTCGACCAACGGCGGGTACAGGCAGACGTCGCGCATGGTGGCAACGGCCATGTAGGACCCGCCCCACACCGAGAACTGGTCGTCGTCGATCGCCATCCGATCGGCGAGGTACGCGGACGTGAGCTCGGGCGGGATCAGGCCCGGCTTGATGAGGAAGCCATCACGCCGGAAGGCCCGTTCGTCGTCATCGAGCGTGGTCTCGTCGAGGTCGTCGACATCGAGGCGGCCGCGACGATCCGGTGGCAGTGCCAGCGCCAAGTCGTCGAAGCTCGGCTGGGCGGTGCGGGCGGGTCGGGTGGTGGCGATCAGGTCGCTGATCGCCAGCCGGTCCTGCGCCGCCGCGAGCTCGCGCTCGAGGCGCTCGCGATCACGGCGACCTTTGTCGGTGAGCCGCCCTTCGACCTCGTTCCCGATCCGTTCGAGGCGCGACGGCTCGCTCTTGTCGACCGCGACCTCGCTCGCGCCGCGCTGCTCGCGCACCTTGCGGATCTGACGGCGGGCGGCGCGGAGCGCGCGTTGCGCTGCGTCGGCCCCCTGTTGCACCGGGGTGCTGCGATCGGTCCTGGTCTGCACGGAGCCCTCCTCGAGGTCGATCCCCCGTCGCCCGATGGCGGAACGGTTGACACGCTAGTGCCTCAGGTCACGGCTTGGAATGGCCGATGCGACCGGTTGGACGTGGCGACGATCAGGCCGACTCGGCTGCCCGATCCTGCGAGACGGCGTCGAACTCGAGGTACTCCTCGCCGGTGTCGGCCCAGTCCTCGAACTGGATGACGCCGATCTCCTCGAACCGCTTGCGCAGCCACCCGCCGGAGGCGTCGAGCAGGCCGAGCTTCTTGCAGTTGGGGACGATCTTGGAGAAGAGCATCTGCTGGAAGATCTGATCCTCCGGCGGCACCTGCAGGAGCATGCCCATGACCTTCTTCTTGTCGACGCCCATGCGGTCCCAGACCTCCTGCTGCATGAAGCGGTCACGCATGCGCACGGCCGCCTCGAACGCGAACTCCTGGCGCTCGCGCAGCTCGGCGTCGGTGAGCCCGGCGTAGAACTCCTTGAGCGACAGGACGCCGAAGGCCACGTGACGGGCCTCGTCGGACATCACGTAGCGGAGGAGCTTCTTGAGCAGCGGCTCCTCGGTCATCTGGTGCATGAACCCGAAGGCGGCGAGGGCCAGGCCCTCCACCATGATCTGCATGCCCAGGTAGGTCATGTCCCACCGGCTGTCCTCGATGATGTCGTCGAGCAGCATCTTGAGGTGGGCGTTGATGGGGTAGAAGCCGTCGAGCTTGGTGTCGATGTACTTGGCGAACACCTCGACGTGGCGGGCCTCGTCCATGACCTGGGTCGACGCGTAGTACTTGGCGTCGATCCACGGGACGGTCTCGACGATCTTGGCGGTGCAGATCAAGGCGCCCTGCTCGCCGTGCATGAACTGCGACAGCCGCCAGTTGAGCGACTCGACCCCCAGCTCGTCCCACTCCTTGTCACCGAAGTTCTTGAACGGCGAGTCGTCCATCTGTGCCAGCGCCTCGAAGGGTCCGGCGGCGTTGGATCCCTGGAGACCGATGATCACCCGTGACGGATCCACCTCGATGGACCAGTCGAGGTCGGTCTCGCCGTTCCACTGCGCGTGCTTGGCCTTCTCGTAGAGCTTGTTGAGCGCGGGGCGGGCGCCCTTCTCGTAGTCCCAGGTGAAGATGGCATCCGCGTTGTCGCGCACCTGGTGGATGGTCTCGTGCATGTCGGTGTTCGAAACGGCCATGATGGCCTCGAGGTCGTTGACCTCGGCACGCCCGAGGATGTGCTGATCGGTGTTGGCCATGGCGGGGTTCTGCTCCTGTGGTGGGTCGACGAGGGTGCGAGCGGTGGGTCAGCGAAGGTCGGTGAGATCGGCGGCGGTGGTGGGATCGGTGGGGTCGAGCGCCGCGACCACGCGGGCGATGATCTCGTCCCAGGCGTCGGGGTCGGGCTGGTCGACGCCGATGGCGTCGTAGGCGAGGAACCCGAGCCCGACGGCGTGGCTGAAGTGGACGATGGACCACGTGTCGAGGCGGGGGTCGACGAAGCCGTTGGCCTTTCCGATGTCGATGAGCTCGGCGAGGCGTCGGCGGCGCTCGTCGAACTGGGCTCGGAGCAGGCGGGCGACCTCGGGGTCACGTCGGGCGGCCACGAACGCCTCGAGCAACATGGCCTGCACGGGCTCGGCGCGCCGGTGCACGAGGTGGGCGCCGACGGTGCGCAGCAGGTCCTTGGCCCGCCCCTCGAACGCGTGCTCGGCGAAGAGCACGTCGAACTCGTCGGGCGCGGACGCCTCGATCGCCGCACACAGCAGTTCGGCCTTGCCCGAGAACCGGCTGTAGATGGCCCCGGTGGTGAGTCCGGCCCGGCGGGCGATCTCGGCCACCTTGGCACCGTCGTAGCCGCGCTCGGCGAAGACCGCCGACGCGGCCTCGACGAGGCGGTGACTGGTCTCGTCGGCGCCGGTACGTGCAACCCCACGAACGGATGTGTCGGTCATCCGACACGATAATAACGGTGATTATCCGCCTGTCAAGGGCGATCCCGGGCGCGACGAACGGGCCGGGCGCACCCGGCCGGCCGAGCGGGCGGCTCAGCCGTCGAGCAGCGTGGCCAGCTCGATCGCCGGGCGGGCCCCGAGGTGGCTGATCGCCTCCGCGGCCGCGAGCGACGCCAGGCGCCCCGATGACTCGAGGTCCCCGCCGTGGGTGAAGCCGTAGAGGAACCCGGCGGAGTAGAGGTCGCCGGCACCCGTGGTGTCGACCACGTCGGTCGGAGCGGCTGGCACCGAGATGCGTGCGCCGTCGGCCGTGATGATGATCGATCCCTTCTCCGACCGGGTCAGGCAGGCGATCTCGCAGTGCCCGGCGACCCGGTCCGCCGCCTCGTCGAACGAGTCGGTCTCGTACAGCGAGCAGATCTCGGCCTCGTTGCCGAAGAGGATGTCGACGTGGTTCTCGGCCAGGTCGACGAACTCGGCCCGATGGCGATCGACGCAGAACGCGTCCGACAGGGTGAAGGCCACTCGCCCGCCGGCACCCTTGGCCGCGTCCATGCCCGCCAGCAGCGCGGCCTTGGCATCGGGGAGGTCCCAGAGGTACCCCTCGCAATACGTGATCTGCGCGCGGGCCACCAGGTCGGTGTCGACGTCGTCGGGGCTGATCAACCCGGAGACGCCGAGGAACGTGTTCATCGTCCGCTGGGCGTCCGGGGTCACCAGGATCAGGCACCGTGCCGTGGCCTGATCGGCCGGCGGCGCCGGCGGCGCGTACTCGACACCCGTCGCTCGGATGTCGTGGGTGAACACCTCGCCGAGCTGGTCGTCGGCCACCTTGCCCACGAACCCGACCGCACCGCCGAACGAGGCGATCCCCGCAGCGGTGTTCGCCGCCGACCCGCCCGAGGCCTCGATGCCGGCCGGCATGTCGTCGTAGAGCGCGAGGGCGACGTCGCTCTCGATGAGCTGCATCGAACCCTTCACCATCGAGTGCCGGTCGAGGAAGGAGTCGTCCGCGTGGCAGATCACGTCCACGATGGCGTTGCCGATGCACACGACGTCAAGGGTCTTGTCGGTCATCGCAACACCGTAGTTCGGGGCTGTCACCCCACGGCACGGCGGGCGGCACCGCTACGCTCACGCCCGTGACCGACGCCAGCACCGACACGCCGCTCGATCCGTACCGCCTCCCGCGCACCGTGATCCCGATCCACTACGACCTCGTGCTCGAGCCGGACCTGGAGCGG
>JBBSTY010000105.1:0-15186 GCA_038235385.1 Acidimicrobiales bacterium | reverse complement strand
CTCTGCCCTTCAAACCCACCCCGAACCTGGCGCGCGTCGCGAAATTGCGCGACGCGGACCGGCACGAGGTAGGTGCCAACGAGAGGCGTCACCCGGTTACACCCACCCGACGGACCGCCGAATGTCGCGACGAATCCGAAAAAGCTGGGCAGGACGGGCGATGACTCGTCACGCCTGACAACGCCACCGACGACACGAGATCCGGACACCCGATCCGAAAATTCTCGAGTCGACTCGTTCACACCCACGAAGCCTCCGAGGACCCAAGATCTCTCGCGAGGAATCTCAGATCCTCCGCAGACCTGCCAGATGAACCGCGGATTGGCGGGTTTGGATCCCGCAGGGGAGCGCCGATCTGACCTGGCAGATCAGCCGGACCAGGCTGTTGACTGACTCGTTGGGCAAGCGACCCGACGAGATTCGCCCGAACGGTCGAGCCGTTCGACGCCACCATGGTGCGGATGACTTCCGTCGACTCATCCAACGCTCGCTCCTTCGCCAGCCAGATCGAGCCGGTTCGCGCCGAGCTCCAAGGCTTGATCGATGGGGTTCGCGATCGGGCAGAGTCGGCTGACCACCGGCCAGCGCCGGGGTCGATCGCCCCGGAAGACCAGTCGGGCTTCGGACTGGGGCGGATGATGCAGTCGTACCTCTCGCTGTTCGTTCACTCGGCCACGATGGGTCTCCTGACCACAGCCGATATGAGCCAGGCCAAGAAGCGCGGGGACTACGACGGAGCAGTGCCACTCATGTCCTCGAGCGACTCGGTCGGCCAGATGCTCTGTCTCGCCCTCCACGCCTACGTCGAGTCGTCGGGAAACATGCTGACCTACTTCGGATGGGCCGACAGCGACTGGCAGCGCCAGGTCATCAACTCATTCCAGATCGCAACGCGCTACTTCCCGTCTTGAGCGGCACGACCGGCTGGGTTGGTGTGTTCGCGGATGGACGTCACGCTGCTGGGCAGTCGCCGGCCGAGCACGGACCCTGAGCTTCGCGCTTGATGTCGTCCCGTCTTCGACTGTTGACGTCGCTTGGCGACGACCAACCTGGAAGCATCGGCTACGCCAGCACGGCCCGTTCGCGCGCCGGAGGAGTCCAGTGACCAGCGCCCTTGGACTCGCGACTCGACCGGTCCAGTGATCGGCGCTTCCACCGGGCGGCCGTCACGAGGTAGAGAGCGAACGTGGCGACGCCGACCGAAACCGGGATCGCCCATAGCCGTGACCAATCGACGGAGCCACCCGTCAGGCTGAGACCATCGCCGCGGACGACCATGACGGTCGCGAACATCGCCGCTTCCGCTGCCAACAGACCGGAAGCGACGCTCGATATCCAGCGAGCTACGACACCACCGCTGACCGCGACCCACCACAGCGAGGGAAGCAACACCGGCGCTACCAGGACACCCAACCCGCCGGTCGACGTGGCGAGCAGAAGCGAGACCACGATGACCACCACTCGCAATGTCTTCATGTTGTCCCTCCTTCGACCCCAGCCACCGTAGTCCCGGCTCCGACGATGCAAGCCCGTAGCTGTCGGCCGATTCCACGCAGCGGCCACCCGGCGCTGGTCAGAACCGCAGCGCCTCACCCAGGCTCGTCGCCAGGTCGACATCGCGTTGGCTCCGAGCGTGGGCGTACACCCGCAGGGTCGTGGATGGGTCGGAGTGGCCGAGGCGGCCGGCGACGGTGGCGAGGTCGTAGCCCTCGCTGAGGGCGAAGGTGGCCGACCAGTGGCGGAGGTCGTGGAGGCGCCACGCGCCGTCGATGCCAGCGAGCTCTCGGCAGCGGCGCCACCAGTAGCCGATGCGGTCGGGGCGGGGCATCTCGTCGGTGTCGCTGAACAGCCAGGGGGCGTACGGCTCGCGCTTGGCCCGCAGCGGCTCGAGGAGCGCCACGGTGTCGGGGTCGAGGGCGACCCGGCGGCGGTCGCCGGTCTTGGTCGGGTCGTCACGGATCACCCGCTGACGGTCGTCACCCTCGCCCTCGGTGACGACGGTGACGGCGCTGTCGATGGTGAGGACGGCGCCGTCGAGGTCGGACCACCGCAGCGCCGCCAGCTCGGCGCGGCGGGCGCCGGTGATCGCGGCGAGGCGGAAGGCGGTCGTGGCCATCTCGTTCACCGTCTCGGCGGCGGCCAGCACCGCGTGGACGTCCTCGGCCGTCATCACGTCTCGCACCGTGCGCTTGGGGCGCTCGTAGCTGGCGAGGCTCGCAGGGTTCTGCGTGATCCATCCCCACCGCACGGCCTGGGCCAGCGCGGAGCGGAGGGTCTGGAGCTGGTTGCGGATCGACGCCTCGCCGATGCCGGCCTTGCGGAGGCGCACGATCCACTGGTCGACGTCGTTCACCTGCAAGCGCGTCACCGGGACCGTGGAGATGCGGTCGGTGACGATCAGGCGGGCCCGGCTCTCCTGGTCGCGCTTGGTGTACGGCGCCCAGCCGGCGTCCTTCAGCTCCCGCCACTCCCCCAGCAGGTCGCCGACGGTCCGCCGGCCGCCCTGGCGGCCGGGCTGACGGGCCAGGTCGGCGGCGACCTTCTCGGCATCCTTCTTGCCGCCGCGCACGGTCCGGGAGATCTGGACGGGCTTGCCGTTGCCGTCCCGGCCGGCGAAGACCCGGACCTCCCACACCCCTCGGCTGCGTTGGCGGATCGTGGCCACCTCGCGCGAGTGGCGAGAAAAGTAGGGATGGGAGTAGGGATGGCGGCCGATATCGACCCGGAACGTGAAGAGGCCCGCTCAACGGAGCGGGCCTCTCGAACCGCAAAAGTGCTGGTAGAGCTACTCGATACGGAGACCCGAGATGGCTCGGCTGATGACGAGCTCCTGGATCTGCTCGGTGCCTTCGAAGATGTCCATGATCTTGGCGTCGCGGTGCCAGCGCTCGACGGGGTACTCGCGGGTGTAGCCGTAGCCACCGAGGATCTGGATGGCCCGCTCGGTGACCCACACGGCGGTGCGACCGGCGTAGAGCTTGGACTGGGAGCCCTCGGCGTTCTTGTACTCGCCGTTGCGGGAGAGCCACGCGGCCCGGTAGACGAGCAGGCGGGCGGCGTCGATCTGGGTGCACATGTTGGCGAGCATGAACGCGATCGACTGGTTCATGATGATCGGCTTGCCGAACGCCTCGCGGTCCTTGGCGTACTCGAGGGAGTACTCATAGGCCGCCCGGGCGATGCCGACCGCCATGGCGGCCACAGCGGGGCGGGTGGCTTCGAAGGTGGCCATGGCCGGCTGCTTGCCGGTCGGGGCCTTCTTGGCCTCCTTGGCGCGGGCCAGCTTCTCGTCGAGCTTCTCCTTGCCGCCGAGTAGACACGTGCCCGGGATCACCACGTTGTCGAGGATGACCTCGGAGGTGTGCGAGGCGCGGATGCCGTGCTTCTTGTACTTCTGGCCCATCGACAGCCCGGGGGTGTTCGGCGGGATGACGAAGCTGGCCTGGCCACGGCTCTTGAGGGTCGGATCGACCGTGGCCACGACGACGTGGATGTTGGCGATGCCACCGTTGGTGATCCACGCCTTGGTGCCGTTGAGCGTCCACTCGTCCTTGGCCTCGTCGTAGACGGCCTTGGTGCGCAGGCCCGACACGTCGGAGCCGGCGTCGGGCTCGGACACGCAGAAGGCGCCCAGCTTCACGTCGTCGGCGTCGCCGTAGCACTGGGGCACCCACTCGAGCACCTGCTCCGGCGTGCCGTTGCCGGCGATGCCCGCAGCGGCGAGGCCCGAGCCGAAGATGGCGAGGCCGATGCCGGCGTCGCCCCAGAAGAGCTCCTCCATGGCCACGGGCATGGTGAGCCCGGTGGGGTCGCCCATCATGGCCTGGGCCATGAAGTCGAAGCCGTAGAGGCCCACCTTGGCGGCCTCCTGCACGACCGGCCAGGGGAACTCCTCGCGCTCGTCCCACTCCTCGGCCACGGGACGCACGACGTCCTTGGCGAACTCGTGGACCCAGTCACGGATCTGGATCTGGTCCTCGTTGAGCGACAGCGAGAATTCGGCCACGGATGCTCCCATGTTCGGCGCACGACGGTGCGACTGGATCGGAGGCGCCATGTGCCGGCGGCCCCCACAAGTTACCTATCGGTAACATGGAGGCTAGTCGGGGCGCACCATCGCGACAACCGAGGTCGCCCGCCCACATCGGCGACCGTCGGTCCCGCCGGATCCTGTGCTGGAGCTGACCTCGACGTCGACGCGGCGCGGTCGTTCGGGAGCGTCCCGTGGGATCGGCCCGCGCAACCTGAAATCCCTGCGTCGATGCGGTCCGAACCGGTGCGCGCGCGGCGAACCGCGGGGAGGATGGGGTGCACGGTGGTCAGCCGGGGGCGTACGGCCCGGCTCGGTCGAGGGACCCACCGGGACCGAGGGAACACGTGAACATGCAGACGGATGCATCGCACTTCGCCGACCGATCGCGCGCCACGATCCGGATCCGCCGGCTCGATGCGCTCTTCCGGGCGCAGCGGGCACGCGAGGTGCTCGACCGCGAGACCGAGGTGGCCGAGCGCGCCATCGACAGGTCGGCGTCGACACTCGACGACGAGCACCGCGACGATGGCCCCCCGGCAGGGCATGCGGCCGAGCGTTCGACCACCACCGACGACGACGTCGAACGCCTCATCGCGATCCACCAGAGCCTTCGCCACGAACGACAGGTCGCCCGGCGCCCGTTCCACAACCGCTCCCAACGACTCGTCCTCGCGCTGGAGCTGGCGGAACGACTCGCCCTCGAGCGGCTCGGCTTCGCCGACTACGCCGCCTTCGAGGCGAGCGGAGGCGGCGAGGCGCCCGAGCCCGACGTCATCGACCTCGTCCGCATCGAACGGGCGCAGCGCGAGCTCGCCGAGGCCGAAGCCGTGCTCGCCGAGATCAGCGCCGGGCACGACCAGCCCTGGCACGAAGACCCGGCCGCCGACCCGTGGACACGAGACGACCACCCGGTCCGGACCACGCTCGCAGACGGACCGGACCGAACGGACCGAACGGGCGGCGGTCGCGCCCGGAGCCTCTTCGACGTTCCGCGAGACCTCGACCGCTACGACATCGACATCGGCAACGACCTCGCCTTCGACCTGCTCACCGATGCCGGCCTCGAGCGTCGCCAACCTGCGTCCGGCGGCGACGCACCGTCGAGCGCCCTGCCGACCCGGGCGAGCACGCAGAGGGGCCGACCCGCAGGGCGATCGTCGCGTGCGCCATCGGACGACGCCGGAGCCGGCGAGGACGGCAGCGCCACCTCGTTCGACGCGGCGCTCGGCGAGGTCGTCCACGACGGGCGACGGCTCCGCATCGAACGGATACCGGGTCTGGCGTACGACGCCGACGACGACTCCTCGACGCTCGGGCCCGACAGCATCAGCTACCGCGATCCGACCGCCGGACCCGAACCTCGCTGAGCAGCTCGGGTCGCCCCGTCGCGACCGCGCGACGAGCGCGGTTCGCACTTCAGGCCACGACGTCGGTCCCGCTACCGTTGGCGCCACCAGGACCTCCACCGCGCCGCCAGCCCGCTCGCCTCAGGTTCCCGACAAGCCCGCGCTCGAGGGGCTCGAGGAGCGGTGGGGCGAGGCTTGGGAGCGCGAGGGCACGTACCGGTTCGATCGCCGCCACACCCGCGACGAGGTCTACTCGATCGACACCCCGCCCCCCACGGTGAGCGGGTCGCTCCACGTCGGCCACATCTTCTCCTACACCCACACCGACACCATCGCCCGCTACCAGCGGATGCGGGGCAAGGAGGTCTTCTACCCGATGGGGTGGGACGACAACGGGTTGCCCACCGAGCGCCGCGTGCAGAACTTCTACGGCGTCCAGTGCGATCCCTCGCTCCCCTACGACCCCGCGTTCGTGCCCGAGTTCGACGGCGACGTCCCCACCGGCAAGAACAAGCCCCGTGCCGTGCACGTCTCGCGTCGCAACTTCGTCGACCTGTGCGACCGGCTCACCGTCCAGGACGAGGTGGTCTTCGAGCGCGTGTGGCGATCGCTCGGGCTGTCGGTGGATTGGACGATGACGTACGCGACGATCGACGAGCGCAGCCAACGCGTGGCCCAGCGTGCCTTCCTCCACAACCTCGAGCGCGGCGAGGCGTACAAGGCCGAGGCGCCCGTCCTCTGGGACGTCGACTACACCTGCGCCGTCGCCCAGGCCGAGCTCGAGGACCGCGAGCTCCCTGGCGCGTACCACCGCATCGGGTTCCGCCGCACCGACGGCGGCGAACCGGTCTTCATCGAGACCACACGCCCCGAGCTCATCGCCGCATGCGTCTCGCTCGTCGCCCACCCCGACGACGAGCGGTACCAGCCGCTGTTCGGCACCACCGTCCGCACCCCGCTGTACGGGGTCGAGGTCGAGGTCCGCGCCCACGAGCTCGCCGATCCCGAGAAGGGGTCGGGCATCGCCATGATCTGCACCTTCGGCGACACCACCGACGTGGTGTGGTGGCGCGAGCTCCAGCGGCCCACCCGCTCGATCGTCACCGAGCGGGGACGCATCCAGCCCGACACGCCGGACTGGATCTCCGCGGCCGACGCCGACCCCGACGCCGAGGAGCGGTTCGCGGCGATGGCCGGCAAGACCGTCAAGCAGGCCCAGGTCATCGTCGTCGACCAGCTCCGCGACACCGGCGACCTGGTGGGCGACCCCCGCCCCATCGTGCACCCGGTGAAGTTCTACGAGCGCGGCGATCGCCCGCTCGAGATCATCACCAGCCGCCAGTGGTACCTCCGCAACGGCGGCCGCGACGACGAGCTGCGCGAGTCGCTCCTGCGGCGCGGCAAGGAGCTGGCCTGGCACCCGTCCTACATGCAGGCCCGGTTCGAGAACTGGACGAACGGCCTCAACGGTGACTGGCTGGTCTCGCGCCAGCGCTACTTCGGGGTGCCCTTCCCGGTCTGGTACCCCGTCGATGCCGATGGCCAACCCGACTACTCGTCGTTCATCGTGGCCGACGAGGCGTCGTTGCCGGTCGATCCGTCGTCGGCCGCGCCCCCCGGGTTCGAGGAGTCCCAGCGGGGCGAGCCGGGCGGGTTCGTCGGCGACCCCGACATCATGGACACGTGGGCCACCTCGTCGCTCACCCCGCAGATCGCCACCGGATGGGGCGACGACCCCGACCTGTTCGAGCGCACGTTCCCCATGGACCTGCGCCCGCAGGGCCACGACATCATCCGCACCTGGACCTTCTCGACGGTGCTGCGGTCCCACCTCGAGCACGGCTCGCTCCCGTGGGCCAACGTCGCCCTGTCGGGCTGGATCCTCGACCCGGACCGCAAGAAGATGTCCAAGTCCAAGGGCAACGTCATCACCCCGGCGCACCTCATCGATCAGTACGGAGCCGACGCCGTGCGCTACTGGGCGGCCAACGGCCGCCCCGGCACCGACACCGCGTTCGAGGAAGCCCAGATGAAGAACGGGCGTCGGCTCGCCATCAAGATCCTCAACGCGTCGAAGTTCGCGCTCGGCATCGGCGACGCCACCGTGCTCACCGCGGGCTCGCCCGCCGATCCCTCGGTCATCTCCCACCCGCTCGATCAGGCCATGGTCGCCGGGCTGCACGCCCTCGTCGCCGAGGCCACCAAGGCGTTCGACGGCTACGACTACGCCCGGGCGATCGAGCGCACCGAGCAGTTCTTCTGGCGCTTCTGCGACGAGTACCTCGAGCTCGTCAAGGGTCGGGCCTACGGCGCCTTCGGCGACGAGCAGGCTGCCTCGGCCCAGGCCGCGCTCCACGTGGCCCTCGGCACGCTGTTGCGCCTCTTCGCACCGTTCCTCCCCTTCGTCACCGCCGAGGTGTGGTCGTGGTGGCAGGAGGGATCGGTGCACCGTGCGTCGTGGCCCACCGTCGCCGAGACCGACCTCGTCGCCTCCACCGGCGATCCCGTCGTGTTCGATGCGGCCGCCGCTGCGCTCGGCGAGATCCGCAAGGCCAAGACCGAGGCCAAGCGCTCGCTCAAGACCGAAGTCACCTCGGTGGTGGTCCACGACACCGACGCTCGCCTCGACGCCCTGCGCGGCGCGCTCGGCGACGTGGTCGAGGCCGGCCGGGTCATCGACATCACCCTCGAAGCTGCCGACGCCGCCGCCGTCGAGGTCACCCTCGCCCCCGAGGAGCCTGCTCCGCCCGCGTGACTCGCGCGGATGCTCGGCGCCGCACCGTCCCGGCGACCAAAGGAATCGCTGTTCCCAGGACTTGGAGGGGCAGGAGGTTCGATGGGAACGCAACCGGTGGAACCGCGGCTGGCGGGTGAGACGACGTTCGAAGCCTTCTACGGCGAGACCAGGGACCGATTGATCGCGACGCTGAACGCGGCGACGGGATGCGGCGCGGACGCGGCGACCGACGCGGTGGACGAGGCGTTCGTCCGAGCGCTGGCGAAGTGGCCGCGGGTCGAGCACATGGACGCACCCGCCGGGTGGATCTTCACCGTGGCCCGCAACGTGGTCCGCAAGCAACGATCGCGGCGCTCGGTCGAATCGAACCTCACCGCACGAGCGAGGGGGTTCGGCGCGCACGACGACCGCTCCGCCACCACGAGCGTCACCACCGAGTCGCAATGGGAGCTCTGGGATGCCGTCGCCGACCTCCCCGAGCGAGAACGAACCGCTGTTGCCCTGCGCTACCTGGGCGACCTGACCGAGCCGCAGGTGGCCGCCGTGATGGGCATCGTGCCCGGCACCGTCTCGGCCACGCTCCACTCCGCCCGCAAGCATCTCGCCGAGCTGTTGGGCGACGACAGCCCCGGGACGAACCCCGAACGCCGATCCGCACCAACGGCACCACGAACCACACCGAGCACCGAACGCGCCGTCGAACGGGGAGGGCCCCGACCATGAACGATCTCGACACCCGCCTCCGGGAGCTCACCGACCTGAGCCCCCCCGCCCGCGCACCGCTCGGCGCCGACGAGCTCCACCAGCGCGCCTCGAGCAACCGACGCCGAGCGCTCGCTCTGCGGGCGGTTCCCGCTGCGATGGTCGTCGTCGTGCTGCTCGCCGGCGCCATGGCGCTGCGCTCCCGGGATGTGGGCTCGGACATCACGTTGACCACCCCCGACCCGGCGGTGACGACGAACACCGGGCTGTCCGAACGGGACCAGGAGATGGTGGGCTTCTTGGCGACCACCGCTGAGCTGCGTCACCAACTCAACCGCGAGTCGGTGCTCACGGCGGTCTCTGGGGGAAGCACCCGAACGAGTGGCGAGGACGAGCTCGGAGCGCAGCGCGTCGCGACCGATCGAGCACTCGACGACTACCGAGAGGCGCTCGCCGTCGTCCGGCCGGGCGAATCACCGACGCTCGACGAAGCGATCAAGCAGGCCGACAACCGGCTCGCCCGGCTCGACATCCTCCGCCGGTCGGTCGACGAGGCGGAGACGGAGATCTACGACACCCTCGATGGCTATACCTACACCGTCGCCTCGCTCGGCGACCTACCCCTCCAGTACCTCCAGGGCGCGGAGCAACCTGCGCTCATCCGAGGGTTGCTGACGGCGAGCAACTACGGGACCTTCGCCGAGCTCGAGGCGGCGACCGCGAGCGACCTGACGGTCGCAGTCGAGGTTGGCTACTTCCCCTTCACCCTCGACCTGTTGGGGGGCGCGGGACCCTCCCCGTCGGGTTCGGGGGTCCCCGGCTGCAACGGCGACGCCGCCGCTGCGGGAGACGCGTGCAAGGCGTTCGCCGAGCCCATGCAGCGCAGGACCGAGACCGACCACGCGGAGTCCACCTTCTTGAACTTCGCCACGGCGCAGCAGAAGATGCTCGCTCGCTCCGCCCTGGCCGGCGACGTCTTCGGCGAGCTGATGCGGGCCGCGTTCGAGGATGGCATCGGTCAGAACGACCTCCGTGGCACCACGCCGAGCAGCCAGGCGATCGATCCCGTCGAATGGCGGGCCGCCGCCCTCGGACACATCGACCGAATGGCCGAGGTCGAGCGTCAGCTCTACGAGATGATCGGTACGGCGGCCGCTGAGCCGGACCAGGACGCCGTCGACGAACGTTCGTCCGAGGGGACCGCACCGTCCACCACCTCGTCGGCGCCCGAGGCGGGTCCGGCGTCGTCGGAGCCACCCGTCGCCAGCCCGTGAACCCCCTCGCGACCGACTCCGCCTGATCGCTCGGCCGCGCGGCCGGATCGGCCGGCGATGGTGTGGGTGCCGCCGGGTGGGTGGCGGTGTGCGTGGGTGGCGGTTGCGGTGGGTTCGTGGAGCGGGTCGGGTGGCGGGCCGGCGCGCTGTCGGCCGTGACGTTGACCCCAGATCACGTTGCCGTTCGGGGTTCGGAAGATCGCCCACCCGTCGTGGTCGACGCGCACCGACCAGCCGGTGCGGTGCACGACCTCGTGGTGGTGTCGACAGAGGCACACGAGGTTGCAGACGTCGGTGACACCACCGTGTTCGGCGTGCACGCAGTGGTGCACATCGCACCACATGACCTTCGCGCCGCACCCGGCGAAGACGCACCCGCCATCGCGGTGACGCACCGCTCGGCGCTGCCCGTCGCTGGCCCACCGCACATGCCGCCCCAGATCGAGCGGCACACCCAGGCGATCCACGACCAGTGCATGGATCTCCGCATCGCACCGCAGCACCCGGGTGGTGCCATCAGCCAGCCGGACCCCATCAGGGTTGGTGGCGACGGTGGGATCATCGGCATCGACGACCATCGTCGCTTCGACCTTCGGACCCCTCGACGACTCGAGATCGATCCCGAGGGCCTGACGGATCAGCTCGGTGAGCGCCAAGGCTCGCAACGTGGACCGCGACGGCACCTCGATCTCCTCGCAGGCCTCGTGGTCGCGCAGCGCCCGGCGATGCAGCTCGTCGGTCTTGGTCTCGATCGCCTGGGCCACGACTTCGGCGTGCTCGCCGGTGAGGGTGGCGGCCAAGGTCAGCAACCCGTCGAGGGTGGTGCCGTAGGACAGCCGGTTGGCGTTCGGGTCCTCGTTGGGGTCGTAGCCGCCGTCCTGATCCCACAGGCGCGCCAGCGACCGGACCTCGCCGCGCCACGGCTCGAACCGGCACCGCTCCGCCAGGCCGATCAACAGCTCCTGGTTGGCGACCACGGTGTCGATGATCCGGGGGTTGGCGAGCTCGACGATGGTGCGAACATGCTCCCAACCGATGCGGCCCGATTCGAGCGCGTCGGCGACGAGTGGGAGGTAGCGGCGAAGCTTCCACGCGACCCGCACCCGGTTGCGGGCCACCCCCGACGGCAACCCGGCCTCGTGGGCCAACCACGCCGCGGTGCCCAACCCGAACTCGCGGTCGGTGACCTTGCGCGCTTCGAGCTCGCCCAGCAGCACCGCCGATTCGGCATCCAACCGGGTGCGCTGACGTTCGATCGCCGCGACCCGTTCGGCCACCTCGAGATCCGACGCGCCGGCCGGATCGAGCCGCTGCTCGCATCCCCCCACCCTCGCTCGGTCGCTATCGAACATACGTTCGATATTACTCTGGTGAGCTGGGAGAAACAAGGGTTGACCAGGTCTTTTGTGGGAACTCAGCCCATCGTCGGTGGTCGCCTGGCCGCACCGGGCGACCACACCGAACGGCGGACGTGGAGCGTTCCCGGCGCGTCGCCACGCAACCACCGACCGGGTTCTCCACGACCGATCGAGACCCCCAACGACCGATCCGCCTCCCCGGCCCTGCGCCGGTTCGCTCGCGCCTCGGCGCTCGCCGCCTCGTCGGCCGCGCCGTGCGGCACCGCACGACTCCGCCGAACCGAACCGTCGCCCTCCCCGCCGCCCCTCGAACCGAGCGCGACGTCGCCCGCCCGCGCCCCGGCGCTCGCCGCCTGAAGCCACCACGCCGTTGGTCATGGTCCGCCAGCCGTCAGCCGTCAGCCGTCAGCCGTCAGCCGTCACCGACCGATGGTCAGCCCTCGTCGGGGGTGGGCAGGTCGATCGGACCGGCGCCACCGTCGGCATCGTGCACCCAGACATCGTTGCGGGATCCGGCCAGCACCAGGCCGTGCTCGGCGAACGCCACCCGGATGCGCGCCCGGAGCTCGCGCATGACCCGGAACTGCGCGGCCGGACGGGTCTTGACCACCAACCGGATCGTGTACCCGTCGGCGGTGAACGCCTCGATCCCCCAGAGCTCGGGCGAGTCGACGATGTCGGCGAGGTAGTCCGGGTCGGCGGCGACGGCGTTCGCCACCTGCGCGATCACCGGGGCGGCGGCCTCGTAGTCGGTGGCGCCGTCGACGTCGAGGTCGAGCACCGCCCGTGACCACGACTGGCTCTTGTTGGCCACCCGCTGGATCTGGCCGTTGGGGACGTGCCACAGCGTTCCCTGCACGTCGCGCACGCGGGTGGCGCGCAGGGTGATCCCCTCGACGGTGCCGGTCGCCTCCCCGAGGTCCACCACGTCGCCCACACCGAACTGGTCCTCGATCACCATGAACGTGCCCGCCAGGAAGTCGCGCACCACGTTCTGGGCACCGAAGCCGAGGGCCACACCGAGGATGCCGGCGCTGGCGACCAGCGGTGCGACGTCGACGTCGAGCACGCTGAGGATCCACACGATGGCGACGAACCAGATGAGGATCGTGGCCAGGCTGCGGAACACGGTGGTGAGGGTCTGGGCACGGGCGTCGGCGCGCATGCCCACCTCGCCCGTGCTCTGGAGCACGGCCGGCGTGGCCGCCCGCAGCATCCGGCGCGCCCGTTGGCGGTCGGGATCGAGCAGACGGGTCATCGAGCGCTTGATCGCCACGTGGGCGATGCGGTTGGCGATCCAGGCGACGAGGACGATCAGGGCGATGGTGAGCGGCCGGGCCACGAGCCACTCGGCGGCCGACGCCCAGGCGTCGCTCCCCGTCCAGTCGCGAACCGTCGTGCACACGGCACTCGGGTCGTCCGCGCACGCGCCCGTGAACGACGGGAGCGTGGTGGACGTGTCGGCCACCAACCGGTGGGTCGCGGCCGACAGGGAGGCCGCAGCGGCGTGGGTGGTGGCGGCGACGAGGGGGAGGACCATGACGGGTCGCCACCCTACCGGCGACGCCGATCCACCCGCGGCGGCACACGCACACCACTGCCGTCCGAGCGAACGGAGCGCACGGTTCGACCCGACGGCGGGACGGCGACCGCTGACGACGGGTGAGGATCCTCGCAGGCACGGTTCGTCAACGACAGAGGGAGCCCCGTGGGGCTCCCTCTGGGTTCGACTCGTTCCGCCGAGGCGGACGGGGTGGTTCAGCTGGCCAGGTTGGTGGCCACGAAGTCCCAGTTGACCAGGCTGTCGAGGTAGGTGTCGATGTACTTGGGGCGGGCGTTGCGGTAGTCGATGTAGTAGGCGTGCTCCCACACATCGATGGTGAGCAGCGCCTTCTGGCCGTGCTTCAGGGGCAGGTCGGCGTTGGCGGTCTGGGTGATGGCCAGCTTGGAGCCGTCGTCGACGAGCCACGCCCACCCGGAACCGAACTGGGTGGCGGCCGCCTTGGCGAACTCGTCCTTGAACGAGTCGTAGGAGCCGAAGGCGCTGTTGATCTTCTCGCCGACGTCGCCGGTGGGGGCACCGCCGCCGCCCGGCTTGAGGGAGCTCCAGTAGAAGGTGTGGTTCCACACCTGGGCGGCGTTGTTGAACACGCCACCATCGGCGCTCATGATGATGTCCTCGAGGGACTTGCCCTCGTGGTCGGTTCCCTCCACCAGCTTGTTGAGGTTGGTGACGTAGGCCTGGTGGTGCTTGCCGTAGTGGTACTCGAGCGTCTCCTGGCTGATGTGGGGAGCCAGTGCGTCCATCGCGTACGGGAGCGGCGGGAGTTCGAAAGCCATGGTGTCTTTCCTCGGGAAGGTGTTCGGATCGGTTCGTTTGGGAGGCTATCGGATGCCACGTCGTGATCCGCCCGGTGCACCCACCCCGGCCGACATGGACCAGGGTGAATCGCTGAGCCGAACGATGGCCGGGAACGACGAAGGGCCGTGCGGGTCGCACGGCCCATCGTTCGAGCTTGCGGATGGATCAGGCGAGCCCGAACCGTTCGACGGCGATGGTCAGCCGGTGAAACGAACGGTGGCCGTGACGGCCGGCGCGGGACGAACCGGAAGGTTCTCGCAAGCCTGCCCGTTGCCGTCGCCGTCCAACTGGTTCGGGTCGGTCCGATCCGCGTCGAGAACCGCTTGAGCCTCGTCCCGGTACTGGAAGTCGTCGCAGTTCTTGAGGTCCGACGCGGTCGTGGTCGTCACGCCGGTGGTCGTGGTCGTGGACGGAGGCGGCGGCGGGATGGCGCCGGCCACGAAGCTGAGCACCGATGCGGTGTCCTGCGTGGGCAGCCCGACCGTCGTGTTGATGTTCTCCTGGATGATCGGGGTCAGCGCCGGGTTGCCGGCCGGGCCGGCGACGCACGTGGCGGCCGGAGCGGCGAACGGTGCCGCGGTGAGTGCCAGGTTGGTGAAGATCTCCGAATCGGCGCCGAGGCCCGTGGCCGTGACGCTGTAGCTCACCGGCACGTTGGCGATGGTGCACACCTGGTCGAGGATCACCGGCGGCACGTCAGGAGCGGTCGAGAGCGACTGGAGGGTGATCACGACGTCCATGGTGAGGCCCAGGGAGCCGTCGCCGGTGGCCGGATCGATGGTGCCGGTGACGTCGGTGGTGCCCACGAACTCGGTGGTGAGGTCGATGGTGCCGACCACCGGGCTGGTGACCGCCTGCTGCGAGGGGACGGCGGAGGACCGGAACACGCCGGTGAAATCACCCGTCGCATCATCCCAGGTGCCCTCGATGCCGGTGGAATCCGGAAGCGCGTAGGTGGTCTCGTTGATGGTCACCGAGCCCGAGTCGAGCCGGTACTCGACGACCTGGGAGGCGGCGAACGCCGGTCCCATCATGCCGAAGACGAGTCCTGCTGCTGCAGCAACTCCTGTGATCTTTGCCGCCGTACGGCCGCCTGTGCTCATGTCGGGTTCTCCTCCCAAAGTACCGAGATGGTACGACTGGAGCCGAGATCGTATCGCGAACCCGCTCGGGGAACCGAAGCCTCGCCCGAACCCGACCTCGGTTCGCAACGCTCCGTGAACGTGGTGGAGAACCGGGCTCCGGGAACGACGAAGGCCGCGCCCGGAGGCGCGGCCCGTGTCGTACGCCGGCCGGAACCCATCGGGCCCGGTCGGTCAGATTGGAACGATCAGCCGGTGAACTTGGGGCTGACCGGCCCCGGGGCGGCCGGCG
>JBBSTY010000104.1:0-15214 GCA_038235385.1 Acidimicrobiales bacterium | reverse complement strand
GCCGGACCCCAAGCTGCCAAGCTCACCGCCGCCGGCTACCCCAAACCCGAGACGTTGGACCTCGCTCCTCCAGCGGTCGCCGACAGCGCCGTCTACTACACGGGCGACCTCGAATCGGAGGCCCAGGCGATCGCGGTCGTGCTCGGCCTGCCCGACTCCGCGGTCAACCCGATCCCGACGCCGTCGCCCACCCCGATGAACACCGCCCAGATCCTGGTCATCATCGGTTCCGACGCGCCCTGATCGCCCCGACACGCCGACGAGGTGGCCGCTGCGATGCGGCACGAGCGGCACTAGCGTGGTGATCGTGACGCAGAGCGCAGTCCTCGCCGGACTCGAACCGATCCTCGCCGACCCGAGCCGGACCGGGATCTTCTGCGACTTCGACGGCACGTTGGCCGAGATCGTCGACGAACCCGATCTGGCCCGACCCGTGGAGGGCAGCGCCGCGGTCCTCGGGGAACTGGCCGACCTGGTGGCGGTGGTCGGCGTGCTCTCGGGCCGACCCGTCGACTTCCTCACCCCCTTCTTCTCCCGCTCGATCCTGTTGGCGGGGCTCTACGGGCTCGAGACCGTCACCGACGGCGTGCGCAGTGATCACCCGCTCGGGGGTTCCTGGCGCGAGGTGATCGACGACGTCGCCGCGTCGTCGGTCGCCCATGGTCCGAAGGGGATGCACGTCGAGGGCAAGGGCCTGTCGATCACGCTGCACTTCCGCACCCACCCCGAGCTCGACGCCGAGATCCGCGCCTTCGCCGAGCAGCAGGCTGCTCGCTCGGGCCTGCAGGTGCGCAGTGCCCGCATGTCCTACGAGCTGCACCCGCCGATCGAGGTCGACAAGGGCACGGCGTTGCTCGAGCTGACCGACGACCTGCAGACCGTGCTCTTCGTGGGTGACGACGTCGGCGACCTCCCTGCGTTCGACGCCCTCGACGAGCTCGCCGGCCGGTCGGTGCGCGCCATCCGGGTCGCGGTTCGCAGCACCGAGGAGTCCGCCGAGCTGACCGAACGCGCCGACGTGCGCGTCGACGGGCCGTCCGGCGTGCGTGAGATGCTCCAGGGCCTACGCGACGCCCTCGTCTGAGGGCGACGAAGCGTCAGCGAGCGGCGTCGATCTGCCCGGCGAGCCAATCGGCCGGGGTGCGTCTGGTGACCGCGGCCCGGAGAGCCGCAGCGCGGGCTCGTCGGTCGGCGAGATCGAGCCCGAGCACGTGGTCGAGGGCGTCCGCGGTGGCCGTGATGTCGAAGGGGTTGGCACCGACCGCGACGTCGTGGAGCTCGGCCCACGCGCCGGACTCGGGGCTGAGCACGAGCAGACCGTCGTGGCGGTTCACGATCGGACCCTCCTTGGCCACGAGGTTCAGCCCGTCGCGCACCGGGTTCACGAGGAGCGCGTCGTAGCGCACGAGCGCGGCGACCGACCGGGGGAAGTTGTCCGACGTGTCCAGCAGGATCGGGGTCCAGGTGGGGGTCGCCCAGCGTTCGTTGATCTGCGCGACGACCCGCTCGATCTCCTGGCGGTAGGCGAGGTACTCGACGAGCCCCTCGCGGGACGGGTACACGTAGGCCCCGAACACGACCTGCTCGCGCCAGCGCGGGTGGCGCTCGAGCAGATCGTCGAAGGCGTGGAACCCACGCACGATGTTCTTCGAGAGCTCGATGCGGTCGACGCGGGCGATCAGGCGTCGGCCGGCGAGCTGGGCATCGAGCGCCTCGAGCTCGGACGCGCACCGTTCGCCGGACGCGACCGACGCGATGTCGTCGGGATCGGGGGCCAGCGGCGCGACGAAGGTGGTGGGGCGTCGGCCGAGCACCCGCTCGCAGCAGGCGGTGAAGCAGTCGGCCCATCGCTCGGTGTGGAAGCCGCAGGCGTGGTGCGCGGCGAGCCCCTCGAGCAGCTCGCGACCCGCGTCGTCGGGCAGGACCCCGAACAGGTCGGGCGCAGCGAAGGGCGTGTGAGCGAAGTGCACGAGTCGCAGGTCGGGCCGGGTCTCGGCGAGCGCCGGTGCGAGCATCGTCAGGTGGTAGTCCTGCACGAGGACCGCAGCGTCGGGCGGGGCGGTCTCGGCCACCGCCGCCGCGAATGCAGCGTTCACCGCTCGGTAGGCGTCCCACGCCCGGCGCCAGTGGCGATCGAACCGTGGCCGCCGGGCGAGGTCGTAGAGGTGGTGGTGCACGAACCAGAGCGTGGCGTTGCCGATGACGTCGTAAGCCATGGCGAACTCGACCGGGTCGAGATCGAGCAGGCGGATGCGGAACTGCTCACGCTCCACGACGCCTTCACGCGCCACGAGGCGATCGCCGTCGGACATCGCCGCCGCCATCCAGATGGTGTCGGTGCCGGCCACGATGGGTCCGAGCCCCGACACGAGCCCGCCGGCGCCGCGTCGGGCGACCGGCTCGCCGCCGTCGTCGATCTCGAACGAGACCGGGCCCCGGTTGGAGACGATGAGCAACGGGCGGTCGGTGGTCGGGCGGTCGGTGGACACGGCGGTCAACCTACCGGGAGGAACGCTCCCGGCCACGACCCCTCAGGCGGCCGTGGGCCAAGATGGCGCGATGCACGTCGTCGCCGCTCCGGACAAGTTCCGGGGAACCGCCACTGCGTCGGAGGTCGCCGCCGCCATCGGCCGAGCGGCCATCGCTGCGGGTCACACCTGTGACGAGGTGGCGATGGCCGACGGCGGCGAGGGCACGCTGGACGTGCTCGGCGGCCCCAACCGGGTCACGACCGTCACCGGCCCGCTCGGTGAGCCGGTCGACGCGCCGTGGCGCTTGAGCCGCGGCGTGGCGGTCATCGAGATGGCGCGTGCGGCGGGGTTGGCGCTCGCCGGCGGCCCCGAGCGCAACGATCCGATGGAAGCCACCACGGCCGGCGTCGGCGAGCTGATCACCGCAGCGGTGGAAGCCGGTGCCGGCCGGATCATCGTGGGCGTCGGCGGCTCGGCGACGACCGACGGCGGGCTGGGAGCGCTCCGGTCGATCTTCGCACCCCATCGGCTGCGGGGCACCGAGCTCATCGTCGCGTGCGACAGCCGGGCGCCCTTCGTCGAGGCAGCCGAGCGCTTCGCCGCGCAGAAGGGCGCGACCCCGGCACAGGTGAAGCTCCTCACCCGCCGGCTCGAGCGCCTGAGCCAGACCTACCTGGCCGACCACGACGTCGACGTGACGACGATCGAAGGCGCCGGGAGCGCCGGTGGTCTCGCCGGCGGACTCGCTGCGTTGGGCGCCACGCTGCTGTCGGGGTTCGAGGTCGTGGCCGACGAGGTCGATCTCGCCGATCGGATGGAGCGTGCCGATCTCGTGGTGACGGGCGAGGGGTTCCTCGACGCCGAGTCCTTCGAGGGCAAGGTGGTCGGCGGAGTCGCCGATCTCGCCGCCGACCTCGGGGTCCCCGCCGCCGCCGTCGTCGGCCGCGTGTACGACGGCGCCGATGGGCGCATCCGTGCGTTGTCGCTGGTGGCTCGCTTCGGCGAGGACCGAGCCGTGAACGACACCGCGGCCTGCATCACCGAGATCGTCGGCGACTGGCTGACGACGATCTGAGGGCGACGACGATCTCCGGGCGACGAGCGGTTGGCGACCGGGAGCGGAGCCGTTCGTCGTCGAGCAGGTTCGAGCTCGGGGTCGGGGGACCGTGACGTCGGGCCGTCGCACCTTCGGCAACGATCAGGGAAGCCGATAGACGTCGAGCACGCGAATCGTCGTCGTGCCGTCCCTGTCCAGGGTGAACGCTCGAGTGGACTCGAGGCGGCCGCCACGAACGGGGGGAGACTCGGGCGTCGACGCGAGACGAGGGACCACGACGTACCGCACCTCGGCCGAAACCGGATCGGAACGACAGCCCGAGTACCACAGCAGCTGCTGGTTCTTCCCGGGAGTGCCCCCGAGGAGCTCGGAGGAGCAGACCGATCCCTGATCGGCGATGAACTGCCCGGCGTCTCGGATGGCGGCGTCTTCGGCGTCGTCGGCGCGGGCGTGGTCGGACGTCAGATGCCACCCGAACGTCAGGCCGCTGACGGCGATCACGGTCGCGAGGGCGCCGGCGCCCGTCCGCGTCCACGTGGCCGTGACGGCGGCGAGCCCGACCCCGCCGATCAGCGAGAGCGGGATGAGCGTCGGGATCAGGTAGCGGAGCTCGAAGGTCTGGAGGTTCACGGCGTCGAACGCGAGGGTGAGCGCGAACCAGAGCAGGGGAAACAGAACCACGCGGTCTCGTCGTCGGTGAGCGCTCCAGAGCCCCACGGCAACGGCTACACCCACGATCGTCAGGAACGCCAGGCCACCGATCGCGGCTGGAACCGCTTGGCGAGGGAACCCGTACGAGAGGGCGAACGATTGGACGAAGGTCACGGGCCGGCGGTCGAGCCCGATGGCGTAGTCGACGATCATCGCCCGGTTCGCAGACCACGGCGAGATGCCATCGAGAGACCCGAGAGCCGGAACGAAGTTGCCCCAGGCGGTCAGGGCGATCAGGGCGGACGAACTGGCCACCACCCGCCACCGCACCTGCCCGACGATGCTCGGGACGGCCACGAGCAGGCTCACGAACGCGATGCACACGATCACGGCGGACGAGAACCGGACGGTGTTGGCCGCAGCGACCGCAAGCACCATGACGAGGAACCACCACGCGCTGGCCCGCTTCAGGAGGAACATCACGATGGCCAAGATGGCGAGGACGGACAGGCACGCGCCGGGGACGTCGGGCAACAGCGCCACCGACGAGAGGAGGAGAACCGGCGTGACGACGAACACGATCGCCGCCCAACACGCAGACCGGCGACCGAACACCTCCGACCCGATTCGGTGCACCACGGCCACCATCGTCACCGCGGCGACCAGCACGACGACCTTGAGCCACGCATCAGCGCCCCGAGCCAACGGTGCGATGACCAGCGGCAGACCTGGAGCTCGAAGCGACGGCCACGAGAACCAGGGCACCTCCCGGTCGATGAAGGACCTTCCTCGCAGTGCATAGAGCGGTTCGTCCCCGGTGAGCGGCGCCCACCTCCGGAGGTAGGCGATCGCGACGAGGGCGAACGCGGCCGCCGCCAGCGTCACCCACCGGGCGTTCGGTGCCTGCGATCCGCTGCTTCCCTCGTCGGTCACCGCCGGCCCGACACGCTCGCTCCCCGCCACGGCCATGACGCGCACGCTAGGCGCGGCGCGCTGACCGGGTCCTGATGATCCGTGCGTCAGATCCGGTCGTCGGGGCGCGGTTTGCCGATCACGATCGCCTTGAGGCCCCAGAGCACGAGCAGCGCGAGGGCGCCGAAGATGGCGATGCGGATCAGCAACGAGATGGTGCCGACCACGAAGCCGAACAGCGAGAAGAGGCCGATCACGGCGAGGACGCCGACCACGACGTAGATCGCCATCGGGAGCCGGGGTCGTTCGAGATCGGTGTCGTCGGACAGCGCCATGCGGGCAACCTCACGAGTGGTCGATGCCCGGCGATCGCAGGCCGGGGTACCCAGCCTAGGGGCACCACGGTGTCGTCCGGCGTCGTCGATCGGCGCCGGGCGGTGGTCGGGTGGCGACCGGGCGGCGGGTCGGTCGGAGCGCAGGCCGGCCCGCGTGCTGGCATGCTGAGGACCCGGGCCGTGGCGACCCGGACGACAGGGGGAGTGGACATGACCGATGGACTCGCAGCGCTGGATGCCCTGGGTCAGGCCGAGCTCGTACGTCGCGGCGAGGCCAGTCCCCTCGAGCTGGTCGACGCGGCGATCGGCCGCATCGAGCGGTTGAACCCGCAGCTCAACGCCGTCATCCACGAGCGCTTCGATCGTGCCCGTGCGGAGGCGGCGGGGCCGCTGCCCGACGGTCCGTTCCGGGGCGTGCCGATGGTGGTCAAGGATCTCGACGGCATCACCGAGGGCGACCCGTACCACGCCGGCACCGAGCACCTGAAGCGGTTGGGCTACGTCGGCGACCACGACAGCTACGTGCAGGCCAAGTTCAAGCAGGCCGGGTTCGTCGTCGTGGGCAAGACCAACACGCCCGAGCTCGGGCTCGTGGTCACCACCGAGCCGGAGGCCTACGGGCCGACGCGCAACCCCTGGAACCCGGATCATTCCACCGGGGGCTCCAGCGGCGGGTCCGCCGCGGCCGTGGCGTCGGGGATGGTGCCGCTCGGCCACGCGGGCGACGGTGGAGGCTCGATCCGCATCCCGGCCAGCGAGTGCGGGCTCGTCGGGCTCTTCCCGTCGCGTGGGCGCCATTCGCTCGGCCCGGAGGTCGGCGAGGCATGGGGCGGGCTGGTGCGTCGCCTGGCGGTCACCCGATCGGTGCGCGACGCGGCCACCGCGCTCGACGCCATCGCCGGTCTGATGCCCGGCGATCCCTACAGCGCACCCACGCCGGAGCGACCCTTCGCCCACGAGGTAGGCACCGATCCCGGGCGGTTGCGCATCGGCATCCGGACCGCACCCGGCGACCCGTCGGTCGCCACCCACCCCGATTGCGTCGCCGCCACCGAGCACGCCGCGGCGCTCCTGGCGTCGCTCGGCCACGACGTCACCCCCGCCGACCACCCCCTGTTCGACGACGAGGCCTTCCAAGCCGAGTTCACCGGCCACTTCCTCAACACCCTCTCGGCGTGGACCGCCGCCGGTCTCGACGACCTCGGCCGGATGAGCGGCGTACCGGTCACCGCCGACGGGGTCGAGGCGGGCACCTGGGCGTTGGCGGAGATGGGCCGTCAGGTGACCGCCGTGCAGTTCCAGACGGCGCTCGACCACTTCTCGGTCTTCACGCGGCGGATGGCCCGGTGGTGGGCCGACGGCAACGATCTCCTGCTCACCCCGACCCTCACCGAGCCGCCCCCCGAGCTCGGACAGTTCGCGGCGACACCTGACAACCCGCTCAACGGGCTCTTCCGCTCGTCGCCGATGGTGCAGTTCACGGTGCCGTTCAACGTCACCGGCCAACCGGCGATCTCGCTCCCGCTCTTCTGGAACGAGGCCGGGCTGCCCATCGGGGTGCAGCTCGTCGCCGCCTACGGTCGCGAGGACCTGCTCGTGCGGGTGGCGGCGCAGCTCGAAGCGGCTCAACCGTGGGCAACCCGCTACCCGCCGGTGTTCGCCTGAGGAGTCGCTCGGGGTGGCGTCAGCGCGGGCGTCGGAAGCGCGCGGTGCGGTCGCGCAGATCGATGATCGGTTCGCCGTCCTGATCGAACCGCTCGAGGTCGTCGCGCTCGGTCGCTCCCGACCGGTCGCCAGCTCGAGCACCGTCGCGGTCGGTGCGGTCCCACCGCCGGAGCGACCCGTGGTGCGCCAGGTGGTCCTCGGCGCGGTCGGCCACGGACACGGCGCCGGGTCGGGGTCGACGGGGGAGCGTCGGATGGAGGTGCCGGAGGAAGCCCGCGATGCGGAGTCGATCCTGGGGCTCGGTCCGGTGACGGATCGCCGTGAGGGCCCGGGCCACCTGCTCGAGGGGGTCGGCCTGCGCCGGCCGCTCCTCGATCGCCTGCCGCGCCACGTCGTCGTCGCAGTCGGCGAGTTCGGCCACCAGTTCGGCCAGGCGGTCGGCACGGCGGTCCGCGGCGGTCCGACGGCCACGGTCGGTGATCCCGCCAACTCGGTGTGCAGCAGTCGTCATGGAGGTGGCTCCTCGGTTCGGGCAGCGGGGATGTCGGTCGGTGTGACCGCTCCCCCCTACGTTCCCCGGCTGTCGTCGACATAGGCCGATCGACCTACGTCCTGTCGGACGGTTGGCCCGGATCTGGAGCGGTCGGCGTGAAAAGATCCGTGATCGGCCGCCTCGCGCCCCACGTGGGTGGCGGTGGCGCAGGTCAGGCCGTGGATCGGCGGTACCCGGGCACCTCGACGAGCGGTGGCCGCTCCGCCACGTCGACCACCAGGGGTTCGTGCCCCGGGCGGGCGAGCAGGGCGGACGTGGCGACGAGATCGGGGTCGACGCGACGGAGGGCGGTCTGCAGCACCGACATGGCCTGCGGGGAGAGCTCGTCGAGCGGCCGGTTGCGATGGAGCCGGGTTCCCAGGTCGACCTGGGAGATCGACGTGACGCCGAAGCGTGTGCAGATGTCGATGAGCAACCCGAGGTCGACGCCGTAGCCCTGGACGAACGCGACCTGTTCGAGGACATCGCGGCGGCCGGCGTACTCGCCGGCCAGGGGCTGCACGATCGGCGCCAGCTCGGGGAACAGCAGTGCGATGATCGGTCGGGCGACGAGCTCGGTGACCCGTCCGCCGCCGTTGCCGCCGTCGTTCACCGGCCGGTCGTAGAAGCCCTTCACGAACGCGACGTCGGTCCGGGTGAGCAGTGGCCCGAGGAGCCCGATGACGTACTCGGGGCCGAAGTTGCGCACGTCGGCGTCGCACCACACCACGAACTCGCCATGGGAGACGAAGAGCGACTTCCACATGGCTTCGCCCTTGCCGTGCCCGTCGCCGTACTCGGGGAGCACCTCGGAGGCCTGGTGCACCTTGGCGCCCGCGGCCGCCGCAACATCTGCGGTGCGGTCGGTCGAGTGGTCGTCGATCACGATGATCTCGTCGATCAGCTCGATGCGTTCGACGAGTTCGGCGCGCAAGATCTCGACGATCGCGCCGACGGTGTCGGCCTCGTTGCGGGCGGGCAGGCACACCGAAACCCGACGGCCGTCCTTGGCCGACTCGAGGTGCTCCGCCGTGAACTCGGCGTGGTGGAAGGTGCGGATCATCCGACGAGGTGTGCAGCCGACCGAGCGATCGGGCCGGATCGGCCGGGATCGACCGCCTCCGAGCGTACCGTGCGGCTCGGCGGGATCATCCATCGTGGTCGCCCGGCAGCGGTGCGTCGATGCGCCGACGTCGGACACGCTCGCCGCCGCCGTATCGCTTCCCGATCTGGTCCGATCAGAGGCTCGGTCGCTCCCGATCGCCCACCAACTGCGGGTGCGGGTCCTTCGGGTCCTGCCCCATCCGCCCGCGCCGTCGAAAGTCGAGTCCACCATGAGCGTCACCGTCCGCGTGCCCCCCGTGTTCCGCACCATGACCGCCGGCAACAGCCAGGTCACCGTCGAAGGAGCGAGCGTGGCGGACGTGCTCGACGCGCTGGAGTCGGACCATCCCGGGTTCAAGGAGAAGCTGCTCGACGGCGACGGCGCGCTCGTGCGGTACGTCAACGTGTTCGTCGACGACGACGACATCCGCTTCCTCGACGGCCTGGCCACGCCGGTGCCGACGGGTGGCACGGTGTCGATCATGCAGGCGGTCGCCGGCGGCGCCTGAGCGCGATCGACGGAGGAGGACGCCTTGCCCACGCGGCATCGCGCCGCTCCGGAGCCCGATGAACACGCTGCGCAGCCATGAGTGACACGCAGTGTGTCCGAGGTTGGGTCACCTGGCCCATTTGGCAGTCCATATGACCCAAATGCATCAACGCCGGGCGATTTTCGTCCGATACTTCTCTTGTAGAGCGGCGAATCCCAGAACAACGCAGTTCTGTGGCGGGAACCCAGAGGCCTGAGGCCGGTTGATCATTCGGCGGAACTGATCAATCGGCCGCCGGTCGTTTTGGGGCCGGGTCCGAGGTCAGACCGTGAGCTCGTCGAGGCGATCGAGCATCTCGGTCCGAGGTGGCCCGAGCGGCGGTGGCGGTTCACGCTCCCCACGCTCCTGGAACACCGCGAGGACCCGCGCGACCACCTCGGCGTCGTTCATCAGCGCCTCCGGCGCCTCGAGCAGGTTGAACGCGCGGATGAAGGCGCGGAACACGACCGCGTCGACCCCGACGGCGGGGAGCAGCCCGTCGCGGAGGAGCTCGCCGGCGAAGTCGGGTTGGCTGGCGACGTCACGATCGCCCTCGAACTCGTCGGCGTGCTCGTCGGTTCGTGCCTCGTCCCCGGCGGCGGCTTCGGGGGCCTCGGCGGCGAGCTCGGCTGCGGTGCGCCGCCGTGCCGCTCGATCCTGGGAGACCGAGGCCCGGTACCACGGCTCGATCTCGCGGGCCGAGGCCGCCTCGAACAGGCGCGCTCGGGCCTCGGCGTCGTGGGGTTCGGCGGCCACCGCCTCGGCGAGCAGATCGGCCTGGACCATGGCGAGCGAGCAGCCTCGCCCGTAGAGCGGGTTGGTGCAGGTGTGGGCGTCGCCGACGGCGTGCAGGCCGAGCACACGGGGCCGGCCGTCGGCGTCGAGGTAGCGGATGCGCCGGTTCAGGAGCCCGCCCATCACGTGCACGGGTGTGATCGCGCCGGCGCGGTCGGGTTGGACCCAATCGGTCGTGGCCGGGAGCACTCGGGCGGCGTGGTCGAAGGTATCGGGGTCGAGGAGCCGGCGGCGCAGGTCGTCATCGCCGGTGCGTACGGCGAAGGTGACCGAGTGGGTGCGGTTGTCGCCGACGAACACCGCGTACTTGAGGTAGCCCAGATCGCCGCCGATCGGCCCGGTGGACACCGGCACCTCGGCGGTGGGGAGCATCCGGTAGAACCGCGACAGGTAGACGATGCCGGTGTCCTCCTCGCGGATGTCGAGGTCGACGCCGAGCTCGCCCAGCCAACGCGGGACGCCGGTGCGCCGCCCGGTGGCCGCGACGACGAGGTCGGCGTCGATGATCTGCTGCGTCCCGTGGACGGTCGCCCGGACGCCGGTGACCGCCGGCAGGTCGTGGTGGCTCCGCCGGTCGGCGACCAACCCGTCGACGGTGACGCCGTCGAGCAGCGTGACGCGGTCCTCGGCGAGCACGGTGGTGCGCAGCACCCACTCGAAGGTGGTGCGCCGGCAGGCGATGGCCGCCAGGTCCTCGTCGCCCGGCTTCGGCTCGCGATCGTCGATCCCGACCGGCAGGTTCTCGGTGAAGTGCATCTCGGTGGCCCCGGCGTCGATGAGCCGCGCCAGCACGTCGGGATAGCGGTCGCGCAGCAGGTTGCGCAGTCGCGCCAACAGCGCGTGGGAGTGTCGGACCTGGGGCGCTCCCCGGCGGTCCCAGCCGAACGCCTCCTCGGCCGTGGCCGGCGTGGGGGTCGCGTCCCGCTCGAGCACCGTGACCCGGTGCCCGGCGCGGCTCAGGGCCAGCGCCGCACCGAGTCCGCCGACGCCGGCGCCGATCACCACGACGTGGCGTCGTCCGCCCTCGCCATCCCGCCCGTTCTGCGCCACGGTGGACCTCCAGGCCTCGTTGGTCGACCTCCGGAACGCGCGGTGCCGGCTCACGGCGAGGCCGATCGTCCATCGGGTCGGATCAGGAACCTACCGGCTGGCAACGCACGTTGCCAGATGTTGCAGGAGGCGGGCACGGGGGTCGCGATGGTGTGCGTCATCGGTTCGACGCCGTGGCGCCCGCCGCCGACGAGCCCGATCCGGGTGCGTCCGGTAACTTCGGCGCATGAGCGGGGTGGGAGGCGCGCTGGCGGACCGCGACCACACCGAGACCTTCGCCGATCAGGTCGTCACCCCCTCGGGGTACCGGCCCCACCTCGATGGTCTGCGTGCCGTGGCCGTGTACCTGGTCGTGCTGTTCCACGCCGGGCTGCAGCGTGTCGGCGGCGGGTACATCGGCGTGGACGTGTTCTTCGTGCTCTCGGGCTTCCTGGTCACGCAGCTGCTCGTGCGCGACCTCGCCGGCGGGCACCGCGTCCGCTTCTCGCGGTTCTACGCGCGACGGTTCCGGCGCCTCCTGCCGGCCGTGTTCGTCGCGTTGATCGGCACCGCGCTGATCGTCACGCTGGTCGATCCGATCGCGGCATTGGCGTCGGTCAACTCGTTCAAGGCGGCGTTCCTCTACTCGGCGAACTGGTGGTTCATCCACGAGTCGACCGGGTACTTCGGTGCGGATGTCGCGTCCAACCCCGTGCTGCCGTACTGGTCGCTCGCGGTGGAGGAGCAGTTCTACCTGGTGTGGCCGGTGGCGCTCGCCGCTCTGTTCTGGGCGGCCGGGCGGCTCCGGCGTCGGCAGCTGCTCGTGGTGCGGGTCGTGGTCGCGTCGGCGGCGTTGGCGTCGGTGGGGTGGGCGCTGCACCTGCGGACCGCGGATCCGATCCGGGCCTACTACGGCACCGATGCCCGGGTGTACCAGTTGCTCGCGGGTGCGTCGCTCGCCCTCGTGCCGGGCCTGGTCGATCGACTCGGCGTCCGCCGCTCCGTGCTGCGCGTCGTGGCCCCGGCGGCCGTGGTGGCGATCGTCGTGGCGGGCACCTCGATCGGTGGTGACGACCCGATCGTGCGGGGGATCGTGGCGACCGTGCTCACCGCGGTCGCCCTCGTCGCCCTCGAGGGCGAGCAGGGCGGCTGGACCACACGGGTGCTGTCGAGCCCACCCCTCGTGTACCTCGGTCGGGTCTCCTACGGCACCTACCTCTGGCACTGGCCGGTCGTGATCGTGGCGACCGAGGCGCTCGGCCTCACGGCCCCCGCCACCGCCGTGCTCGCCTGCGTTGTCGCCACGGGCCTGGCGTCGCTCAGCTACCAGCTCCTCGAGCACCCGGTGCGATCGTCGTCGTTCCTCGATCGCTACCGGTTGCCGGTCGTCGCCATCGGCCTGACCATCAGCATCATCGGCGCGCTCGTGATCATCCCGGCGGTCATCGAGCCGCGCTCGTCGGGGGAGGTGACGGCGCAGGTGCCGACCGATCGCTTCACCCCCGTGCCCGACGGGATCGACTTCGGACCGCTCTACGCCGAGGGCTTCGGTCAGCCGCTCGGCCCCGACGGCGAGGAGCTCACGTGCCTCGACGCACCCGCGGAGGCGTGCACCGTCGTGCGGGGATCGGGCACGCACGTGCTGCTGATGGGCGACAGCAACGCCGAGATGATGACCAACGCGTTCATCGCGATGGCGGAGGCCAACGACCTCACGTTGTCGCTCGCGGTGCGCGCCGGGTGCCCCTGGCAGCGCGGGCTCTACGTGATCGGTCCCCGGGACCTGGAGGGGTGCCGGCGTGCCAAGGAGGATGCGTACGCGCGGGTGATCCCCGAGCTCGATCCCGATGTGATCATCGTGATGGACGCCGCCTACACCGAGGACAAGGGCCCCTCCGACCCCGAGGGCAAGCCGATCCACCCCGAGGTCGACGCCACGACGGATGCATCGGTGGCCGAGCTCACCGCAGGTGGACGTCCACTGGTCGTCATCGAGCCGATGCCCCGCCACCCGGACATCGCGTTCGAGCCGTTCAAGTGCCTCAGGACCAGCGAGGTCGTCGAGGACTGCCGGTACGTCGCGGTCAGCGAGCTGAACTGGTACGAGTTGAAGGTCCGGGAGATCGCAGCGGAGAACGACCTGGTCCTGTCGGCCGACTTCGATCGGCTGGTGTGCCCCTACCTGCCGATCTGCGATCCGATCATCGGCGGGGTGGTGGTGAAGTGGGACGACCTGCATCTGACCGCCCGCTTCTCCACGACGCTCGCGGCGCCGATCGCCGCGTATCTGCGCTCCCACGATCTGCTGACGAGCTGAGCGGCGACGGCACCGGTGGCCGTTCCGCGACCACTGGCACCCGCCGCCCCGCGCGCCCGTTCCGGGGTGAGGTTGCGCGACGCCGCCCGATTTGGTTGGCTGTTAGCACTCGACAACCGAGAGTGCTAACAGCCGAAGGTGCGGCGCCGCTCGGCGCCGCAGCCGCAGACGGAGGAAACGCAATGGCCAAGATCATCGAGTTCGACGAGACCGCTCGTCGTGCACTCGAGCGTGGCATGAACCAGCTCGCCGACGCCGTGCGCGTCACCCTCGGCCCGAAGGGCCGCAACGTCGTGTTGGACAAGAAGTGGGGCGCCCCCACCATCACCAACGACGGCGTGTCGATCGCCAAGGAGATCGACCTCGAGGATCCGTACGAGCGCATCGGCGCCGAACTGGTCAAGGAGGTCGCCAAGAAGACCGACGACGTCGCCGGTGACGGCACCACCACGGCGACGGTCCTCGCCTGGTCCATGGTCCGCGAGGGGCTGCGCAACATCGCCGCCGGTGCCAACCCGATGTCGGTCAAGCGCGGCATCGAGGCCGCGGTCGTCACGGCCACCGAAGCCGTCCACGCCGTCGCCGTCGAGGTCGACGACAAGTCCCAGATCGCCCAGGTCGCCGGCATCTCGTCGGCGGATCCGGCGATCGGTGAGGTCATCGCCGAGGCCATCGACAAGGTGGGCAAGGACGGCGTCATCACCGTCGAGGAGTCCCAGACCTTCGGCATCGAGCTCGACTTCGTGGAGGGGATGCGGTTCGACAAGGGCTACATCTCGCCGTACATGGTCACCGACCCCGAGCGCATGGAAGCGGTCCTCGACGACCCGTACATCCTGCTCGTCGGCTCCAAGATCACCGCCGTGCGCGACCTCGTTCCCGTGCTCGAGAAGGTCATGCAGGCCGGCAAGCCGCTGCTGATCATCGCCGAGGACATCGAGGGCGAGGCGCTCGCCACCCTCGTGGTCAACAAGATCCGAGGCACGTTCAACTCGGTGTCGGTCAAGGCGCCCGGTTTCGGCGACCGCCGCAAGGCCACGCTCCAGGACATCGCCATCCTCACCGGCGGTCAGGTCATCACCGAGGAGGTCGGCCTCAAGGTCGAGAACACCACCCTCGACCTGCTCGGTCAGGCCCGCAAGGTCGTCGTCACCAAGGACGAGACCACCATCGTCGAGGGTGCCGGCTCCGGCTCCGACGTCGAGGGTCGGATCGCCCAGATCAAGACCGAGATCGACAACACCGACTCCGACTACGACCGCGAGAAGCTCCAGGAGCGCCTCGCCAAGCTGTCGGGCGGCGTGGCCGTCCTCAAGGTCGGCGCCGCCACCGAGGTGGAGCTCAAGGAGAAGAAGCACCGCATCGAGGACGCCGTCAGCACCACCAAGGCGGCCATCGAGGAAGGCGTCGTCGCCGGCGGCGGCGTCACCCTGCTCCGCGCCCAGGCCAGCGTCCTCGACGCGGCCAAGGAGATGGCACCCGACGAGGCCACCGGCGCCCGGATCGTGGCGTACGCCCTCGCCGAGCCGCTGAAGCAGATCGCCACCAACGCCGGCCTCGAGGGTGGGGTCGTCGTCGAGCGCGTGCGGAACCTCGAGACCCCGAGCGAGGGCCTCAACGCCGCCACCGGCGAGTACGAGGACCTGGTGAAGGCCGGCATCATCGATGCCGCCAAGGTCACCCGCTCGGCACTGCAGAACGCAGCGTCGATCGCGGCGCTGTTCCTCACCACCGAGGCCGTCATCGCCGACAAGCCCGAGGCGGCCGCACCCGCCATGGGCGGCGGCGACATGGACTTCTGATCGTCCGACCGATC
>JBBSTY010000103.1:0-15604 GCA_038235385.1 Acidimicrobiales bacterium | reverse complement strand
GCTGCGCAACGATCGCCGCAGCGGTGTGATGAACGGGACGCAAGGCACGATCGCCGGGATGGAGGAGGGCAACCTCCTCGTCGACACCCACGACGGACGCCGGCTCGAGATTCCAGCCCGGTACGCCGCCGAGGGGCACCTGACGCACGGCTACGCCATGACGGTCCACAAGGCACAGGGGATGACGTGTGACGTGTCGCTCGTGCTCGGCGACGATTCGCTCTACGCGGAAGCCGGCTACACGTCGATCACCCGCGGTCGGCTCCGGAATCATGTCTACGTGGTCGCGTCGCATGAGCCCGACGACCCCGTGGCCGACCTCCGCCGAGCACTCGATCGCAGTGCCGCGAAGCAGACGGCGATCGAGCAGATGGGGCTCGGGTTGTGACGCGCCGCGTCCGTGGCCGGCCCGCCGAGGATCAGCTCGCCTTCGAGTTGGACGAGTCGGTCCATCCCTGGGTGGCCAAGGCCCGGGCGATCGACTCTGCGGCTGGTGGCAGCGAGCTGGATGCGGAGACGTTGGCGCGGTTCGTGCGGATCGTCCGGGTCGCTACCGGGGGTGCCAAACCAGCCGCTTCGGATCGAAGGCCTTCCGCCCCTGCTGGCCGGGAAGCACCTCGACGCGCTGGATGACGAGGTCGATCAGTTGACGCTGAAACCCGATGCCCTTCGCCTCCCACAGCTCGTCGAGCTGCTCGACGGTCGGCGGAAGGTCGCGCAGCACGGAGTGCTGCGGCGCGGCGAACGCCTTGCGCCCGAGAGCTTCGATGGTGTCGGTGAGCGCCGAGTAGCGGCGCTCGTAAGTGGCCTTGTTGACCTTCTTCTCGAGGTACAGGTCGAGCAGCATGTCTCGCTGAGCTTCGGCGTCGGCGAGCTGGTCGGCGAGGCTCTCGGACTCGTCCGCAGCGGTCTCGGACAGGCGGACCAGCTGCTTGCGGTACTTCGGGTCGCAGAGCTTGCCGATCACGTACTGGCGAACCTCGTCCTCGACCGGCTCAGCGATCGTGGAGATCCCACCGCAGCCACCAAGGCCCGCGCCCTTGCGGCAGTAGTAGGCACGCCGGCCGTTCTGCTTGCGCAGCGAACGGAGCTTGCCGCCGCACTTGGAGCAGAACAGGAAGCCGACCAGCGGGTAGGTGCGAGCGCCGAAGCGCTTCGGCCCGGCAGTCGGGCGCGCCTTCAACGCTTCTTGCAGCCGGTCCCAAGTCGAGCGGTCGATGGCCCGCTCCCACCGGCCCTCAGCCACCACCACGCCGTTGTGCTCACGCAGGCCGACGTAGCGGGGGTTGGTCAACAGTCGGGTCAGCGTGCCCGTGCGCCACTCGCCGCCACGCGCCGACGGGATGCCACGGTCGTTGAAGTCGTTGGCGATGCGCCACAGCGACTCGCCGAGCAGGACCCGCTCGACGACCTCTTCGATCACCTCGAGCTCACCCGGGACGAGGCTCATGGTGCCGTCGTGCCGGCAGCCGACGACCTCGCAGTCACTGGCGTGCAACCCGGCGCACGAGTAGCCGTACGGCCGTCCCGAGATGCGGGGCTTGCCCTCTCGCGCATCACGCGCCCGAACGTCGCGCATGCGGTCGGACAGCTTCTTGGACTCTTCGCGATCCATCGACGCCCGGATGCCGATCTCGAACTCGCTCAACCAGCCGTTCGGCGTGAGCACGGCGTGGTCGGTGTCGCAGCCGGCGTCCTCGAACGCCTCGATCAGCGGCGCCCACCCCGGCCCACCACCGCGAGACAACCGGTCGGACTTGTAGGCCATCACCGCCCGGGCCTGGCCGGACCGGACCAGTTCGAGCAGGTCGAGGAAGCGGGGCCGACCGCGGCCGCGGTCCTTGAACCCCGACGTGCTCGGCGGCTCGACCAGGGTCTCGACGATCTCCGCGCCCAGCGCCCTGGCTGCTTCGGTGCAGCGCTCGATCTGGAGGGGGATCGACTCTGACTTGTCGCGCGTGAGGCTCTGGCGGATGTAGAGCACGGTCGGCGTCAGGGTGGCGGTCACTGGTGTCAAATAGTAGCAGTGTTGACCAACACCAAGAACACCCCGATCGAGGCCCTGGAACGAGCGTTACCGATGCGTGTGCTCCGGCAGCGGCTACGGCGGGGGAGCGGCGGTGCGGGATGGTCCGCCGGCGGCGAGGGGATCGAGCGCGACCTCCAGGTGCTGGTCGACGCCACTGTGTCGCTGATCACCGAACGGCGGGTCTCGCAGCCGTGGGGACTCGCCGGTGGCGAGCCGGGAGCGGTGGGGGAGAACTGGCTTCTGCCCGGCGGCGACGAGTCACGGATCGAAGCGCTGCCGGACAAGTGCACGATCCAACTCAAGGCGGGCGACGTGTTGAGGATGCTGACCCCCGGCGGCGGCGGGTGGGGAGTGCCGCCGTGGGCTCGGGTCCAGCGAAGTGCGCGCGGAGCGGCGGTGACCGGCCACCTGGCCGAAACCCCTGAGCGCAGGCCGCCCACGACGGCAGGTCCGAGCGGTCGCGCCGGCGAAACGCGCCTGTTCGGCCCGCCGGGGGAGCCCCCGTACACGGCTGGCCTGCGGCGCCAGCCCACCCCTAGGCTGCGCCGCATGGATATCACCGGAGCTTCAGCAATCGTCACGGGGGGCGCCTCCGGTCTCGGAGAGGCGACCTGTCGCCTGCTCGCCGAGCGCGGCGCCAAGGTCGTGGTGCTCGACATGAGCGACGACAAGGGCAACGCCCTGGCCAACGAGATCGGCGGCGCGTTCTGCCACGCGGACGTCACCAACACCGACGAGGTCATCGCCGCCGTCGAGACCGCCAAGGAGATGGGCCCGCTGCGCGCGCTCGTCAACTGCGCCGGCGTCGGTTGGGCCACCCGCACCATCGGCAAGGACGGCCAGTACGCATCGGCACACGACCTCGACGTGTTCAAGAAGGTCATCGACATCAACCTGATCGGTACCTTCAACTGCATCCGGCTCGCGGCCACCGCGATGTCGCAGAACGAGCCCTTCGCCGACAACGAGCGCGGCGCCATCGTCAACACCGCGTCGGTTGCCGCATACGACGGCCAGATCGGCCAGGCGTCCTACTCGGCGTCCAAGGGCGGCGTCGTCGGCATGACCCTGCCGGTCGCCCGCGACCTCAGCGCCGTCGGCGTGCGCGTCAACACCATCGCCCCGGGCCTGATCGACACCCCGATCTACGGCACCGGCGAGGCATCCGAGGCGTTCAAGGAGACCCTCCAGAAGGGCGTCCTGTTCCCCAAGCGCCTCGGCACCAGCCACGAGTTCGCCACCCTGGCGCTCGAGCTCATCACCAACAGCTACATGAACGCCGTCGACATCCGCGTGGATGGCGGCATCCGCATGCAGCCCAAGTGATCGACGCCTGATCACCGCCGCTGCGGCGGCACACGACGATCACGCCGAGGGTGGCCGCTCCGACCAGGGTGGCCACCCTCGCCGCGTCGCGTCAGCGCTGGTGCGGCCCCGACGATCCCCGACCGCTCGGTCGCGGCGTCGCCTGAGTACCGGCTACTCAGGTGGACGCCGGTCCGACCTGACATGCTTCGTGCACCGGCGCGGGCGCGGAGCCTCGGGCCCCCCACTGACGAGGGAACGTCATGTCGTTCGGGCAGTACGGCTTCAGCCAGGTGCAGATCTCCTTCGGTGGGCTCACGTGGGCAGGCGCGATGGCGCCCGGCGTGCAGACCATCACGGCCATCGACGACAACTTCAACGGTGCCGAGTTCCTGTCGTACGCCGAGGGCGCCTTCTGGCGGGTGATGAAGGCCCGCGCCTCGGGGGACCTGTCCACCGTCCGGCCGCTCCTCGGTGACGCGCAGTACCACCACCTCACGGCGATGGGCACCACGAAGGCGCCGGTCATCGCGTCGGTCCAGCACGCCACGATCTACGACGCCCGTCACGATGCTGCCTGGGACACCGTCACCGTGCGGTTCGCGGCCGTGACCACGGCGAAGCGCAAGAACGACTTCGTGGAGGACTGGACCTTCCAACGTCCGGCGGCGCTGGGTCAGGCTCCGCTTCCCCAGGAGTGCCCGAGCTGCGGTGCGCCCCTGGCCCTCGACGACAACGGCGGGTGCCGGTACTGCCGGGTGGTCGTCGGCGGCGCTCGCGGTGGATGGAAGCTGGTGCGCACCGGACCGCCGACGAACGCGGGCGACCCGGGTCCGGTGGCGAGGAGGGGAGTGGGTGCCGGGGTCGCCGCGTGGGTCGTGTTCATGGTCCTCATGACCGTCGTGCTGCCCCTCGGGATCTGGTACGCGGTCGACCAGTCCACCGGCGACCTCTTCGACTCGGTCGGCGGTTCCGGCGGCGGCGCCGTCATGTCGTCGAGCTCCGGGGAGCCGATGGTTGCGGCGACGGCTGCCTTCACCGGGGCGATCACGGCGTCGGTCGACGGGACCGTGGTCACCGTGGGCGCCACCTCGGGTCCGTGCACCGCCCGAGCCGCCGATCTCCGGGGCTTCACCCTCGTGTACGCGGCCGAGGACGCCTCCTCGTCGCAGGCCATCACCGTCACGATGCAGTACCCCGACGCCACCAAGGGTGCTACCACCTTCGACCTGGCCACCACGCCCTTCACGGTGTCGGTCGCCTACGCCGCCAAACCGGATCCCTCCACCGGTGCTGCGCCTTCGGCGCAGACCTGGTCGCCGGGCGTCGGGACCACCGGTACCTTCACGTTGTCGAGCGACGCCGCCGGCCACCTCGTCGTCGACGGCCTCGTGCCGTCGGCGCCGGCCGGACCCGACGATCCGCTCGGCCAACCGCTGTCGATGGTCGTGGACCTCACCTGTTCCTGAGGCCGGCTGGGGTCGGACCCTCGGCGCCGGTAGGGTGCGCCCCGATGAGCACGAGGAAGTTGATCCTGTTGTCGTTGGCGTGCGGCGTGGCGATCATCGCCGCGTTCGTGATCCAACTCATGATCTCGACGTGACCGACCCGGGAGACCTGGGCGACCCCCACGATTCGCGCACGGTGAGGGGTGGACCACGATCGGTGCAGTTTGGGGGGTTCCCTCCGGACGTGACCTTTGTTACAGTGGCGGCCCTGCGGGCGGAACCGCACCCTTCGAGGTTGGCGTAGCTGTGCCCACGAACGAACGAGCGCCCGCACCTTCCCCCGCCCACCGCACGGCCACGCGCCGGTCGGACCGTCGTCTGCGGCGTCGCGGCGCGCTCGTCGGCGTCGTCCTCGCGGTGTTGGTCGTCTCGGTGCTCCCCGCCCAGGCCCAGGGGCCTTCCAACGATCCGGCCGCCACCGAACGCGCCGAGCGTGAGAAGACCAGGACCCGCTCGGGCGAGGTCCACGCCGAGCTCGACGAGCTGACCGCGTCCGACGTCGAGCTCAAGGCGGAGGTGGCCCGACTCGATGCCCGGATCGGCGAGCTCGACGCCGCCGCCGCGGATGCCAACGCGGAGAAGGACCGGATCGAGGGCGAGCTGGCCGACCTGCGCCGAGCCGTGGAGGATGCCGAGAAGGCCGTGCAGGAGGCCCGTGACCTCGCCGCCGAGCGGGCTGTCTCCGCGTACATGAAACCGGATCGTGAGAGCGCCACCCAGATGCTGGCGGCGAAGGATCCCCAGATGCTCGGCCGCATGAACACGCTGATCCGCCACGTCGCCCAGTACGACCACTCGGTGATGGTGGACCGCCAGATGGCCGAGCTGCAGCTCGGCGCCAACCGTGCCGAGCTCGAATCGGCCCAGCAGCGCATCGACGAGCTGAAGGCCCAGGCGGAGGCGGATCTGGCCGACGCCGAGGGGATGCGCTCGCGCCAGGAGGACGTTCGGGTCCAGCTCGAGGCCCGCATCGACGCGCTCGTCACCGAATCCAAGGCGTTGGATGCCCAGGAGGCGAACCTCGCGTCGGTCATCGCCCAGCGCGAGGTCGCGGCCATGCCGGTCACCACCACGTCGTCGACCGCCGCACCCACGACCACCGCCGCCGCACCGATCACCACGGTCGCCGCTCCCGGTCTGCCGGTGGCGCCGCCCCCCACGACCCCCCGCCCGACCACGACGGTCCCGCCCACCTCGCCGCCCGTCACCCGGCCTCCCGGTGGCGGCACGCTGTCGTGGCCGGTGAGCGGTCCGATCACCTCGCCCTACGGCGCGAGGTGGGGAACGTTCCACCGAGGCATCGACATCGGCGTGGGGATGGGCGTGCCCATCGCCGCCGCTGCGGCCGGCACGGTCTTCTACTCCGGGGTGATGGACGGCTACGGCAACGTGATCCTGATCGACCACGGCAACGGCATCGTCACCCTCTACGCCCACCAGAGCCGACTGATCGCCAGCAACGGCCAGGACGTCGGCCGCGGCGCCACCATCGGTCTCGTCGGCTCGACGGGGCACTCCACCGGACCCCACCTCCACTTCGAGGTGCGCCTCGGCAGCAACGGCACCGCGGTGGATCCGATGGGGTACCTCGGCTGAGCGTCAGCCTCGCGAACGCGCCGACCGGGCCGGAACGAGACGGTCCGGCGAGCCGGTAGGCTCGCCGAAGGTGGCCCTGCACCGGCGCAGGGCCCGGTTCTGGAGGTGGTTCCGACGGCCGAGCACTTCGATGTCGTCATCATCGGCGGTGGCCCGGGCGGCTACGCGGCGGCGCTCTACGGCGCTGCTGCCGGCCTGAACATCGCCATGATCGAGATGAGCAAGGTCGGTGGCACGTGCCTCCACGTCGGGTGCATCCCGGCCAAGGAGCTGCTCGAGACCGCGGCGGTGCACCGAGCGGTCGTCGGCGCGTCCGAGTTCGGCATCGAGGCCGGGGAGCCGAAGATCGACTTCTCGGTCACCCAGGTGCGCAAGCAGAAGGTCGTCGACCAGCTCTTCAACGGTCTCACCGGCCTGCTCAAGAAGCGCAAGGTCACCGTGTACGACGGCGTCGGCACCCTCGGTCCGGGCCACACCGTCAAGGTCACCGGCGGCGAATCGGGCGCCGTCGAGCTGGTCGGCACCAACATCGTCCTGGCGACAGGCTCGCTGCCCCGCACGATTCCCGGCTTCGACATCGACGGCACCACGGTCGTCACGTCCGACGAGATGCTCTCGCTCACCGAGCTGCCGGCGACCGCAGCGGTGATCGGCGGGGGCGCGATCGGGTGTGAGTTCGCCTCGATGATGGCCGATCTCGGCACGCAGGTGACGATCCTCGAGGCGCTGCCCAAGATCCTCCCCGGGTGCGACGAGGACGCCACCAAGCTCGTCCTGCGCTCGTTCAAGAGCCGGGGCATCGACGTGCGCACGGGGGTGGCCGTCAGCGGTCACGAGCTCAAGGGCGACGGTCACTGTGGCACGGTGGTGGCGTTCGGCGACGGCGAGACCCTCGACGTCGATCTCGTCGTCATGTCCATCGGCCGTCGGCCCCTGTCGGAGAACCTCGATCTCGCCGGCACCGCCGTCGAGGTCGACAACCGGGGCTTCATCGTCGTCGACGAGCGGTGCCGAACCGCCGAGGACGGCGTCTACGCCGTCGGCGACGTCATCGCCACCCCGGCGCTGGCCCACGTCGGGTTCGCCGAGGCGATCGTCGTGATCAAGGACATCCTCGGTGAGCCCGCCCTTCCGGTCGACTACTCCCGGGTGCCGTGGGCCATCTACTGCCACCCCGAGGTCGCGTTCGCCGGTCACTCCGAGCAGAGCGCCAAGGAGGCCGGTCTCGACATCGCGGTGTCGAAGCACCGGTTCATGGGCAACGGCCGGGCGCTCATCCTCGGTGAGGCCGATGGCATGGTGAAGGTCATCGCGTTGAAGGACGCAGAGGGCCGGGCCGGCCAGATCATCGGGGTCCACATGGTGGGTCCGTGGGTCACCGAGCAGCTCGGTCAGGGGTACCTCGCCGTCAACTGGGAGGCCACCGTCGACGAGGTCGCCCCGTTCATCCAACCCCACCCGTCGCTCAGCGAGCTCTACGGCGAAACCGTCATGGCGCTCACGGGACGGGGCCTGCACGGCTAGGACCACCGCTCGGTGCGCGTGCGGCGCTCCGAGCACCACGAGCAAGGCCACGGCAACGAAAGCAGAGGATCGGTTCATGGCAGACGTCGAGATGCCCCAGTTGGGCGAGACCGTCACCGAGGGCACCATCACCAAGTGGTTCAAGGCGATCGGCGAACCCGTGGCCATGGACGAGGTCCTCTTCGAGGTGTCGACCGACAAGGTCGACTCCGAGGTCCCGTCACCCGTCGCCGGGTTCCTCGCCGAGATCCGCGTCCCGGAGGGCGACACCGTCGACGTCGGGACCGTCATCGCGGTCGTCAGCGACGATGCGCCCACCGGTGCCGACACGTCCTCCGGCGATCCCTCCCCCGAATCGGTCGCCGACGCGCCCCCGGCCGCGGCCCCGGCGGCTCCGCCGCCCCCCGAACCTGCTCCCACCCCGGCGCCCCCTCCGGCCGCGTCGGCTCCGGCCGCCCCACCGGCTGCGGCTCCGCCGGCGGCGGCTCCTGCTCCGACGATGGCGGTCGGCGGATCGAGCGCCCTCGTCTCGCCCGTCGTGCGCAAGCTCATCGAGGAGAACGGCCTCGACGTCTCCACCATCTCCGGGTCGGGCATCGGCGGGCGCATCACCCGCGCTGATGTCGAGCAGCAGATCGCTCGTGAGGGCAGCCGACCCGCGACCCCCGCGCCGGCTCCCGGCGCCCCGGCTCCGGCGCCACCGGCGCTCGTCACCCAGCGTCCTGCGCCCCGAACCGGCACCGGCGACACCACCGAACCGCTCAACAACATCCGGCGCCGCACCGGTGAGCACATGGTGATGTCGCAGCACGTGTCGCCCCACGCGTTCACGGTGGTCGAGGTGGACTACGAGAACGTCGAACGGGTCCGTCGGCGCCACAAGGAGTCCTTCCGTGCCACCGAGGGCTTCGGTCTCACCTACCTGCCCTTCATCTCGCGGGCGGTCATCGACGCGCTCAGCTCGTTCCCGCACATGAACGCCACGGTGGGCGACGGCGAGCTCATCGTGCACAACTACGTGAACCTCGCCGTCGCCGTCGATCTCAACTTCGAAGGGCTGCTGGCGCCGGTCATGCACAACGCCGACGACATGCGTCTGCGAGCGGTGGCCCGGTCGATCAACGACGTGGCTACCCGGGCGCGCACCAAGAAGCTCTCCGCCGACGACATCTCCCTCGGCACGTTCACGATCTCGAACTCCGGTTCGTTCGGCACCCACATGGTGCTCCCGATCATCAACCAGCCCCAGGTGGCGATCCTCTCCACCGACGGGGTGGGCCGCAAACCGGTGGTGGTCACCGACATCGACGGGTTCGAGGCGATCGCCATCCACTCGGTCGGGCTGCTGGCACTGTCGTGGGACCATCGGGCCTTCGACGGCGCGTACGCGGCGGCGTTCATGCACGAGGTGAAGGAGATCATCGAGACGCGCGATTGGGAGGCGGAGATCGCGTGATGCTCGGCCAGGCGGTGCCGCTCGGTGCCGGGGCGTGAGCGCGACCCTTCGCATCCGATGGCTCGGATCGACTCCCTACGCCGACGCGCACGCGCTCCAACACGGCCTGTTCGCCTCCGGCGGTGACGACTGGCTCCTGCTGCTCGAACACCCCCACGTCTACACGCACGGGCCCGGCGCCGACCTCGCACACGTGCTCGTCGACCCGGCATCGGTGGGGGCGCACCTGATCGCCACCGACCGGGGCGGAGATGTCACCTACCACGGTCCGGGTCAGCTCGTCGGCTACCCGATCCTCACGGTGCCCGGCAAGCGCGGCGGCGGCATGGCCGACACCGCGGCGTACGTCCACGCGGTCGAACAGCTCCTGATCGACGCGCTCGACGACCTCGGACTTCCCGGCGCCTCCCGTCTGGCGGGGTACCCCGGCGTGTGGCTCGATCCCGATGGCGCCCAGCCGCGCAAGATCGCGGCGATCGGGGTGCGGCTGTCGCGCGGTCGGTCGATGCACGGGTTCGCGCTCAACGTCGACCCCGACCTCACGTACTTCGACCACATCGTGCCGTGCGGCATCGCCGACAAGGCGGTGACCTCGCTCGCGGCCGAAGGCATCGCGGCGTCCATGCGCGAGGTCGTCGACGCCGTCGCCCACCGCGCCATCGAGCGATGGGTCGGACCCGATCTGCCGGCGACCTCGTGGGAGCGTGCCGACGTCGTCTGGCGCCACCGGGTCGAGGACCTCTCGGCGTTCACCCGCGGCGAGGGCCCGGGTGCGCCCACCCCCGCAGGCCCGACCTCGGTTCGGCTCCGCGGCCGCCTCGACCAGGCCGGCGTCGCCGACGGGCTCGAGATCTCCGCGCGGAAGCCCGAGTGGATGCGGGTTCCGGTGAAGATGGGCGACGAGTACCGCGAGCTGCGCCGCACCATGCGCGACCACCAGCTGGTCACCGTGTGCGAGGAGGCGGGCTGTCCCAACATCTACGAGTGCTGGGCCGACGGCACGGCCACCTTCATGATCAACGGCGAGCGGTGCACGCGTGCGTGCGGGTTCTGCCTGGTCGACACCCGTCATCCGTTGGCGCTCGACCCGCACGAACCCCACCGGGTCGCCGAGGCGGTCGATCAGATGGGCCTGTCGTTCGCCGTCGTCACCGCGGTCGCGCGCGATGACCTCCCCGACGGGGGTGCGGCCGCGTTCGCCGCCACCATCGACGCCATCCGTCTTCGTACACCGAACACGTCGATCGAGGTGCTCATCCCCGACTGCAAGGGCGACCCCGATGCCCTCGGGCTGATCTTCGCCGCCCGCCCCGACGTGCTCAACCACAACGTCGAAACCGTCGCCCGGTTGCAGCGCGCCGTACGCCCGTCGGCCGCGTACGCCCGAAGCCTCTCGGTGCTGGTCCGGGCGAAGGCAGCCGGTCTCACCGTGAAGTCGGGGCTCATCGTCGGCATGGGCGAGACCGACGACGAGGTCGACCAGACCCTGGGCGACCTCGCCGGTGTCGGGGTCGACATCGTCACGATCGGCCAGTACCTCCGACCCACCAGCAACCACCTCCCGATCCACCGCTGGGTCACCCCCGAGCAGTTCTCGGCCTTCGCCGCGACGGGCCGGTCCCTGGGCATCGGTCACGTCGAGTCCAGCCCCCTCACCCGCTCGAGCTACCACGCCAAGCAGGCGGCCGGCGTCACCGCCGCGCTCCGCACCTGAACCCGGGCGCCCGCCGCCGTGATTTCGGGTCCCACGGTGCGCTCGGTAGCGTGACGCCGTGCACCAGCATCGGATGGAGCGAGCCCGGCAGGCCATGGCCGACCACGACGTCGACGTCCTGCTCCTGTCGGTCGGCGCCGATCTCCCGTACCTCACCGGGTACGACGCCATGCCGCTCGAGCGGCTGACGATGCTGGTGCTGCCTCGCGACGGGGCCGCCGAGCTGATCGTTCCCCGGCTGGAGGCGCCCCGGGTGGTGGAGCGCCCCGACGTGTTCTCCATCGTGGCCTGGGACGAGACCGACGACGCCCTCGCCCTGGTGACCGACCGACTCGCACCGGGCCTCACCGTGGCCATCGGCAACCAGACCTGGGCCCAGTTCCTGGTCGAGCTCCACGCTCGCGTGCCGTCGATCTCGTGGCGCAAGGCGTCCGAGATCGTGGGTCCGCTGCGGGCGGTGAAGGACGACCACGAGGTCGCCGCGCTGGCCGCCGCATCCTCGGCGGCCGACCGGGTCGCGGCGCAGCTCCAGGGGGGCGAGATCGCGTTGATCGGTCGGACCGAGGCGCAGGTCTCGACCGACATCGGACGTCGGTTGCTCGCCGAAGGGCACCAGCGGGTGAACTTCGCCATCGTCGCCGCGGGCGAGAACGCCGCCAGCCCCCACCACGAGCCCGGCGACCGGCTGATCGTGGCCGACGAGGTGGTGCTGTGCGACTTCGGGGGCACGATGGCCGCCGACGGCGGGGTCGGCTACTGCTCGGACATCACCCGCTGCGTCGCCACCGGCGAGCCGCCTGCGGAGGTGATCGAGGCCTACGACGTGCTGTTCGAGGCGCAGGCCACGGGCGTGGCCGCAGCCGTCGCAGGGGCGCCCTGCGAGGACATCGACCGCGCCGCCCGACAGGTGATCGCTGCTGCCGGCCTCGGTGAGCACTTCATCCACCGCACCGGTCACGGCATCGGCATCGAGGCTCACGAGGACCCCTACATGGTCGAGGGCAACACCGCGCCGCTCGAAGTGGGCCATGCGTTCTCGGTCGAGCCCGGCATCTACCGCAGCGGTCGATGGGGCATCCGTCTGGAGGACATCGTCGTGTGCGCACCCGATGGCCCCCGCCCGCTCAACGAGGCCGACCACCGCCTCATCCGCCTCGAAGCCTGAATCGGAGCCCGGACCCCATGGCCTTTGACGGCGCGACCTTCCTCCTCCAATGGGCCACCGGTGGCCTGCTGTTCCTCTGGGTGACCACCCGTCGACGTGAGGTCAGCCTCGGCTACGGCTGGGTCATGCGCGCGGTGTACCTGACGCTCGCCGTGGGCGGCGCCTACGTCGGGTTCTTCGTGATCGATTCGGTCCTGATCCGGGACCTGGCGTCGGTGGGCGTCGCGTTGGCCGCCGGCGTCGCCCTCGCGGTGTCCGTGGTGCGCAAGGGCGCCGGGGTCGCGGGCCAGCAGCAGCTGGCCGAGGCGCGGTCGGCGCGGGTCGCCGAGATGACCGGCATCGACCGGGCTCCGACGGACAAGGACCCGTCGGCGCGGGAGTTCCCTCCCGCGCTCGATCTCATCGCCCCGGTCATCGGCGTGGTCGGCATCGTGGCGTCGGGGATCGTGGACGGCTCGCCGGTCTGGCTCGCCGTCGCCCGACTGCTGGTGGGGGCGGCGTTCCTCGGCGTCGTCACCGACGCCATGCTCCTCGGGCACTGGTACCTGGTGCAGCCGGGCATGAGCCGCGGCCCGCTGCTCGAGCTCGTGTACTGGACCCTGGCGCTCTGGGTTCCCCAGGTGGTGCTGATGCTGGTGCCGGTGGGCATGGTCTCGGTGCTGAACGGCACCATCGACGACGCCTACGGTGGCCTCCTGGGGTGGTTCTGGCTCGCCAGCGCGATCACCACGGGGGGTCTGCTGGTCGTCACCCGGCTGGCGCTCAGGGAGCGGGCCTACAGCGCGGTGATGGCCGCCACCGGACTGCTGTACCTGGCCATCATGACGGCCTTCAGCACCGACCTCGTGGCCCGGGCCCTGCTGTCGGGCGCCTAGTCCTCGCCCGGGTCCCCGGACACCGGGCCGGGCGTCCGATGGTGCGGGAGGGGGCGCGCCGTCAGCCAGACTGGTGCCTTGCACCAGGAACTTGCTCTCGCGATAGCGGTCGTGGTCGGCGGCGGGGTCGCCGCCCAGTGGGTGGCCTCGTGGTTGCGCGTCCCCTCCGTGCTCATCCTGTTGCCCCTGGGGATCCTCGCCGGTCCGGTCACCGGCATCGTGGACCCGTCGGCGCTGTTCGGCGACGCGCTCTTCCCCGTGATCGCCATCGCCGTCGGCCTCATCCTGTTCGAGGGCGGACTCAGCCTCCAGCTGTCGAGCGCCAAGGTGGTCGGACGTCCGGTCCTGGGCCTCATCACCGTCGGTGTGGCCATCACCTGGTTGGCCGGCGGGTTCGCCGCGGTGTACCTGTTCGGGTTCCCCCGGTCGGTGGGCTTCCTGCTCGGCGCCATCCTGGTGGTCTCCGGACCCACCGTGGTGCTGCCCCTGCTGCAGACGATCCGGCTCCGCGACCCGATCGGGCCGATCCTTCGGTGGGAGTGCATCACCATCGATCCGATCGGCGCCCTGCTCGCCGTGGCGGTGTTCGAGGCCATCGTCGACACCGAGAGCGGCTTCAACCCCTTCGCCACGTTGACGGGCAGCGCCGCCGTCGGCATCACCGTCGGGGTCGTCGGGGGCTTCGGGCTGGCCGCCATCTTGCGCTTCCACCTGGTGCCCGACCGCCTGCACAACCCGCTGACCCTCGCCGTGGTGGTCACCTGCTTCGTGGTCGCCAACATCTTGAGCGTCGAGGCCGGCCTGTTCGCCACGACGATCATGGGTGTCGTCCTCGCCAACCAGCGGCTCACGGCGGTGAAGCACATCGCCGGGTTCGGCGAGGACCTGGGTGTGCTCCTCCTGGGAGGTCTGTTCATCGTCCTCGGGGCCACCATCGACTTCGATGCGATGCGGTCGGTGTTCCTCCCGTCGATCGGTCTGCTGGGGATCCTGCTGGTGACCCGCCCCGTCGTCGTGTGGCTGTGCACCTTCGGGTCGAAGGTCACCAACGCCGAGCGCGCCTACCTCTCGCTCATCGCGCCACGCGGCGTCATCGCCGCGTCGGTCGGCGCCCTGTTCTCCGTGTCGCTCCAGGAGAAGGGCATCGAAGGTGCCAGCCAACTCGCTCCTGCGGCGTTCTGCGTCATCATCGGATCGGTGGCCTTCGCCAGCCTCATCGCCCGACCGGCCTCGGTCCGGCTCCGGGTCGCCGCCGCCGAGCGGCAGGGCATCCTGCTCGCGGGCAACGACGAGTGGCTCCTCGATGCGGCCGGCGTGTTGGCGGCGAACGACGTCTCGGTGCTGCTGGTCAACGTCGACGGCGATCCCGAGGAGGCGTCGTCGCGCGGCGTTCTGTCCTACAACGGCCCGCTCGAGAGCGAGGACTTCATCGAGGCCATCGCCGGGGTCGGCATCGGATCGGCCGTCATCGCCGTCGAGTCCGAGACGAGCTTGTCGTTCCTCGTGGAACGGCTGTCGGAGCTGCTCGGGCGCGAGAACGTGTACGCCGTCGCCGGCGTCGACGAGCGCCGCCCCGCATCGGCCCGGGCCTGGGGACGCAGCGCGTTCGGCGGTCGCCTCGACGGCATCGCCCACGACGCCGAGCGTCTGTGGGACGTCGAGGTCGTTCCGCTGGCCGAGCTCGAAGACGACGTCGCTGCGGTCATCCCCCTCTTCTTCCTTGCGGAGGGCACGGCGCCCGTCGTCGCCGGCCAGAAGCCGCAGCGCGAGGCCGAACGGGCCGTGGTCCTCGTCGTCTCGTGACGCTCCGGGCGTCGGGGAGCGAGCGGATCAACCGGTAGGGTCGAACGGGCGCGCCCGAACGGGGCGGCCGAGGAGCTCGATGTCCGAACCCACCACCAGCGACGCGTTGCACCCAGGCGGAGAACGACCGGCGCCCACGTGGCACATGCCGGTCGAGGTGCACCGCCGGCGGCGTCCGGACGACATCCTGGCGGCGATGACGGTGAGCCTGCGGGCCGGCGAGGTCATGTTGGAATCGGCGGTGGCCACCTCCGACGTCCAAGAGGCCGTTCGGCGCCTCACCCGGGCCTACGGCCTGGACTGCGAGGTGACCGTCACCCTCGACGTGATCACCATGGGCTACCTCGGACCGGAGGTCGACGCGCCGGTCACCATGTTCCGGGTGGTCGAGTTCGAAGAGCCTCGCCTCGACCGTCTGGTCGAGATCGAGCGGCTCATCCAGGAGGTCGAGGACGGTGCCGTCGACATCGAGGCCGCCTACCGCGCGTTGGACCGCATCGAGAGCTCGCCGCGCGCCTACCCGCGGACGGTCACCCTCCTGGCCGGGGTCGTCTCGGCCGCCGCATGGATCGTGTTCGCCGGCGGTGGGGTCATGGCCGTCCTCGCCGGCGTGGTCGCCGCGGTCATCG
>JBBSTY010000102.1:0-15850 GCA_038235385.1 Acidimicrobiales bacterium | reverse complement strand
GGCCCGCGGCCCCCCCCCCCACGCCGCTGTCCCCATCGTCGACACCCCGGCCGCTCGGGCGCTCATCGCCGTGCAGGGTCCCGAGGCCCGCGAACGCCTCGCTCGGGTGAGCCCCGATGCCGCGGCGATCGGGAGGTTCCGGGTGGCCCCGTTCGAGTGGAACGGGGTGCAGGCCGTGGTGGCCGGCACCGGGTACACGGGGGAGGACGGGGTCGAGTGCGCCATCCCCACGGCCCACGCCGAAGCGTTCTGGGATGCGCTGCTCTCGGCCGGGGTGAAGCCGGCCGGGCTCGGCGCGCGTGACACCCTGCGGCTCGAAGCGGGCCTGCCGCTGCACGGCCACGAGCTCGGCGCAGGGATCACCCCGCTCCAGGCCGGGCTGGGGTGGGTCGTGAGCTGGGACAAGGGCGAGTTCCGAGGGCGGGCTGCGCTGATGGCCGAACGCGACGCGGGCGTGCGCCGTCGACTCGTCGGCCTGTCGGTCGAGGGTCGGAGGCCACCGCGAGCCGATCAGCCCGTGCTCATCGGAGGCGAGAAGGTCGGCGTGGTGACGAGCGGCAACTTCTCACCCGAGCTCGGCCACGGGATCGCCCTCGCCTTCCTGCCCCCGACCGCCGCGGTGGGTGACGCGGTCGAGATCGATGCTCGCGGAACGACGATGCCCGCCACGGTGGTCTCGACGCCCTTCGTGCCCCGGCGCTGAACCGCGGCGGGTGGAGGTGGACGTCGTGGTCGCACGGGCCGACCTCGTGTCGACCGCAGGCGGACCGCACGTCGACCTCAGGCGGACCTCAGGGGGTGGTGTCGGTGGGGAAGTCGTGCGATGCCGGGATGGCCGGGTTGACGTCCCGAGGACCGAACCACACGACGACCTGGTCCAGATCGACGAGTGCGATCGAGGCCGGATCGCCGACGAGCTGGCCGTTGACCCAACCGAGCAGCTGGTGCGACTCGTCGCTGCAGTACGCGGCGACACAGGTCTTGTCGAGGCGGACACCCCATTCGGTGAAGAGCTGGCCGAGCGTGTAGGTGGGAGCGGTGTCGTCGGCGCCTTCGGGCACCTCGGTCTGGATGATGACGATGCCGTCGGTGTCGGTGGTGCTCAGCGGGGACGACCCGTTGGGCGTGACACCGATGCCTGCGGGCACCTCGACCGGGAAGTCGTTGATGATGACGGCGACGTGCACCCGTGACCGGATCACCTCGGCGTCGTCGGGCAGCTCGCGCAGGCCCGAGGCGCGGATCTGCGCGCCCGGGTCCTCGGGGAGGGCGAAGCTGGGCGCGCCGTTCGGTGCCGTGGCGGGTGGCGCCTCCGGATCGTTGACGTCGGTGGACGCGCCGGTGCCGTTCGATGCGGTGCATCCCGCAGCGAACAGCGCGGACACGATGAGCGCCGAGAGGGTGGCGAGCACCCGTCCGGCCCGCGGTCGTGGCGATGTTGCCCTTCGCGCACGGATCACTCGGCGAACGCCTCGACCGGTGGGCAGCTGCACATCACGTTGCGATCGCCGTACGCACCGTCGATCCGACTGACCGGAGCGAAGTACTTGTCGGTCCGCAGCGACGCCACGGGGTAGGCGGCGAGGTCGCGGGGGTACGGGTGCGACCACGCATCGGTGGCGAGGTCCTCCGCGGTGTGCGGTGCGTTGCGCAGGGGGTTGTCATCAGCTGGCCACTCACCTTCGCCGACCCGGCGGATCTCGTCTCGGATGGAGATCATGGCATCGCAGAAGCGGTCGACCTCGGCAAGGCCCTCCGACTCGGTGGCCTCGATCATGAGGGTGCCCGCCACGGGGAACGACATCGTGGGCGCGTGGAAGCCGTAGTCGATCAGTCGCTTGGCGACGTCGTCGACGGTGACGCCCTCGTCCCGGGTGATGGGGCGGAGGTCCACGATGCACTCGTGGGCGACCATCCCGTTCTGCCCCGTGTAGAGGATGGGGTAGTGGTCGGCGAGACGGGCGGCGATGTAGTTGGCGGTCAGGATGGCGACCTGGGTGGCCTGCAGCAGACCCTCGCTGCCCATCATGGTGATGTACATCCACGAGATCGGAAGGATGCTGGCGGATCCCCACGGCGCGGCCGAGACGGGTCCGGGACCGGTCACCGGGCCGGCGGCATCGGTGAAGGGGTGGTTCGGCAGGTACGGGGCGAGGTGCTCGCGTGCGGCGACCGGGCCGACCCCCGGCCCGCCGCCACCGTGGGGGATGCAGAACGTCTTGTGCAGGTTCAGGTGGGACACGTCGGCGCCGAACCGCCCGGGTTTGGCCACCCCGACCAGTGCGTTGAGGTTGGCGCCGTCGACGTAGACCTGGCCGCCGTGCTCGTGGACGAGGTCGCAGATCGTGGTGATCTCGGCCTCGAAGACGCCGTGGGTCGACGGGTAGGTGACCATGATGCACGCGAGGTCCTCGCGGTGCTCGGCCAGCTTGGCGCGCAGGTCGTCGAGATCGACGTTTCCGTCGTCGTCGCACGCCACGACCACCACCGACATCTCGACCATCGATGCGCTCGCCGCGTTGGTGCCGTGCGCGGATGCCGGGATGAGACAGACGTTGCGGTGCTCCTCGCCGCGTGCGCGGTGGTACTCGCGGATGGCGAGCAGACCGGCGTACTCGCCCTGGCTCCCGGCGTTCGGCTGGAGCGAGACGGCGTCGTACCCGGTGATCTCGATGAGCGCCTCCTCGAGCTGGCGGATCATCTCGAGGTACCCGGTGACCTGTTCGGGCGGGACGAAGGGATGGATGGCACCGAACTCCGGCCACGTGACCGGGACCATCTCGCTCGTGGCGTTGAGCTTCATGGTGCACGAGCCCAGGGGGATCATGGCCCGATCGAGGGCGAGGTCGCGGTCGCTGAGCTTGCGCAGGTAGCGCAACATCTCGGTCTCGGAGTGGTACGAGTGGAAGACCGGGTGGGTCAGGAACTCGCTGGTCCGCACGAGCGACGGCGGGATGGCCGTCCCGACGGTGAGGTCGAGGTCGTCCACCGACGCGGCGACCCCGAACGACGTCCACAGGTCGGTGACGACCTGACGGGTGGTGGTCTCGTCCAGGGACACGCCGAGGGTGTCGTGGTCGACGATGCGCAGGTTGATGCGCTGGGACCGGGCGACTGCGGCGATGGCGCTGGCCCGGCCGGGGACCGAGATGGTGAGCGTGTCGAAGAACGTGTCGTTCTGCACGTCGACGCCTCCGGCCCGAAGGCCCGCAGCCAGGATCGTGGTGAGGCGGTGGACCCGCTCGGCGATGCGCCGCAGCCCGTCGGGGCCGTGGTAGGCGGCGTACAGGCCGGCGATGTTGGCCAACAGCACCTGCGCCGTGCAGATGTTGGAGGTGGCCTTCTCGCGACGGATGTGCTGCTCGCGCGTCTGGAGGGCGAGGCGGTTGGCCGGCCGGCCGGCGGCGTCGACCGACACGCCGACGAGGCGACCGGGCAGGGTTCGCTTGTGGGTGTCGCGCGTGGCCAGGAACCCGGCGTGGGGTCCGCCGAACCCGAGGGGAACCCCGAACCGCTGGGAGTTGCCGACCACGATGTCGGCGCCGATCTCGCCCGGCGGACGGATGAGGGTGAGGGCCAACAGATCGGTGGCCACGATGGCGATGGCGCCGCTCCGGTGGATGTCGGCGATCAACGCCTCGTCGTCGCGGAGTCGACCCGATGAACCCGGTTGCTGGAGCAGCACGGCGAAGGTGCCCTCACCGACTGCGGCATCGCGGGCATCGACGACCCGCACCTCGACCCCGAGGGGCACGGCACGCGTGGTCACCACCGCGATGGTCTGGGGATGGCAGTCGGCATCGACGACGAAGACGTCGCCGCCCTTGGGGTTGATCCGACGCGCCATGGCCATGGCTTCGGCTGCCGCAGTGCCCTCGTCGAGCATCGACGCGTTGGTGATCTCCATGCCGGTGAGGTCGCACACGACGGTCTGGTAGTTGAGCAGGGTCTCGAGGCGACCTTGGCTGATCTCGGGTTGGTACGGGGTGTAGGCGGTGTACCAGCCCGGGTTCTCCAGCACGTTGCGCAGGATCACGCCCGGCGTGATGGTGTTCGCGTAGCCGCAGCCGATGAGCGAGGTGGCGACCTCGTTGCGATCGGCGAGGGCGCGGAGCCGGTCGATGGCGTCGGTCTCGGTGACCGGTGGGCCGAGCTCGAGGGGCTTGTCGAGGCGGATCGAGTCGGGGACCACCTGGTCGATGAGGTGGTCGAGCGAGGTCAGTCCGAGGCGGTCGAGCATCGTCGCCTGCTCGGCGGCGCTCGGGCCGATGTGGCGGCCGATGAAGGCGCCGTGGTCCTCGAGGGCGTCGAGGGAGCGGGGCTCGGTCATTGGGTTGGGTCCTCTCCGGGCAGCGTTGGGGTCGGGCGCCGACGGTGCACGCCGTCGCCGGCGATGGCGCCACCCCCGCTGTCGTGGGACCTGCGAGTTTCATCGGGGCCGCCGGAACGACGGACCCGACTTTCCCCTTCGGTGAGACCCGCCCGTCCGGGGGGTCTGCTCTCCAGCGTGGCCGTGGGCTGGTCTCGCCGGGGCGGGATCAGCTCGGACGCAGCGGTTCAGGGGCCTGAGAGTTTCCGGGGTGGTTGCTCCTTCGGCGCCGAGCGGGCGGACCCGATCGATCTCTCCCGCAGTGTCGCGGCCGGTTCGGTTGTGGCGGTCAGCCTACTGGGGTCACGGCCCGGGGGTGAAGGTGACGTCCTTGGACTGCACCGCGGTGGAGCCGTCGTTGCCGAAGGCGGTGATGTAGTAGGTGTTGGTGCCGTTCGAGCACGCGAACGGCACCTGGATCGAACCGCTCGAGGGGAGGTCCTGCTCGAAGGGCTGCGGGTTGGCGATGCCGATCGTGACCGATTTGGTGTTGGCCGTGACCCACGAGACGGTGATCGTCGCCGTGCTGCCGGGGTTGGGGCACTGGGCATCGGTGACCTTGGCCGGGACGGTGAAGCTGGTGATCGTCGGCTTCGGCGCCGCGGTGGTCGTGGTGGTGGGTGCCGTCGTGGAGGTGGTGGGTGCGGTCGTGGTGGTGGTGGGTGCGGTCGTGGTGGTGGTCGATGTGGTGGAGGTGGAGGTGGTGGAGCTCGACGTGGTGGAGCTGGTGGTGGACGAGGTCGAGGTGGTCGAGGTCGTGCTCGGCGAGTCGCCCGAATCGCGTGTGATGAAGAAGGCGATGATGGCAGCGATCAGCAGCAGCACCAGGATGACGATGGCGATGATCCACCCGCGGTTGCCGGCGCCGTCCTCGTCGATCGGGGGCCCGGGTGGAGGACCGGGTGGAATGCCCCCGGTGGCATCGCCGGCGACCGTGGCCCCCACCGCGGCGCCGGCGGCTGCCGCACCCGCTGCGGGGACGGCCGTCGTGGGCGGCATCGCGGTGGTGGGCTCGGGTTCCTGCCAGGGGGCGGCACCCGGCTCGGCGCCGACGGGCTCGTTGACCTGGGTTCCCCAGGGCTCGGCCCCGGCTCCGGCCGCTGCAGCGGCCCCGGCGGCCGCACCCGCCCCGGTGGCAGCGGCGGTGCCCGCTCCGGTGTCGGCGAAGGTGTCCACGACGGTCGGGTCCTGGCCGGCGCCCGGGTCGCTGCCGGCCAGCGAGGTGCCGCACGAGGCGCAGAAGAGGCTCTCGGGCGGACTCTGGTGACCGCAGGTGGGGCAGAGCATCGCGTACCGTCCAGTCGTCTCGGGTTCGAGTTTCCCGACGCTACCGCCTGTCGTGTTGCCGCCCGCGGCATTGCCCGCCGTCCGCTGCGGCGGCCGCGCAGCGACCCGCGGCGACCCGCTACGGCGCGGGAACGGCGTCCTGGCCGTCCGCCGCGGCCGCCTCGCGTGCGGCTCGCTCCTCGCCGTGCTTCTGGAACTGGCTCATGATGGCGCCGCCGGCGGCGCCCATGAACTCCTGGCGGTTGGCGGCCGCCCAGTCCCGCTGCTCGGCGGGACGGATGGCCGAGCCCTGGAACCGCGCCATGACGTGTTGGGCGATCAGCTCGAAGGAGCGCCGGGTGGCGACGGGGTTGGCCCACTCGTGGGCCTGGATCAGGAACGTCCCGAAGCCGCCGTCGCTCATCTCGATGAGGTGGTCGATGAAATCACCGAGGTCGTCGGGCGTCCCGACCACACCGGCGCCGGTGGCGTTCATGAGCTCGGCCGGGTGCTCCTGGGTCCCCTCGGGGATCATCGGCAGCGCCGCGACCTTGCGGAAGTACTCGATGTAGGCCTCCAGTCCGTACTCGACGTCGCGGTAGGCCTGCTCCTTGGTCTCGGCGATGTGCACCTGGCTCACCAGTCGCCAGTTGCGGCGGTCGGGCGTGGTGGCGAACTGCTCGGAGCGTTCCTCCATCACCGACCAGTGCTGGGACAGCAGATCGATGCCCGCCTTCTGGGTGGCGCCGATGGAGAGCATCGACACGCCGTGCTTGCCGGCGGCCCGTGGTCCCGACGGCGAGATCATGGCGGCGACCGCGACCTCGGGGTGCGGGCGCGTGTAGGGCTTCAGGTGCAACCTGGCGTCGCGCAACGTGAACCACTCGGACTCGTGGGTGACCGGCTCGTCGGAGCGCAGCAACTGGAGGATCACGCCGAGCGCCTCCTCCATCCGGTCGCGCTGGGTGGCGGGATCGATGCCCAACATGAACGCGTCGGATGGCAACGACCCGGGCCCGCACCCGAGCATCACCCGACCACGGGTGAGGTGGTCGAGCTGCACGAGGCGCTGGGCGACCATGAACGGGTGGTGGTAGGGGAGCGAGACCACACCGGTCCCGAACCGGATGTGGCGGGTGCGCTCGGCGGCGGTGGCGATGAACAGCTCGGGCGACGCGATGATCTCGTACCCGGCCGAGTGGTGCTCGCCGATCCACGCCTCGTCGTACCCGAGCCGGTCGAGGAGGACCACCACGTCGAGGTCGCGCTCGAGCGCCGCCGTCGGGTTCTGCCCCGTCGGGTGGAACGGTGCCATGAACATTCCGAACTTCAGGGGCCAGTCCATCCCGCCATCTGACCTGAACTTGACCGATCGGTCAAGAAGTTCGCCCGCGGAACCGTCGAGCGGCGGCGGGACGCGCTCGATCGCGTGTCGGGACGTGCCGGCGTCGGATGGACGGCGATCAGCGCGTCGTCACCGGAAGGTGTAGGTGACTGCCTGGGCGTCGGCATCGACGACGACCATGCGATCGTCGCCGGCTGCGGTGAGCAGGCGGCTCCCGGACCAGACCCCCGGCCCGAAGAAGGGGATGATGTCCTCGCCGCCGGTCTCGTGGGTCACCGCCGGTCGGGCGGCCCCGGTGACGGCATCGAAGGAGTCGATGGTCAGCTGCTGCGCGTCGTTGTCGAGCTCGCGGAACGTGACGACCTGGACGGCACCGTGGTCGACGTGGGCGGTGAAGACGCCGCCTGGGCCAGGGCTGGTCGAGTCGAAGCTGCCCGGGGGTGAGTGCTCGGTTTCGGCAGCGACGGCGGCGCCCATCGGCGCGGTCCAGAACGTGCTCCCGGAGTTCGGGTCGATGGCCCGGATGGAGGTCTTCGCCGTGCCCCGACTGGTCCTGGCCTCGATCATGACGGCGGTATCGGTCGTGCCGACGACCATCACGTTGGTGTCGGGCTCGGCGAGCACCGCACGGTAGGTCGTCCCGGTCGGATCGACGATCCCGAGGTTGCCACCGCTCGTGACGACCAGGCCCAACGGCGTGTCGAGCAGCGTCGGTGACGCGAACGAGCCGTTCTCGCTGGTGGCCATGACCTGGCTGACCAGCGCGCCGGTCGACACGTCGTACTGCTGGATGCAGGTCGGGTAGCCACCCTCGAGGAACCAGATGCGCTCGCCCGACGACGACACCAGCAACTCACTCGACGAGCTGAGCTCGCTGGCGAAGCCTTCGATCACGGCGGGGTCGTCGCACGTCGGAGCGATGCTCGCCACCTCCTGTCCTGTCGCCGGGTCGAGGGTCACCAGGCGATCGCCATCGCCGCCCGGGATGCTGTCGACGATCACGACGTGCGCGCCGGCGGCGAAGGTTCGCTGGTCGGTGGTGTCCAACCGGCGCGACCACAACGTGGCGCCCGTGGTCGTGTCGATCGCCTGCACGTTGTCGTCGTCGGTGACGGCGACCAGGTTCGTGCCCACCACGGTGAAGCAACCGTTGCAGGAGTTGAACTGCACCACGTCGGTGAGCGGTGTCTGCCACCGGATCGCACCGGTGTCGAGCGCCACCCCGAACGCCTGGTCCTCGATGGCGAGGATGGCCGACGTTCCATCGGTGAGGATCGGGCGGGTGCCGTAGGCGTCACCGGAGAGATCGGTGCTCCAGACCGGTGACGGCGACACGCCGTCGGACTTGACCAGGCTGAAGATCGACGTGCTCGAGCTCTGGTCGTACCGCCTCGACATGGTGACGAAGGACAGCGGCGCACCGGGCTCGCCGGGGAGCAGCGCGGGGGAGGCCTCGGTGAAGGACAGGGCCGGACCGAACCCGAAGCGGTCGAGACCGCCGATCGATCCGATGAGCGGCACGGCGACCGCGGCGATCACGACGATCACGGGGATGGCGATGAGGGTGCGCACACCGCACCCTTGGCGGCGCAGCGTGTTCGGGATCGGCGTGACCGACTTCTCAACTCGGGTCTTCTGCGACCCGCCGGTGAGGAGCGAGGCCGGCGGGTTCCGGGGCTCGGCCGCCGGGGCGCGAGGGGGGTGCTTGACCGTCTTGCAGAACGTGCACCTGCGGGCACCGGTCTCGTCGGGTGCCGGGAGCGGCGCGCCGCACTCGCTGCACTCGTACGATGCTGTCTCGCTCGTGGTCTCCATGGTGGCCTCCGCTCCCTCTGGCGGGGAGGCCGACCGTCACGACGACGTCGTCTGGCAACCCACCCGCATCCCAGAGCAGATCAGGTGTGGTCGCCCCGCTCCTGAGCAGACGCTACTCAGATCCGCCCGCCCGTTCGCTGACCCCCGGGCCGTCGACGCTGATCAGTCGAGGAGGTCGGGCTGGGCGCGGATGATCTGCTCGAAGAGCGGCTGGAAGCTGAACCAACCGGCGAAGTGCGAGCCCACCTGGCCAGCGGTGAGCGTGGCGGTGTCGTGGTCGATCTCGATGACCTCGCCCGCGGCTTGTGCGAGCAACTGTGCCTGGGCCGAGCGCTCCATCGTGATGAACCACCACGCGGCTTCGTCGACCGAGTGGCCGACGGTGAGCAGGCCGTGGTTGCGCAGGATCGCCGCCTTGTTGTCGGCGAGCTCGTGGGCGATGCGCTTTCCCTCGTCGGGATCGAGGACGACGCCGGTGTAGTCGTCGAAGAGGACGTGGTCGTCGTAGAAGGCGCACGCGTCCTGGGTGATGGGCTTGAGACGCTGTCCGAGCGCCGAGAGCGCCTTGCCGTTGAGCGAATGGGTGTGCGCTGCGGCGATGACATCGGTGCGAGCCGCGTGGATGCCCGAGTGGATGGCGAAGGCGGCCGCGTTCACCTGGAACCCGCCCTCGACGACCTCGCCGGTGTGGCTCACGAGGAGCAGATCGGAGGTGCGCATGAGTGAGAAGTCGACGCCGAACGGGTTGACCCAGAAGTGATCGGGGCGTCCGGGGTCGCGGGCGGTGATGTGACCGGCCACGCCTTCTCCGAACCCGAACTTCCCGAACAGACGGAACGCGGCAGCCAGGCGGACCTTGATGTGGCGCCGCTCGTCCTCGACGGAGTCGAACGTGGGGAGCGTGTACGGGATGGGAAGCGACATGGCGTTCGTTCTCCTCGGTGCGGATGGCCTGGTCTCGGCCGGGCTGCGGTGCGATCGTGGGCTCCCGGTCGAGTGTACGGCTCGGCCCCTGTCCGACGGTCCGGTTCGCGCCGCGACCTCGACCGGAGCATCGGCCTCGAGTCGGGGTTTCGAGGGCGTCACGTTGACGCTGGTGTGCCGTCATGCTGAGATGCCACCCACAACAACCCACGAGTACTGCCCGTCCAGCAGGGAAGCCGGTCGAAGTCCGGCGCTGTCCCGCAGCCGTAGGTCGGTGAGGTGCTGCTCTCGAGCGGCGCCGAACCGGCGAGTCGGAACGCTGGTGGATGGGCACGGCTCTTCACGACCCGTCGAGGATGCGGGGCGGAGCCCGAGAAATCCAACTGGTCGGTCGCGCCGCGACCCTCGAGTCGGTTCCTTGGCGCAACGCGAGAAAGGAACCGAGTCATGAGACCACCAGCAGGACACCCACGACCGACCTCGTCGATCCGAGCACGACGATCGGGCGGACCGGTGAGGAGCACCGCGCTCGCTGCGCTCGCTCTGACCCTGGTGATCGGCGTCGTCGGCGTCGGTGCGGTGCAGGCCGCCCCGCCGACGAACGATCCCACGACCGCTGCGGCCTACGGGGCTCGCTGGCTCGCCGCCGAGTTCGACCCGGCCGGGTTCATCCCGAACGCGTCGAACGACCCGAACGTCGGCCGAACGCTCCAGGACACCCTCGCCCTCGCCGCCGCAGGCGTCGAGGGTCCGACCTTCGACCAGGCGATGACCTGGATCGAGGCCAACGCGGCGAGCATCATCGTCGGCGGTGATCCGGGGCGCATCGGCTACCTGTTGCTGCTCGCCGACGCCGCCCAGGTCGATCCCACGGACTTCGGCGGCATCGACCTGCCGGCCGAGTTGCTCGACACGCTGGGTGCACGCGAGCCCGGGCTCTTCGGCGACGGCGATCCCACCTACGACGGCGTGTTCCGGCAATCCCTGGCCATCACCGGCCTCTCCGCCGCGAACGTCGCGACGCCGGCGAGTGCCGTCGCGTGGCTCGCCGATCAGCAGTGCGACGCTGCGAACCCCGCGGCCGACGGCGGCTGGCAGGCCTACCGCTCGGACCTGGCCCAGCCGTGCGATGCACCCGATGCCGACAACTACACCGGACCCGACACCAACGCGACCGCCCTGGCGCTCCAGGCGCTCGAGTCGATCGCGCCGTTCGCAGGGACCGACGCCGCACTCGACTTCCTGGCCACGAACCAGGGCGCTGACGGTGGGTTCCCGTACGTCTCGGGCGGTTCGGTCGATCCCAACTCGACGGCCCTGGTGATCCAGGCGATCGTGGCCGCGGGGGAGGACCCGACCACCGGTCGGTGGGCGCAGTCCTCGCCCGACCCGGTGACCTCGCTGTTGAGCTGGCAGGTGGGCTGCGACGCGGCTGAGGCCGATCGTGGTGGCTTCGCCTCGCCGTTCAGCGCCGGGCTGCCCGACCCGGGCGCCACGGGCCAAGCCGTGTGGGGTGCATCCGGACGCGCCTTCCCCCTGGGGCCGGTCACGTTCTCCTCGGCCCCGGTTCCGTGCGAGGTTCCGCCGCCGTCGTCCACCACCACCACGGCGCCGGCCACTCCCACGACGACCGCGACGTCGAACCCGGTTCGACCAGCGGTGACCCGCCCCGCCGCGGCCCAACCCGTGACGGCGCAGCCCCAACTCGCCGGCTGAGCACGGCCCCGCCCCCGCGACGCGATGTCGCGTCGCGTGCCCGTCGGCGCGGTGGTGGTCCCACGGACCATCACCGCGTCGATCGGCGCGTTCGGGCATCATCGTCACGTGACGAAAGGTGCTGAGCAGCCCGATCACGCGCCCGCCGCGGGTGAGGGAGCGCGCCACGAGCGGTGCCGGTGGTGCGGGCGGGGGTTCGTCGTGGAACAGGCCCGGGGACGGCCTCGGCTGTACTGCCGCCAGGGCTGTCGCCAACAGGCGCACATGGCCCGCAAGCTCGCGGCGAGCCACGGACTGGGCGACGATGACCTGATCGTGTCCCGTCGGGCCCTCGACGAGGTGCAGAGCGCGCTGTACTGCCTCCAGGCGGCGATCGAGGACGTCGACCGCGATCTGGCCGTCTCTGCCGAACCCGACGAGGTCGCCGAGGCGCTCGCGTGGCTCCTCGAGAACGCTCGTCCCGTCGGCCGGCTGTGGATCGAACCGCGCGGCGCGGGAGCGGCGCCCTGACCGGAGCGACGGATCGTGGCGGCGAACCCCACGTTGTGTGGCATCGGGCACATGGTCCCTGGGCCGGTCGACCCCTTCTGGGCGATGACCTGCCGTCCTGGTGACACAACATCGTCCGCTGGGACTACCATCGACCTACCCGGCGGGGTGCCCGAGACACGAGGTCGAGGGCCGTGGTACGAGGCGGACGAGGCGATGCGCAAGAAGAAGCGACTGGCGATGGAGCAGGAGCACGCCGCGCTGTTGAGTCGCGAGCTCGGATGGATCGAGGCGAGCGCCCGACACGCCACCAAGATCATCTTCGGTGCGCCCATGCGCTGCCCTGGATCCGGGTGCGGGGACTTCGGGCTCGTCGAAGCGGTAGCGCAGGGCCGCCAGCACAACCGATGCTGGTCCTGCGGAACCGAGTGGACGCTGAGCACCCAGGCCATGGCGCTGTTCGCTCAGGCATGTCGCCCCCAGTCCGGATCGACGATCATCGGCGCCGGGGCCCTGGTGGCCGATCTCGAGCCGGCGAACGCCGCCCGGACGACCCGCGAGCGATTCATCGGGGTCCGTGGGACCCTGCCGAACGAGTCGCACCTCGGGTACCTCCCGAACTGACCGTCGGGCGCCGTCGAACCTCTCGGTCCGATGCCAAGATCCGCCGGCTCCGAGCCGGGCTTGACGGCAACGTGTCGGGTGAGGCTGACTCTTGCACATGGACCTCCCGACACCGCTGCTGATCGGGCGACCGCACCAGGGGAGCGTGCGATGACACGGACCGAGCGCGGGCGGTACGTCGTGCTCGAGGGGGGAGAGGGGGTGGGCAAGACCACCCAGGCGGCGCGCCTCGCCCGACGGCTCGACGCGGCGGGGATCGACGCGCTGGTCGTGCGCGAGCCCGGTGGCGATCCCTTCGCCGAGGCCGGCCGGGCGCTGCTGCTGGGTGATCTCGACCGAGCCCCGCAGACCGAGGTGCTCGTGTTCAACGCGCTCCGGGCCCAGGTGCTCCTCGCTCGGATCCTGCCGGCGCTCGAGGCCGGCCGATGGGTGGTGAGCGATCGCAGCCGACTCTCGACGATCGCCTACCAGGGCCACGGGCACGGGGTCGACCTGGCGTGGACCCGCGCGGTCTGCGATGCCTGCACCCAGCTGTGCGAGCCCGACCTCGAGGTCGTCCTGCACGCCGATGAAGCGACCGCCTCCTCCCGCCGTACCGCACGGGGCACCACCGATCGCTTCGAACGGCTCGATGCGGCGTTCCACCGCCGGGTGGTCGACGGCTACCTGGCCGAGGCTGCCCGTGACGGACTGCCCGTCGTCGACGCCAGCGGCACCGAGGACCAGGTCGAACAGGTGCTGTGGAACGCGATCGCCTCGTTGGTCGACGCCACGCCATGAGGTGGGCACTTACGTCACGTGACGGAATGGGGCCGGGGTCGTGGCACCCGACGATCCACGTCGGATCGGCGTGGACGGGATGAAACCTCGGGGTTCGAGCGGCGTGCCGGTGGACGGTGGGGAACGTTCGGGTGCGAGGCGGCGGTTCACCCCGGCCCGGCGGTTCGCCGAACAGCGGTCCCGGCGCCCCTGGGCACGGTGACACGACGTGTGGCCCCAGCCCGCCGGCGCCCTCGGGCAGGTTGACATAACGAGGATTATCGGCGGTTGACCGTGACCTCGTGCGTGGACCGCAGAGACCCCACCTGGACCCCCGGTAGGCTGCGGGGATGGATCCGATGGCCGGTGGACGGGCGCTGGTGCTGGGAGGTGGCGGGGTCACGGGGATCGCGTGGGAGCTCGGCGTGGTCGTCGCGCTCGCCGAACAGGGCGTGTTGCTGCGCGATGCCGAGCTCATCGTGGGGACGTCAGCCGGTTCGACGGTCGGTGCGCAGATCACGTCGGAACGGTCGCTCGCCGATCTCGGGGCCGACCAGCGGGCACCGGCCGACCAGGGCGTCGAACGGCCGGTGGAGCTCGACATCGAACTGCTCACGGAGATCTTCACCGAACTGGCCGACGACGACGGGAACGCGGACGAACGGCGTGCCCGGGTGGGAGCCATGGCGATCGCCGCATCGACGATCCCGGTGGCAGAACGTCACGAGATCATCGAAGCTCGCCTCCGGGGCGCCACCTGGCCCGCGACCCGCCTGGTGCTCACGGCCGTCGACGCCGAGTCCGGGGAGCTGGCGGTGTTCGAGGCGTCGTCGGGTGTCACGCTCGTCGATGCGGTGGCCGCCAGCTGCGCCGTTCCCGGCGTGTGGCCGCCGGTGCCCATCGGCACCCGCCGCTACATCGACGGCGGCGTGCGCTCGGCCACCAACGCCGACCTGGCGGCGGGAGCCGACCTGGTGCTGGTGCTGTCGCCGATGGCGGCGTCGATGACCCCGCAGCTCGACCGTTCCGAGGTCGGCGCGCTGGAGGCCGACGGGTCCGCCGTGGTCGTCCTGCGAGTCGACGACGATGCGGTCGAGGCCATGGGGCCCAACCCGCTCGACCCGGCGATGCGGGCACCTGCGTTCGACGCCGGACACCGACAGGGAGCCGCCGTCGCCGACGACCTCACCGAGATCTGGAACGGGGCTCACCCGTGACGGCGCCCCGACGATGACCGACGAACCCGCACCGGTGCCCGATCGCCCGGACGAGCCGCGCCGGGCGGTGCCCGATCGTCCGGTGGAGCTGGCGTCGCTCCCGCCGGCGATCGCCGACCGGCTCCGCTTCGCCAAGGCCGCGCCTCGGCGCTTGCGGTCCGAGGCCCTCCCCGACGTGGTGCGCGAGGAGCTGGCCAGCCTGTGGGACGGGATCGTGGCCGACATCTACGACGAGGTCGCCGGCTTGCGCCGAACCAAGGCGCTCTCGCGGGACTCGGTCGAGCGGGCGCTGCTCCGCGTGGCCGATCGGCTCCTGCAGGCCGAGCGGGTCGTGATCGTCGCGGGCGTCCACTACCCCATCGCCGGCACGCGACCGTGGAAGCACGTGGCGGTCGCCAGCGCTGGAGGTGGCGGGGCCGCGGCGGTGCAGGAGGTGTCCACCTTCGCCACGTTCGGGACCGCCACCACGGTGGCCATCGTCTCTGCGGTCGTGGGTGAGATCTTCGAGACCTACGTGGCCGCCTCGGCGCGCACCCGCCAGTACCTCGACGCCCAACGCATCCCCGATCCGGCGTCGATCGTCATCGACCTCGCCGAAGCGAGCGGCTACGGCGAGTCGGCAGGCCGACGAGCCACCGTCCGGGCCACCCAGGACGCCGCGACCTGGCTCGGCGAGCAGGTCGTGCGCCGCACCGCCACCCGCTTCGCTCGTGGGATCGTCCCAGTGGTGGGCGTCGGCATCGGTGCGGGCATGTCCGCCTTCGGCGTCCGCCGGGTCACCAAGCTCCCCCTGCGGCCGGTGTCCGAGCTCGAGGTCCGTCGGCTCGCCGAGGAGGTCCTCGGTGATCCTGAGTCCTACGCCGACGCCCGCGACCGCTTCCTCCGGCTCGAGGAGACGGCCGACCCCTCCCCCGGCCCGGCGACGGATCCGCCGGTGTCCTGACCGGGCGCCCGATGCCGGATCGTCGAGCGGTTCACGCCTCCGGGTGGTGCACCGACACGCTGCCGCCTCCGCTGCTGAGCACCAGGACGTGGTCGGAGGCGGGATCGGTGGCCACTCCGATCCGGACGTTTCCGTCCTGGTTCGAGGACCCGTCGAACCGGTAGGGCGTGTCATCGCGGGGCACCACCACGTCGACCGACCCGGCACCGCTCGAGGCGTCGACGAACCGCGGTGCAGCCGCGAACGCGAGATCGATCGAACCCGCGCCGGTCACGGCGCTGATCGTCGACGATCGCAGCGACGATCCGGTGATCGATCCGGCGCCCGATTCGAGGACGAGGTTGCCCGACGTGCGCTCGACCCGCAGTGAACCCGCTCCTGAT
>JBBSTY010000101.1:0-16026 GCA_038235385.1 Acidimicrobiales bacterium | reverse complement strand
GGTCGTGCGGGTCCAGGCCCGTATGACCTCGGGGTCGCGCTTGACCGCTGCGGCCGACAGGGTGGCGACCACTCGGCGGTACGGCCCGAAGTTGGCCTCGATCTTGCCGACGTCGTGGAGCAGCGCAGCGGCCAGGACCGCACGATCGGCCCGATCACCCAACGCCGCGTGCACGCGCCGGGCCACCCCGGCCGCGTGGCGGCGATCGGTCGGCTTCATGCGCGCCCACAGCTCGATCTCGCCGGGCAGCAGGTGGTGGGCCCCCCCCCGGCGGGGGGGGGCCCCCGGGGCGCCCCCCGCCCCCCCCCCCCCCCCTCCGCGCGGGCCCGGGGGGGGCCCCCCCCCGCGGGGGCCCCCCCCCGGCCGGGACCGATCGGAACGAGTGTCTCGAAGAACCGCTTGGTCAGGTGGACCGGTGAGGCCATGGGCGACCGAACGGATCAGTCCGCGTGTTCGATGCAGAACCGGGCGGTCGGGATCGCGTCCATGCGCTCGGCCGAGATCGGTTGCGAGCACACCTCGCACACGCCGTAGGTGCCGTCGTCGAGCCGGGCCCTGGCCCGCTCGACGTCGTCGAGCTGGTCACGCAGCTCGGCGGCAAGGGCCCGGTTCTCGCCTTCCTCCGCGGCGACCTGTCCGCTGTCCGCGAAGTTGTCGTCGACGGCCAACTCGGACTCACCCCCGCCGAGCTCGCTCAGCTGGGCACGCAGGCGGGTCTCCTCGCCGGCGAGGAGCTCGCCGATCCCCGCGGGGATGACGGCATCGGGACGTTCGGTAGGGTCGGGCACCCCGACAGCGTAGTGCCGAAGCGGGAGCAACCCGACCAGCAGGTCGACGGCCGGCCCGATCAGGTCGTCGGGTCCGCCGAACTGCGCCGACCGTCCCGAACCATGGCGGCGATCAGGCGACGACCACCGGCGAGGAGCGGCCTCGGGCGCGTGCCCGCGGGTGCGAGTCGGCGTAGACCTGCCAGATCCGCTCGGTGGACACCATCGTGTAGATCTGGGTGGTGGAGATCGACGCATGGCCGAGCAGCTCTTGGACGGCGCGGATGTCGGCGCCGTGGTCGAGCATGTGGGTGGCGCACGAGTGACGGAGCACGTGTGGTGACAGCCGACCGGCGAGCCCGACGCGATCACCGCGGGCGGTCACCATGGCCCAGGCGCCCTGTCGTCGGAGCCGACCTCCCCGCTGGTTCAGGAACAGCGCATCCGCGTCGTCACGCCGGGCCCAACGATCGGGTTCGAGCCGTGGCCGTCCGTTCGGACCCAGCCAGACGCCGAGCGCCTCACGCGCCATCCGCCCCACCGGCACGACTCGCTCCTTGGATCCCTTGCCGAGCACCCGAACGAGACCACCGTCGAGGTCGAGGTCGTGCAGCGAGAGCCCGGTGAGCTCGGAGATGCGGACGCCGGTGCCGTAGAGGACCTCGAGGATGGCTCGGTCGCGGAGGCTCAGGGCGTCGTCGCCCGACACCGAATCGATGAGGGCCCCCACCTCGGTCTCGCTGAGCGCCTTGGGCAGTCCGGCCGGAACCCGGGGCACCTCGAGGTCGGCCGCCGGGTCGACGTCGATCACCCCCTCCTCCGCGAGGAAGCGGTACATCGACCGCACCGCGACCGCCGCCCGGGTGATCGACGCAGGTGCCTTCTGTTGGGCCCGCAGGTGCGCGATGTGGTCGGCGAGGTCGGCGGTCCGGGCGTCGACGAGCGGCACCGACCGGTTCCGGAGGAAGGCGTCGAACGCCCGCAGGTCGCGGCGGTACGAGGTGAGCGTGTTCGCCGAGCGGCCCCGCTCGGTGGCCAACCACATGAGGTAGTCCTCGGCCGGGAGCGGGAGGCCGTTGCGCTCGCGCTCGGGCTCCGGGGTCGGCGCGCCCGGCGGAACGGGATCCACTCGGATCACCCGGCCTGGAGACGGGCGATCGCGAGCGTGAGACCGATGATCGACTTCGCATCGCGGATGCGCCCGTCGGTGATCATCGTCGGGACCTCGGCGAGGGGGATCCGCTCGACGGTCAGGTGCTGCTCCTCGACCCCCTGGAGATCCGACGCGGTCTCGGTCAGGTCGGTGGCGAGGTAGACGAAGGAGTGCTCGTCGCTGAAGCCCGGCGAGTTGTAGAACTCGGCGAGCAGGTGGAGCCGGCCGGGCCGCATGCCGATCTCCTCCTCCAGCTCACGTGCGGCGGTGGCTTCGGGAGGCTCCCCGTCGACATCACGCTTGCCGGCCGGGATCTCGAGCAGGTCGGCGCCGAGGGCGGCGCGGAACTGTCGGACCATCACGACCGTCGCGTCATCGGCGAGCGGGACCGCCGACACCGCTCCGGGGTGGTGCACGATGTCACGCTCGAAGCGGACGCCGTCGGGATCGACGAACTCCCCCACCGCCATGGAGATCACCGCGCCGGTGTGGATGTGGCGCTCGCCGATCTTGGTGAACGTGTGGCCGGCGGCGCCTTCGCTCACAACCGTGACGGCGCCGGGTCCGCGTCGATCTGGATGAGGTGCGGGTTGCGACCTTCGGCCCGATCGAGTGCGGCACGAGCGAACTCGGCGAACAACGGTGCCGGACGGTTCGGTCGGCTCTTGAACTCCGGGTGGGCCTGCGTGCCGATCCAGAACGGATGACCATCGAGCTCGACGAACTCGACGAGACGACCGTCCGGGGAGACCCCCGAGCACTGGAGACCGGCCTCTTCGAACTTGCTGCGATAGCGGTTGTTGAACTCGTACCGGTGTCGGTGACGTTCGAGCACCGACTCCCTGCCGTAGATCGCCGCAACCCTCGATCCTTCGCGGAGCTGGGCCACGTAGGCACCGAGGCGCATGGTGCCGCCCTTGTCGGTGATGCCTCGCTGCGCATCCATCAGGTCGATGACGGGGTGGGGGGTCTGGGGGTTGAACTCACTCGAGTTGGCACCGCCGAGCCCGAGCACGTTCCGGGCGAAGTCGATCGCCATCACCTGCATCCCGAGGCACAGACCGAGACACGGGATCTCGTGCTCCCGGGCGTACCCCGCTGCGGCCACCTTGCCCTCGATGCCACGCTCGCCGAACCCGCCGGGGATCACGATGCCGTCGAGGTCCTTGAGCCGACCCGCGGTGAGCAGCCCCTCGACCTCTTCGGCTTGAATCCACTCGACGCTGACCCGCGCACCGTGGGTGAACCCACCGTGCTTGAGCGCCTCGACGACCGAGAGGTAGGCATCGGGGAGGCTGACGTACTTGCCGATGATGCCCACTCGCACCGGTTCGATCGCGCTCTCGACCCGATCGAGCAGGAACTCCCACTCGGACAGGTCGATCGGGCGGTCGGCGAGTCCGAACTGCTCGCAGATGACGGTGTCGAGCCCCTCCTCGTGGAGGATGAGCGGCACCTCGTAGAGGTTGCCGGCATCGGGCGCGTTCGCCACGGCGTTGATGGGGACGTCGCAGAGGCTGGAGATCTTGCGCTTGAGATCGGCCGACAGGGGCGACTCGCTGCGGCACACGATGGCGTCGGGCTGGATGCCGCGGCTGCGCAGCTCGGTGACCGAGTGCTGGGTCGGCTTGGTCTTCTGCTCGCCACTCGGGCCGATGAAGGGCACCAGGGTCACGTGGACGTAGCAGACGTTCGAACGGCCCACGTCGAGCCGGAACTGCCGGATGGCCTCGAGGAACGGGAGGATCTCGATGTCACCGACCGTGCCACCGACCTCGGTGATGGCGACGTCGACATCCTCGGTGGCCAGACGGGTGATGCGCCGCTTGATCTCATCGGTGATGTGCGGGATCACCTGAACGGTCTTTCCGAGGTAGTCGCCGCGACGCTCCGCCGCCAGCACCGCGGAGTAGATCGACCCGGTGGTCGCGTTGGAATCGCGGGTCAGGCTCTCGTCGATGAAGCGCTCGTAGTGGCCGAGGTCGAGGTCGGTCTCGCCGCCGTCGTCGGTGACGAACACCTCACCGTGCTCGAACGGGTTCATCGTGCCCGGATCGACGTTGATGTACGGATCGAGCTTCTGCATGGTGACCCGGAGGCCCCGCGACTTGAGCAACCGCCCGAGTGAGGAGGCGGTGATGCCCTTCCCGAGGGAGCTGGCCACACCTCCGGTCACGAAGATGTGCTTCGTCATTGCCTCTCCTCAAGCCCGTCCATCACGACGGGATCTCACCGTAGCGCGGGATTCGGTCGGCCTCGCGCATCGCGTGGGGCCGGACCGCCACCGACCCGATGCGGCGGTTCAGATGCCGAGCCCGTACTCAGGGGTGTGGCGGCCCCAGATGGCCCACCAGATCAACCAGCCCACGAACACCAGGAAGGCGGCACCGATGCCCCCGTACATCCACTTCTCGGCCATGTCCGAGGCGTGGTCGGCGCCGCGCTGGTCCCCCGCGCGCCATCGGGTGTGCACGGCGACCCCGTAGCCGATGGCGACGAGGCCGAACGGGAGGCACAGGATGGTCACGAAGATCGAGCTCACGAGGAACGCCGGCGGCTTGCCCCGATCCGGGGTGGCCTCGCTCTTGCCTGCGTTCGGCACGGTCGCCATGTCTGGCTCCTCCCTCGTCGGTCAGCGCTTCCCAACAACCGCCACGATTGTTCCAGACCGAGGTGCTTCCATCGGCCATCGTCGGCCTGGACGGACCGGCTGCCCGCTTCCACCGGCGTCTCGGCACCTCACGACCGACTCGGACCGGACCGTTGCGCGGCCGCCCGTTCGAGCAGCTCGCGTGCGTGGTCCCGCGCCGTGTCGCTGTCGGGCGACCCCGACAGCATCCGGGAGATCTCGACGACGCGCTCGTCGCCGTCGAGACCCTCCACCGCCGTCCGCGTCCGCGTGCGGGTGGCGCGCTTGGTGACCCGGACGTGGTGATCGGCCGCAGCCGCGACCTGTGCGAGGTGGGTGACCACGAGCACCTGGTGCCGGGCCGAGAGATCGGCGAGCGCACGCCCGACCGCGATCGCGGCGGTCCCTCCGATGCCGGCATCGACCTCGTCGAACACCAGCGTGTCGGGGGCTTCGGTGAGCACCAAGCGCAGGGCGAGCATCGATCGGGCCAGTTCGCCGCCGGACGCGACCTTCGCGAGCGGGAGCGGCCGGGCACCCGGGTTCGCCGCCAGGAGGAACACCACCTCGTCGCCGGCGTCGCCGTTGACCTGCACCTCGACCTCGGCCTTGGGCATGGCGAGCTGACGGAGGTTGGTCTCGATCGCCGTGGCCAGGCGCGGCGCCCACTCGCGGCGCGCCGCCCCGAGCGCGGCCTCTGCCTCGGCGAGCACCTGACGCGCCGCTCGGCGCTCGCGATCGAGCGATGCGGCGAGCTCGTCGCGCGACTCGAGCTCGGCGAGCCGCTGGGTGGCGTCGAGGTGGTACCCGATGATGTCGGCGAGCGTGGCGCCGTACTTGCGCCCGAGCTCGCTCAGCAGATGACGGCGCTCACGCACCGTGGCCTGGCGCTCGGGGTCCTCCTCGATCGTGTCGCCCACGGTCCGCAGCTCGGCCGCGAGGTCGGCGACCTCCGCAGCGACGCCCTGCACGCGCTCGAGCACCGCGGCGAAGGGCGCTCGGCCGTCGAGCGCGGCGACGGCCTCGGCGATCCCCTCGCCCGCTCCCCCGTCGATGGCGAGCGATGCCTGGGCGCGCTCGGCCGCCTCGCGCATGGCCACCGCGTCGACGAGCAGGTCCTCCTCGGCGTCGAGGCGAGCGTCCTCGTCGGGGTCCGACACCGATGCATCGTCGAGCTCGCGGACCTGGAAGCGCAGCAGGTCGATCTCGCGTGCCCGCTCGCGTTCGTCGCCACCGAGCGTTCGGAGGCGATCGTCGATCGCCGCCAGCTGCTTGCGGGCGAGGTGGCACGGTTCGAGGTCGATGGATCCGAACCGATCCAACGCCCGCCGTTGGATCGCGGGCGCCAGCAGCGACTGGTGGTCGTGCTGGCCGTGGAGGTCGACGAGCGTGGACCCGAACTCGGCGAGTCCGCTCGCGCTCGCGAGTCGGTTGTCGACGTAGGCCCGTGATCGGCCCTCGACCGGGACCACGCGCCGGAGGATCACCTCGTCGTCACCGACGGCGAACCGTCCTTCGACGACCGCCTCGGTGGCGCCCGACCGCACCATGGCCGGGTCGGCTCGTCCGCCCATCAGGAGAGCGATCGCCTCGACGATGAGCGTCTTGCCGGCGCCGGTCTCGCCGGTGACGGCGGTCATGCCCGGGCCCACCACGAGCGCGAGGTGCTCGATGACGCCGAGGTCGGTGACGACGAGCTCGATCAGCATCGTCTGGTCGCGACCACGCCGACCGGATCGCCCGACTCGATGACCATGGCACCAGTGTGTCCGAGACCAGTGACAACGACGGCGGGCGTCGACGGGGCTCGGGCGCTCATCGGTCGTTCAACCCGAACTTCGACTTGAGGATCTGGTGGAAGTCGCGTGGCGAGAAGATCACGATGCGAGCCCGGTGGGGTGCGGCGGTGAAGACGATGGCATCGCCCCGCTGCAGCTGCCCCAGCAGCCTCCCGTCGACCGACAGGTCCGCGGGTCGGTGACCTGCGACGGTGATGCGCACCTCGGTCGTGGGCTCCAGCACCAGCGTGCGGTCGAAGAGCATGTGCGGCGAGACGGGGGTCAACAGGATCGCCCGGTGCGTCGGGGCCACGATCGGACCCCGCGCCGAGAAGGCGTAGGCGGTGGATCCGGTCGGCGTGGCGACGATGAGCCCGTCGGTGGCGTACGGCGTGAAGAAGTGGTCGTTGATGGTGACGTCGAGCCGCACGGTGTGACCGCTCTCGGTCTTCTCCATCACCGCCTCGTTCAACGCGAAGGCATCGGTCACGGTCACGCCGCCCGCTGGTGCCTCGACGTGCACCGACAGGAGCATGCGCTCCTCGATCTGGTACTCGCCGGCGAAGAACTGCGTGAGCGCATCGCGCAACTGCTCGGGATCGACCTCGGTCAGGTAGCCCAGTTGGCCGAGGTTGACGCCGATCACCGGGATGCCCGCCGAGGACACCAGGTCCACGGTTCGCAACATGGTGCCGTCGCCACCCAGGCTGACGGCGACATCGCAGCCATCGGTGAGCGCGGTCCCTCCGGCGCCGAGCTCCGAGAGCCCGACGACCTCGGCATCGGCGGGCGGCAGGCGCACGGCGTGGCCGTGATCGGCCAGCCACGCGGCCGTGTCGCGAGCGAGCTCGGCCGCGGAGGTCCGGTCGTTGTGGACGACCAACGCGACCTGGGCCATCAGGGCACCACCGAGGTGCGGTCGTCGGCGGTGGCGACCGCCGCGGCGATCATCGACGCGAGGTTGCGAGGCTCGATGAACTGCTCGCCCGCCGAGGTCGGCGACGGCGCGACCGCGTGGAGCAGGAACTCGACGTTGCCGCGACCGCCGGTGATGGGTGATGGCATCACGCCCATGATGGTCGCTCCACGCTCGGCGAACGCGGCAACCACATCGTCGAGCGCCCGGGTCCAGACATCGGGGTCGGCGATCACCCCACGCCCACGGGAGGCCTCGTCTCGATCGGCTTCGAACTGGGGCTTCACCAGCACCACCAGGTCGGCACCGGGACGAGCGAGGCCGATCAGCGACGCCAGCACCGTCCGGAGCGAGATGAACGAGAGATCCGCCACCACCAGATCGGCGGGTCCGCCGATCTGATCGGCGGTCAGCCCACGCACGTTGGTTCGATCGAAAACCTCCACGCGGCCGTCACCGGCCACGCGCTCGTGCATCTGGCCGTAGCCGACGTCGATCGCCACGACCCACGCGGCGCCTCGCTGCAGCACGCAATCGGTGAACCCTCCGGTCGATGCGCCGGCGTCGACGACCCGACGACCAGCGACCGGGACGCCGAACCGTTCGACGGCGGCGTCGAGCTTCTCGCCACCTCGCCCGACGAAGCGCGCCGGCGCGGCCACGACGACGACCGGCTCACCTGCGCCGACGAGTCGGGCGGGGTTCTCGGCGACCGCGCCCGACGCCAGGACCTCGCCCCGGGTCACGAGCGCGCGTGCGGCGTCGAGATCGTCGGCGAGGCCTCGCCGGACCAGCTCGGCATCGAGGCGACGGCGGGGCGCGGTGATGATCCGCTCCTGCCCGACCGGCTCAGCGCCCGGCGACGGATGTGGCCGCCCTCGCTGCGGTGGCCTTCTTCGCTGCCGCCTTCTTCGCTGGCGCCTTCTTCGCCGGCCGCTTCTTCGCCACCGCCTTCTTCGTGCCCGACGCCTTCTTCACTGCCGCCTTCTTCGTGCCCGACGCCTTCTTCACTGCCGCCTTCTTCGTGCCCGACGCCTTCTTCACTGCCGCCTTCTTCGTGCCCGACGCCTTCTTCGCCACCGCCTTCTTCGTGCCCGAGCGCTCGTCGCTCACCGATCCCAGGCGGAGGCCGGTGAGCTCCTCCAGGCGAGCGAGGTTGGACTTCGACGACGAGGTGATCGACGCCAGCTGATCGCGCAGCTCCCGATCGACGGTGCCGACGACCTTCTCGGACCTCGACCGTCCGAGCTCGACGAGCTCCTGGACCAGGTCGTGCACCTGGTTGGCCTGTTCCTCGACGTTGCGGGCCAGCTCGCGCACCAGCGATTCGATCGCCTCCTGCGTCTTCTGCGTGGCGTCCTTGCCGGCGTCGAGCGAGCGGCTGAGCAGGTCCCGTTGGGTCATGGATCAACCCTACTGGCCCGACGACGGCGCTGATCCATCGATCGACCGCCCGACGCCGGGCTCGCCCCGAACACCCGATCGAACCCTGACGTCGCACCAGGACCGTGGTTCAGTAGCGTCGGTGCGATGCGCGACCCAGGTTGGACCCGGCGCGACCTCCTGCGCACCGGCGTCCTCGGTGCGTCTGCCGTCGCGCTCGCCAACCTCGGCCTGGCCACGTCGTGCGCCGACCAGGGGGCGACCAACAACATCGCGTTCGAGGTCGAGGAGGTTGCCTACGGCCCCGAGCCCATGCAGGTGGGGGATCTCTCCCGGCCCCTGGTCGACGGTCCTCGACCGGTCGTGGTGCTGATCCACGGCGGGTACTGGCGTCTGGGCTTCACCCGGACCGCCATGGAGGATCTGGCTCGTGATCTCGTCAGGGCCGGGTACGCCGTGTGGAACATCGACTACCGGCGCTTCGGTGAGGTCGGCGGCGGGTGGCCGGGCACCGTCGACGACGTCGCCGCCGGCATCGATCACCTCGCGACGTTGGCACCGTCGCGGAACCTCGATCTCGATCGGGTCGCGGTCATCGGACACTCGGCAGGCGGCCAGCTCGCCATCTGGGCCGGAGCCCGACCGCACGCAGGCCCCGATGCGCCGGGCGCGGCGCCTGTCGTCGTCCCGAAGGCCGTGGTGAGCCTGGCGGGCGTGGTCGACCTGGTCGCGTCGGCGCACAGCACCGAGCCGGGCGGCGGTGTCGAGCTGCGACGGGCGATCGAGGACTTCCTGGCCGCCACACCTGATCAGGCACCGACTCGCTACGCGCTGGCATCGCCGATGGAGCTCGTCCCCATCGGTGTCCCCCAGCTCATCCTCCACGGGTCGGCCGACGATCGGGTGCCGATCGACCAGAGCGAGCGGTACGCCGCCGCGTCGAGCGCCGCCGGCGACGCCACCCAGATCATCGAGCTCGACGGCGCCGACCACTTCCAGGTGCTGCAGTCCACCAAGGCGTGGTGGGATCAGGTGCTGCGGTGGTTGGCCTCGATCATGGGCGAGCCGCTCGGGTCGACGACCACCGTCTCGACCTCGAGCCTGCCGACGAGCTGATCAGCTCGGCGACCATGTCGGGCCCCGACGTCAGCGGCCCGACCCGATCGCCGCATCGGGCACATCGGGGTCGGTCGCCGCGACCAACGCCGCCAGATCCGCCGCGATCAGATCGGGCGGCGGGTCCACCGGCAGGTCCGCCTCCTGGGTCACCCCCGACAGCACCAGCGCCCACCGGTAGCCGAGCGCCCGGGCGAACCGGCCATCGGTGTCGGGGCGGTCGCCCACGCCGATGCCGACGGGTCCGACCCGGGCCCGGACGAGATCGACCATGGGGGCATGGGGCTTCCCGGCGACGACCGGGTCGACGCCTGCCGCGGTGGCCACCGCGGCGACGATGGCTCCCCCGCCGGGAATCGGTCCATCCGGGGTCGGATAGGTGGCGTCGTCGTTCGTGGCGATCAGGCGGGCTCCCCGGCGCACCGCGGTCGCTGCCACCCGCAGGCGCTCGTAGTCGAAATCACGGTGGAAGCCCACCACGACCACGTCGGCCGGGCCGTCGCGGACGACCTCGACACCACGGCCCTCGAGCTCCTCCACGATTCCCGGCCCGCCGCACACCAACGCCGTCATCCCCGGCTCCACCAACACGGCAGCAGCCATGGCCGATGTCACCACCCCACCCTGCGGGTCGATGCCGAAGGCGGCGAGCTTGGCCTCGACGGCGGATCGCGGCACCGCCGAGTTGTTGGTGACGAAGGCCACCGCCTCGCCCCGGCGACGCAGTTCGGCCACGGCGTCGGCGGCGCCCGGCACCGGATGGTCGCCCAGCCACACCACGCCGTCGAGATCGAGGACCCAGGCCATGGCGCATCCTTGCACGCGTGCGGAGCCAGCCGAGGTGACCTCGGGCGAGCTCGCGCCAGCACGCTGCGAGCGCTCGGCCCGTGCGCCGGCAGCGAGGCAGGTGAAGCCACCGTTGGGCGGTCTGCTACAAACAGAGGGTGCCGAGCTTCGAACCGTTCCCCGGGATCCGCTACGACCTCGATCGTCTCGACCCCGCCCTCGTGACCGCGCCGCCCTACGACGTCATCGACGCCGAGCAGCGGGCCCACCTCGCGGCGAACGACCCGCACAACGTCGTACGCATCGACCTCCCCGAGGGCGGATCGGACCCGTACCGCGACGCCGCCGTCGCGTTCCAGGCGTGGCAGGACGAGGGGGTGCTCGTCACCGATGAGCCCTCGTTCTACGTGTACCGCATGGACACGGTCGACGAGAGCGGGCACGCCCGGCACACCACCGGTGTGTTCGGTGCTCTCGAGCTCAGCCGGCCCGGCGAGGGTGGCATCCTCCCCCACGAGCACACGACGCCCAAGGCCAAGAGCGACCGGCTCAACCTCCTGCGTGCCACATCGGCCAACCTGTCGGCGGTCTGGGCGCTGTCACCGGCGGCCGGGCTCACCGCGCTGCTCGAGTCGCCGGAGGACCCGATCGCATCGTGGTCCGATGCCGACGGCACCGTGCACTCGCTCTGGATCGTCGACGACCCCGACCGCATGGCGGAGATCAGTGCCATGGTCAACGCCGAGCCGGTGGTGATCGCAGACGGCCACCACCGCTTCGAGACCTCGCTCGCCTATCGCGACGAGCGGCGCGAGGCGGCCGGCGGCGCGCCGGGCGGCCCCGCCGACTCGGTGCTCACCTACGTGGTCGAACTGGCACCCGAGCAGCTCACCGTGCTGCCCATCCACCGGCTCATCTCCGGTCTGCCCGACGGCTTCGACCTGGCCGCCGCGCTCGCCGAGGTCTTCGTCGTCACCCCCAGCGGTCCGGTCGACCCGGCGATGCTGTCCGCCATGATCCGCCAGGGCTTCCTCGCGCTCGTCGAACCGCACCGGACGTCGATCCTCACGCCCCGGCCCGAGGCCACCGCCGAGCTGCGCGACCTCGACACGGTTCGCCTCGATGCCGCGCTGGCCGACCTCCCCGAGCACGACCTCGTCTTCCAGCACGGGGTCGACAACGTGCTCCGTGCCGTGCAGCGCGGCGACGCCCAGGCCGGCGTGCTGCTGCGCCCGGCCACCGTTGGTCAGATCACCGCGATCGCACGCGGCGGCGAGCGCATGCCACCGAAGACGACCTTCTTCCACCCCAAGCCCCGCACGGGCGTGGTGTTCCGCTCGCTCACGGACTGACGTCGGATCCACGACCCGACCCGACCCGACCCGAACCCGGGCGAGGGCGAGGGCGAGGGCGCCACAACCGGCGACCCCGACCGTGGATCGGGACGGCGGGCTCGTCAGTCGACGTGCCACACCGCGCCGCTGTGGAGCAGGTCGGCGAGATCACCGGGGCCGTTGCGCTCCCGGGCCGCCTCGACCTGCGCGGTGATCGCCGCGCCGTACTCGGGGTGCTCGGGGTGCTCGCGTTCGTCGACCGCCCGGAACACCCCCACGGGTGTGGGGTCCTGCGGCCCTCGCGACAGGCGGCTGAGCATGAAGCCGAGTCCACGATCGTTGGCCTCGTCGTGCACGAGGATGCGGTCGGCGCCGACGTCGTCCACCAGGACGGTCTGGAGACGGCCATCGGTGTCGAGGATGACGCCCTTCTCGTGGTCGGCGCCGAAGCGGATCGGTTCGCCGTGCACCAGCGAGATCAGCATGTCCTCGCGCACGGCCTTGCCGGTCAACGTCGCGAAGGCGCCGTCGTTGAACACGTTGCAGTTCTGGTAGATCTCCACGAACGCCGCACCGTTGTGATCGTGCGCACGACGGAACACCTCCATCATGTGCTTGCGGTCCATGTCGTGGGTGCGGGCGACGAAGGTGGCCTCGGCACCGAGCGCCAGGCTGATCGGGTTGAACGGCGTCTCGATCGATCCGAACGGGGTCGACTTGGTGACCTTGCCCGCTTCGGAGGTGGGCGAGTACTGGCCCTTGGTGAGGCCGTAGATCTGGTTGTTGAACATCAAGATGGTGATGTTCACGTTACGTCGCAGCGCGTGGATGAGGTGGTTGCCGCCGATCGACAACATGTCGCCGTCGCCGCCGATCACCCAGACGTCGAGGTCCGGGCGGGCGATGGCGAGGCCTGTGGCGATCGCCGGAGCCCGACCGTGGATGGTGTGCATCCCGTAGGTGTCCATGTAGTACGGGAACCGTGCCGCGCAGCCGATTCCGGACACGAACACCGTGTTCTCCCGGCGGACGCCGAGCTCGGGCATCAGGAACTGCACGGCGGCGAGGATCGAGTAGTCCCCGCAGCCGGGGCACCAGCGCACCTCCTGATCGCTCGACCAATCCTTCCGGGTGGTGATGGGCACCGCGACATCAGTCATCGAGCAGCTCCAGGATCGCGCGTTCGAGCTCACCGGCGGTGAAGGGCGTTCCCTTCACCTTCGAAACCGATCGGGCATCGACCAGGTACTCGGCGCGCAGCAGGCGTGACAGCTGGCCGAGGTTCATCTCGGGCACGAGCACCCGGGGGTACCGGTGGAGGATCTCGCCCAGATCGGACGGGAAGGGGTTCAGGTGGACCAGGTGCGCCTGGGCGACCTTGCGACCACTGGTGCGACATCGGTCGACCGCTCCGCTGATCGCCCCCCAGGTCGAACCCCAGCCGATGACCAGGATGTCTGCGTCTGCGACGTCGCCGCGCAGCTCCATGGGCGGGATGTCCCGAGCGATGCCGGCGATCTTGTCGGCCCGCACCTGCACCATGTGCCCGTGGTTCTCGGGGTCATAGGAGATGTTCCCGCTCCCGTCCTGCTTCTCGATGCCACCGATCCGGTGCATCAGGTCCGGCGTCCCGGGCAGGGCCAACGGCCGGACGAGGGTCTCGGGATCGCGCAGGTAGGGCCAGAACTCGGGGTTGCTGTCGTCGTCGGTGTGGTTGAACCCGGTGGCGAACTCGACGTCGATCCGGGGAAGCGACGCGACATCGGGGATGCGCCACGGCTCGGCACCGTTGGCCAGGTACCCGTCGGACAGCACGATCACCGGCGTCCGATACGTGAGCGCCATGCGAGCGGCTTCGATGGCCACCTCGAAGCAGTGCGCCGGGCTGTACGACGCGATGATCGGCAGGGGCGATTCGCCGTGGTGGCCGTACATGGCCATCAGCAGATCGGCCTGCTCGGTCTTGGTGGGCAGTCCGGTGGACGGACCGCCTCGCTGGATGTCGATGATCACCAGCGGGAGCTCCAGGCTGATGGCCAGGCCGATCGTCTCGGCCTTGAGGGCGACCCCCGGCCCACTGGTCGTGGTGCAGCCGAGATGACCGCCGTAGGCGGCGCCCAGGGCCGAGCCGATTCCGGCGATCTCGTCCTCGGCCTGCAACGTGCGGACACCGAAGTTCTTGTGCTTGGACAGCTCGTGGAGGATGTCGGATGCGGGGGTGATCGGGTACGAGCCCAAGAACAGCGGCAGACCCGAGAGCTGGGAGGCCGCGATCAGTCCCCAGGCCATCGCGGTGTTGCCGCTGATGTTGGTGTAGTCGCCCGGCGGTTGGCTCGACGGGGCCACCGAATACGGGTGGTCGAACAGCTCGGCGGTCTCGCCGAACGCATGACCGGCACGGAACGCCGCGAGGTTCGCGTCGCGGACCTGTGTCCGTGACGCGAACTTGGCGTTGATCCAGTCGATCGTCGGTTTCTCGGGACGCGTGTACATCCACGAGATCAGGCCCAGCGCGAAGAAGTTCTTGGAACGATCCGCATCGCGCTGCTTGATGCCGAGCGGTTCGCACGCCTGCTTGGTGATGCTCGTCATCGGCACCTCGTAGACGGAGAACCCCTTGACCGTTCCGTCCTCGAGCGGGTTGGCCTGGTACCCCGCCTTGGCGATGCTGCGCTCGTCGAACGTGTCGATGTTGACGATCAGGGTCCCGCCGACCTCGAGCTTCGACAGTTCGCTCTTCAGCGCGGCCGGGTTCATCGCCACGAGCACGTTCGGGGCATCCCCGGGCGTCGTGATGTCGTGGTCGGAGATGTGCACCTGGAAGCTCGAGACGCCGGCGACCGTGCCTGCCGGTGCGCGGATCTCGGCGGGGTACTCGGGCAACGTCACCAGATCGTTGCCCAGCAACGCGCTCGAGCTCGTGAAGCGATCGCCGGTGAGTTGCATCCCGTCACCGGAATCGCCGGCGAAGCGGATGATCACCCGATCGAGCTCCTGCGGTGCTCGAGATTGCGTGCGCTCCACGGTGTCGGACACGGAAACCCCCTCGTTTCCTCATCGACGTTCGACCTCGACGGGCCGTTCCCCACCCTAACCGCGGCACCGTCTGCCGCTGCTCACCCTTCGTCGCCGTTCGGTCACCCACACGAGCACCCTGGCGACGACCCCCGCACGCCGATCGGCCCGCCGACATCGTCGACCGGTCGCCACGATCCTCGGCGCGCCCTCGTCCCCGCCGGGCGCGACCCGGCCGCCGGACATCCGGCGGCCGGGACACGGGTGATGGTGATGGTGGTGGTCGGCTCGACCCGCACGGCCCGACTCGAGCAGCTCGACCCGATCAGGAGACCCGATCAGGTCGGTGGGACGAGATCAGGCGACCGTGATCGAGTCGTCGGCGTAGACGTCCTGGATCGCGTTGAGCAGCTCGATGCCCTCGGCGGCCGGCTTCTGGAACGCCTTGCGACCCGAGATCAGCCCGGTGCCGCCGGCGCGCTTGTTGATCACGGCGGTGCGCACCGCATCGGCGAGGTCGCTCTCACCCTTGGACTCGCCACCGCTGTTGATGAGCCCGATGTTGCCCATGTAGCAGTTCGCCACCTGCCACCGGCAGAAGTCGATGGGGTTGTCGGCGACGAGCTCGCCGTAGACGAGCGGGCTGGTCTTGCCGTAGTTCAACGCGTTGTAGCCGCCGTTGTTGGTGGGCAGCTTCTGCTTGATGATGTCGGCCTCGATGGTGACGCCCATGTGGTTGGCCTGGCCGGTCAGGTCGGCGGACGCGCTGTAGTCCACGCCGTCGACCTTGAAGGAGCTGTTGCGCAGGTAGCACCACAGGACCGTGAACATGCCGAGCTCGTGCGCCTCGGCGAACGCCTCGCTCACCTCCATGATCTGGCGGTGCGATTCCGACGACCCGAAGTAGATCGTGGCGCCGACGCCAGCGGCGCCGAGGTTGTACGCATCGCTCACCGAGCCGTACATGATCTGGTCGTACTCGTTCGGGTACGTGAGCATCTCGTTGTGGTTGAGCTTCATGATCATCGGGATCCTGTGGGCGTAGCGGCGCGACACCAGCCCGAGCGCACCGTAGGTGGTGGCAACGGCGTTGCACCCACCTTCGATGGCCAGATCGACGATGTTGTTGGGGTCGAAGTACCGCGGGTT
>JBBSTY010000100.1:0-16257 GCA_038235385.1 Acidimicrobiales bacterium | reverse complement strand
GGGATCATCCAGCAGAGCGACAGCCGCTACACCCTCCTCGACCTGGGCAAGGTCGAAGCCCTGCTCCCGCAGGCCGAGAAGGTCCCCTACGAGCGGCCCGAGCCCAACTCGCGGGTCAAGGCGTACATCGTGGAGGTCCGCAAGACGGCCAAGGGGCCACAGATCGTCGTCAGTCGTACCCACCCGGGGCTGATCAAGCGGCTGTTCGAGCTCGAGGTGCCCGAGATCGCCGACGGTGTGGTGGAGATCCGCGCCTGCGCCCGCGAGCCCGGCCACCGCACCAAGATCGCCGTGTGGTCGAACGATCCCAACGTCGATCCGGTCGGCGCCTGCGTCGGCGCCCGGGGTGCCCGGGTGCGCATGGTCGTGAACGAGCTCCGAGGCGAGAAGATCGACATCGTCCCGTTCTCGGAGGATTCCCCCGACTTCGTCGCCAAGGCGCTGTCGCCCGCCAAGGTCAAGGAGGTGCGCCTCGACGAGGACTACGGCGCCGCCGAGGTCATCGTCCCCGACTACCAGCTGTCGCTGGCCATCGGCAAGGAGGGCCAGAACGCCCGCCTCGCCGCCCGCCTGACGGGCTGGCAGGTGAACATCAAGAGCGAGACCCAGCTCGCCGAGGAAGAGGCCTACGCCACCCAGGACTGGGCCGAGGGTGAGTGGATCACCGATCCGGCCACCGGCGAGCAGCTCTGGCAACCGGCCGAAGGCGGCGACGCCATGTCGATCGAGGACTGGACCAAGGCCGCCGAGGAGCAGGCGCGACGCGACGGCGCGCCAGCCGAGGCACCGCCCGCCGCAGCGGTGGCCGAGGCCGGTGCTGCCGGTAGTGTGGAAGCCACGTCCGATGGGTCCGACCCCGACGCCGGCGACCAACCGACCCCGACCGAAGGTGCCGACACGGCACCGGGCGACGGGGCCGCACCGGCGCCGGCCGAGGACGTCGCACCGGCCTGACAACTCCGCCACTTCGTGCAATCGGCTCGGTCGCGCGAGGATGGAGGGCTGCAAGACGGGTGAGGGCCGATCGCGCCTGTTGCCCAGATGCTCGCTCGTGGTGGTTCCGAACGGATCCATCGACGGGTCCGGCGTCCACGAGGTACCGCGATCACACGCAATTCTGAAAATCGTTGATGAGAAGGGGCTTCAAGCCGTTGGCTGCAAATATCCGGGTGTACGAGCTCGCACGAGAGCTGGGCCTGACCAACAAGGAGTGCCTCGATCTCTGCGATTCGCTGGGCATCGGCGTCAAGAGCCACTCGTCGAGTGTCGTCGAGCCGCAAGCCGACCGAGTCCGGCGCAAGGCCGAGCGCGAGGGTCTCGTGCGCGAGGTGCAGCCCGAGGAGCCCAAGAAGGCTCCCGCCAAGAAGGCTGCGAAGAAGACCGCCAAGAAGGCCGCGGCGGTCGCACCCGCCGAGGTGAAGCCTGCGGTCGAACCCGCGAGCGAGGACGCGACCCGCGAGGTCGAGGTCGTTCCCGAGCCCGCCGCACCCGCTGCGGCCGGGACCGCCGACGAGGCGGTCGTCGCCGAATCGGGCCAGCCGTCCGAGCCGGAACCGGCCGAGGCCGAGGCCGAATCCGAGACCGTCGCCGACGAGCCGACCTCCGTCGCGCCCGCTGACGCCGAACCGTCCGCGCCGGCCCAGCCGGTCGACGAACCGACCTCCGTGGTCGACGACGTCCCGACCGCGCCCAAGCGCGTGTTCACGTCGAGCGGCAGCCAGCATCCACCGCCGCGTCGCGAGGAGGCTCCCGCCCCCGCCCCGACCCCTGCTGCTCGCCCCGTCGCACCCGCGGCGTCGGCGGCGGCGCCGGCTCGACCCGCAGCGCCTCGCCCCGGCGCGCCGGCGCCGGCCCCCACGACCTCGCCGCTCTCGCGCACGGGCAAGCCCGTGCCGCCGCCACCGAAGCCGCCGATGTCGTCGACCGGCAAGTTGATCCCGCCGCCCCCGGGCGTGCGCCGGCCGCCTCCGGGCGGACCTGGTGGCACCGTCCGACCAGGTGGTCCCAACCGAGCCGGTGCCGGTCGTCCGGCCGGAGTCGGCGCCGGTGCGGGTGCCGGCGCAGGTCCGCGCCCGTCGGGCGCCGGACGTCCCGGCGGCGGTCCCGGTGGCGGCCCTGGTGGCGGTCCCGGTCGTGGTGGCCCCGGCGGCGGTCGCCCGGGTGGCGGCCAGCAGCGCAGGCCTCCCCGACGCAAGGGACGTCGTCGTCGCAACCGCGACGAGCTCCAGCCCATCGACATGCCGGCGTACACCCCGCAGGACGCGGCGGTGCCCGACGGCACCATCGTGATCGAGCGTGCGTCGACCCCTCAGGAGCTGGGGCCCAAGCTCAACCGCACGGCGGCCGACGTCGTCCGGTTCCTGATGCAACAGGGCGAGATGGTCACCGCCACCCAGTCGCTGGGTGACGACATGATCGAGCTGTTCTCGGCCGAGATCGGTGCCGAGATCCGTCTCGTCAACCCGGGCGAGGAGCAAGAGGTCGAGCTGCTCAAGCTGCTCGATGTCGACGTGGACGATGTCGACGACGCCATCTACGAGTCGTGGCCGACCCGCGCGCCCATCATCACGGTGATGGGTCACGTCGACCACGGCAAGACCAAGCTCCTCGACCAGATCCGCAAGGCCAACGTCCAGGGAGGCGAGGCGGGCGGCATCACGCAGCACATCGGCGCTTACCAGGTCGTCCACGAGGGCCGGCCCATCACGTTCATCGACACCCCCGGCCACGAGGCGTTCACCGCCATGCGCGCCCGCGGCGCCGAGGCCACCGACATCGTGGTGCTCGTGGTCGCGGCCGACGACGGGGTGATGCCGCAGACGGTCGAGGCCATCGCGCACGCCAAGGCGGCCGAGGTCCCGATCATCGTGGCGATCAACAAGATCGACCGCGAGGGCGCCGACCCCAACCGGGTCATGCAGGGTCTGAGCGAGCACGGTCTCATCCCCGAGGCATGGGGCGGCGACACCGTCATGGTCGAGGTCTCGGCGCTCCAGAACCTGGGCATCGACGATCTCCTCGAGAACCTCGTCGTGCTCGCCGAGCTCGAAGATCTCCGCGCCGATCCCGACGGCCGCGCCCGCGGCATCGTCGTGGAGTCCCAGCTCGACATCGGGCGTGGACCGGTTGCCGACATGCTCGTGCTCAGCGGCACGCTCAAGGTCGGCGATCCGGTCGTGGCCGGGGCGGCGTGGGGCCGGGTCCGGGCACTCATCAACGACAAGGGCGAACAGGTCAAGGAGGTCGGCCCGTCGATGCCGGTCGAGGTGCTCGGTCTGTCCGAGCCCGCCACCGCCGGCGACCGCTTCGTGGTGGCCACCGACGAGAAGACCGCGTCCAAGGTCGCCTCGACCCGTGAGCACTGGAAGCGCCTGGCCACCCTCGGTCGGGAGGCGCACGCCATGTCGGGCGGCGCCCGCCTCGAGGACATCTTCAGCCAGATCCAGTCCGGCGAGACCGCCACCCTCAACCTGATCGTCAAGGCCGATGTCACCGGTTCGCTCGAGGCGCTCACCGAGAGCCTCAAGAAGCTCGAACGGCCCGACGTCAAGTTGGCGTTCGTCCACCGGGGCGTCGGTGGCATCACCCAGAACGACATCCAGCTGGCAGCCACCTCGGATGCCACGATCATCGGGTTCAACGTCCGACCTGATCGTGCCGCCCGGGACCTGGCCGACCAGGAAGGTGTCGAGATCCGCACCTACGAGGTCATCTACGCCATCCTCGACGACATCCAGAACGCCATGCTCGGCATGCTGGCGCCGGAGTACGAAGAGGTCGTCACCGGTGACGCCGAGGTCCGCGAGATCTTCAAGGTCCCCAAGATCGGTGCCATCGCCGGCTGCCTGGTGCAGAACGGCGTCATCACCCGCGGGTCCAAGGTGCGCTTCATCCGAGAGGGAACGATCATCTGGAAGGGCGCGGTCAGCTCGCTGCGGCGCTTCAAGGAGGACGTGACCGAGGTGCGCGCCGGCTACGAGTGCGGCATCGGTCTCACCGACTTCCAGGATCTGCGCCCCGGCGACATCATCGAGACCTTCGACGAGCGGGAGATCCCGCGGGTGTGATCGACGTTCGCCCGCCTCGCCTCCCGGCCCACCTGGAGGCGTTGGCCGACCCAGTGCTCGACCACGACGTCGAGTGGGTCGGCGTGGGCGTCAGCGGTGACATCGACGCGATCGAGGCCGACGATGTCGAGATCGCCGAATCCCGGCTCTCGGGTGTGCGCCTCACCGGCGCCCGGCTCGACCGGATCCGGATGGTCGACGTCGTCCTGGAGGAGTGCGAGCTCTCCGGGGCGCTGCTCGACGAGGCCCAGCTCACCCGGGTCGAGCTCCGGGGATGTCGGCTGTCGGGGTTGGGTCTCACCCGATCCCGGCTCCGCGACGTCCGGTTCGTCGACTGCAAGCTCGACGACGCGAGCCTCCGGATGGCGGTGGGCGAGCGCGTGGCGTTCGAGGGCTGCTCGATGCGGCGCGCCGACCTCTACGCCGCGCAGCTGGCCGGCGCCCGCCTGGAGACCTGCGACCTCACCGACGTCGAGTGCTCGAAGGTCGACCTCACCGGTGCCCGGCTCCACGGCTCCACGCTCGACGGCATCAAGGGCGCCGGGTCCCTCCGAGGGGTCGGCATCGATTCGTCCCAGATCGTGGACCTGGCCATCTCGCTCTACGCCGCGCTCGGGATCACCATCGACGACGATGTCGACGGCAGGTGATCGCCGCCCCGATCAGGTGAGCGCGTCGGTCCGATCGGCGTCGCGGAGGTGGTCGAGAACCGCCTCGGGGCCGACGAGCCGTTCGGTGATGCGTCCGGTCGGATCGGCGAGGACCGTGGTGGGCGCTCGGCGCACGCCGTAGCGGTCCGACAGCTCGGGGTGCACCGTTGCGTCCACCGTGACGACGTGGCTGTCCGGATCGTGGGCGACGAGTGCGGCCCGGACACCCTCGCAGCTGGCGCACAGCGGGGTGGTGAAGATCACCCAGGTGGGTCCGGTCGCCGACCGGAGGTCGTTCGGCAGGTGCGGCCACCGAGCCTCGCCGTTGGGGGCATCGAGCGCGCCGAGGCGCTCGTCGTCGCGACGTCGGCACCGGTACGCGGCGGCGACGAGGGCCGCGACCGCCACGAGCGCGAGGACGACGACGAGACGTTCGACCACCGCTCAGGCCCCCGTCGTGTCGGCGGAGCGCGCGGCGCCGCGTCGCCGGGCGATGACGAGGTACAGCTCGCAGCCGACGCAGATGCCGGTCGCCACCGAGAGGGCGGCGAGGGCGGCGACGATCAGGCTCAGCGTCCAACCCAACGTGGTGGCGCCGGCCAGGAAGGCCACCGTGGCGGCGGTGAGGAACACGACACCGACGGTTGCGGCGAACCGCGGCGGACGCGGGTCCTCCCACTCGGTCGGTGGGGCCAGGCGCGGCTTGATGACGTCGGCGAAGAGGCGGAGGAACGGACCGTACCGGGCGCCGAAGGCCGCCCCGAGGAAGAGGACGACCGCGAAGATCGGTACGACGACCCACACCTGCGCCACGAACCCGGCCAGAAGGGCCGAGGCGAGGATGGCCTGGTTGAAGCGCGGACCCCGTGGGTCGATGGCCGGGGGAGCGGGGATGCGAACGGTGGTGGTCACGGTGACAGCATAAACCCGACTGGACAGGTCGGGTATTCCCCGGACCACATCGGCGACCGGGACGGTGGGCCTTCCCCGTCGTGGAGCGGTCCGTGAGGCCGGACCGAACGAGTACGCTCCATCGACGGTGGCTCCGCACGTGCTCACGCTCATCGTCGATCTGCGCCTGCCCGACGCCCATTCGCTGAAGGACAAGCGATCGATCGTCAAGACCGTGCTCGACGGATCCCGGCGTCGCTTCCAGGTCGCCGCCGCGGAGACGGCGCACCAGGACGAGTGGCAGCGGGCCCAGTTGGGCTTCACCGCCATCTCGTCGACCGCACGCCACACCACCGAGGTGATCGACCAGGTGGACCGCTTCGTCTGGTCGTTCCCCGAGCTCGACGTGCTCGCCACCGAACGCACCTGGCTCGAGATCGACTGAGGACCTGATGCCAGCACGACGACGCGGACCCAAGCGCACCACGGCACGGGACTACCCGCGCACGGCACGCCTGAACGAGCTGTTGCGAGAGATCATCGGCGAGGAGCTCGAGCGGATCGACGACTCTCGGCTCGACATGGTGACGGTGATCTCCGTCGACACCGAATCCGACCTGCGGCGAGCGATCGTCTTCTACGACTGCCTCGATGGCGCGGACGGGGACGAGGACGCCATGGCTGCGCTCGGCGACGCCCGGATCCGCCTCCAGGCGGCGATCGGCCGTCAGACGCGGGTCAAGCGCACGCCCGAGCTGCGCTTCCGGCCCGATCCCGCCGTTCGGTCCGGGGCGCGGATCGAAGCGGTCCTCGCCGACATCGGTCCGATCGCCGAGATCGAGGTCGATCCCGCCGTGTACGCGAGTGGCGTCGACGACGACACGACCGGCGCCGACGAGGTGCACGACGCCGACGAGGTGCACGACACCGACGACGGTGACGGTGACGGGGACCGAGCCGACCGATGAGCGCTGCCGGCGACCGCGACCGCGACGCCAACCGCATCGAGCCCCGCATCCCCGCCGAGCACCAGCTCCGCGACGGCATCGCCGTCGTCGACAAGCCCGCCGGTTGGACGTCGCACGACATCGTGGCCAAGTCCCGCGGCATCCTCCACAACAAGAAGGTCGGGCACTCCGGGACGCTCGATCCCGATGCCACCGGCGTGCTCGTGCTCGGGATCGGCCGGGTCACCCGCCTGCTGCGCTTCCTCACGGCGCTGCCCAAGACCTACGTCGGTGAGGTCGTGCTCGGGGTCGAGACGTCGACGCTCGACGCCTCCGGGGACGTCACGGCCACCCACGACATGTCGGGCGTGCGCGACGACGACGTGGCCGCCGCCGCCGCGCAGTTCCTCGGCGACATCATGCAGATCCCGCCGATGGTCTCGGCGGTGAAGGTCGACGGCAAGCGACTCCACGAGCTCGCCCGTGCCGGCAAGGAGGTGGAGCGAGCGCCGCGGCCCGTCACGGTGCACCGCTTCGAGGTCGAGCCGGTTGCCAGCGAGCCCGGGGTGTACCGGGTCGAGGTCGACTGCTCGTCGGGCACCTACATCCGCACCCTCGCTGCAGACCTGGGGACCGTGCTCGGAGGCGGCGCGCACCTGCGCTCCCTGCGCCGGACCGCCATCGGGTCCTTCCTCGTCGCCGAGGCCCGAACGCTCGGCGACATCGAGGTCCTCCCCCCTCGTGAGGCGTTGCGCGACTACCCGGCGGTGATCGTCCGCGACGACATCCTCGCGGCCGTGCGCAACGGCAAGGTCCTCGGGGCGAACGAACTCGGGATCCCGTCGGAGGTCCTCCCGCCGGCGCGATCCTCGGTCGCCGGCCCACCGCCCGGCGATGCGGAGCGCGGCCCGTGGGCGGTGCTCGACCCGTCGGGCGAGCTCCTCGCGGTGTACGAGACGCACCGCACGGCGAGCGTGAAGCCCGCCGTCGTCCTGGCGCCGGCGGCGACCTGAGGGTCGCCGGCCCCGCCACGGCGCCGGTTTCGGGGCGGGCCGGTCGGCCCCGGTAGCCTCGCCCCGTGCAGATCCTCCGCGACCAGGCGTCGTGCCCGCGACCTCCCAACGGCACGGTGGTCACCATCGGGGCCTACGACGGCGTCCATCGTGGTCACGCTGCCGTCATCGCCAAGGTGCGTCGACTCGCCGCCGAGCGGGGCATGGCCACCGCGGTGGTCACCTTCGATCGTCATCCGGCGAGCATCGTTCGGCCCGAGTCGGCACCGCTCCTGCTCACCGACCTCGAGCAGAAGCTCGAGCTGCTGGCCGCCACGGGTGTCGACTACACCCTCGTCGTCCACTTCGACGAGGAGCGATCGAGGGAACCGGCGACGGACTTCGTCCACGACGAGCTGGTGGGGTGCCTGAACGCCAAGGTCATCGTGGTGGGCGAGGACTTCCACTTCGGCCACCGGCGCCAGGGCGACGTCGCGCTCCTCACCGAACTGGGGCTCGAGCTCGGGTTCGAGGTGGCGCCGCTCGAGCTCGTCGGGCCCGATGGCCGGCGTGCGACCGACCCTGCGGATCGGGTGTCGTCGACCTCCGTCCGACGTCTGCTCGCCCAGGGCGATCTGCCCCGTGCGAACGAGTTGCTCGGCCGGCCCCACGAGGTCCGCGGCGTCGTGGGCCGCGGCGACGGTCGGGCCCGTGACCTCGGCTTTCCCACCGCCAACATCGAGGTCCCCGACGACGTGTGCCTGCCGCGCGACGGCATCTACGCGGGGTGGTACCGGCGCGTCGACGCGGACGGCGCGCCCGGCGATCGGATCGGCTGTGCCATCTCGCTCGGACGTCGCCCCACCTTCTACGACGACCAGCCGTACTCGCTGCTCGAGGCGCACCTGCTCGACTTCTCCGGCGACCTCTACGGCGAAGCGGCTCGGATCGAGTTCGTGGAGCACCTCCGCGACGAGGTCCGCTTCGAGTCGGTCGACGACCTCATCGTCCAGATGGGGCGCGACTGCGACCAGGCCCGCGCCGTCCTCACCGATCTCGCGCCCACCGCCACCGAACATGCGTAGCTGCACGGTGCGGAGCACCGTGCAGCTACGCATGTTCGGGGGTTGTCGGGGCTGACGGACCGTCAGCGGTACCCTTGGGGGGTGGGAGCGGGTTCACTTCGAGGCGTCAACCGGTCGGGCACATGAGCGCGGCCGAGGTGCTGCCCATCAGAGGGCCGGCCATCGAGCCGTCGGGGCCCACGCCGATGTCGGCGCCGCGCCTGGCCCGGCACACGTTCACGCTCGCCGACGGGCACCAGATCGGGCTGGCCGTGAGCGGTCGCGGAGTTCCGCTCGTCGTCGTGCACGGGTTCACGGCCGAAGGGTTCCTCTACGCGCAGACCCTCCACCGACTGGTCCGCAAGGGCTTCAAGGTGGTCGCCATCGACATGGCCGGTCACGGCAGCACCCAGGGCCTGCCCTCGGGCGCCGGTCACCTCGGCGACTACGCCGAGCTCATGGGACGGGCGATCGAGGAGCTGGGCATCAGGTCGGCGGTGCTCGCCGGCCACTCCATGGGCGGGCGCGTCGTGGCGCAGCTGGCGGCCCAGCGACCCGAGCAGGCCATCGCGGTCCTGCTCGTCGACGCCATCGTCGGCGATCAGTGGGACCTGATGGTCAACGTGTTCCGGGTCAACCCGTTGCTGCTCGGGGCGCTCGGTGCGGCCCTGTTCGTCGATACGGCGACGACCGCCCCGGTGCTCCGCGATCCGCGGCAGGCGATGAAGCTGGCGAGGTTGATCGCCCCGACGTTGGTCGGCCACCTCGTGGCGCCGTGGCGCCTGCTCGGTCCCGCCATCTCCATCCTGCGCTCCACCGGGAGCAAGGGCATCCTCGACGAGCTGGCCCGCCAGGAGGTGCCGACGTTCGTGATCCACGGCGAGCGCGATCTCATCGTGCCGGTCTGCACGGCGCGCTCGGCGGCCGAGCGCAGCGACGGTCACCTGATCACCGTCGAGAAGGCGGCGCACTCGTGGCCGCTGAGCGACCCCGAGACGCTCCCGGCGATCGTGAGCGAGCTGCTCGAGGACCACCTGGGCTCCGCCATCCGCCAGGCCATCACGGCGGCCGGCGCCGGGTCGGTCGACGAGCTCGAGGACATCTTCTACACCGACGACGCGCCGATCCTGGCCCTCACCCCGGACCTGTCGTGGACCTCCAGCGGTGAGACCCACCGCCGGCCGCGGTACCACTGGGAGATCTCCTGAGCGGACCCGATGGCGCGGGGCGCGGGCCCGGTGGCCGCGTCGGTCGATCCGGGCGAACCGACGCCGACCCGATCGGCGTCGTACCAGCGATTCCCGATGTCGGCGGCGCTGCTGCTACCGTTGTCGGCTGTTGTGCCGCCTCGCTTCCGAGGTGCACGACACGTGGCTGCCGGCTGCGTCCCGACTGCCCCGATGGGCATGTGCACCCACGGGACCAGGACGGGCCAGGCGGCCGGGTCCGACACCCACTTCCAGAAAGACACCGAAGCACCATGCCCAGCGCAAACCGACTCCCAGCGAACCTTCCCGCGAAGTCGTCGACGATCGATCAGCACAAGCTGCACGATTCCGACACGGGATCGCCCGAGGTCCAGATCGCACTGCTCACCGACCGCATCGAACACCTCACCGCCCACTTGAAGGCCCACAAGAAGGACCATCACAGTCGGCGGGGTCTGCTGATGCTCGTCGGTCGTCGCCGGCGGCTGCTCGACTACCTCAAGAAGAACGACATCGAGCGGTACCGGGCGATCATCGCCAAGCTCGGCCTGCGCCGCTAGGCACGACCCACCCAGAGCGGCGGCCCACGGGTCGCCGTTCGCCGTTCACCGCTGCGCCTGCCCGAACCGGGCGGCCCGGTGGGAGCGCAACATCACCACACCACACACACACACCACCACCTGATCTGGACGCCTGGTCCGGAACGTCAGCTGCCAGTGGTGAGTGCCACGGTCTCCGGCACCGACCACGATCGTGACCTTCACCACTGGGAACTGACGTCGCCTCGCTCCGGATCCAACCGGGTGTCCGCACTGCGGTACCCGCAAAGGAGCACTTCCATGGCTGAAGCCATCACCGTCTCCGGTCCCGTGACCGGTTCCGACAAGACCCTCACCTTCGAAGCCGGCAAGCTCGCCGGCCAGGCCGACGGCGCCGTCACCGTGCGCATCGGCGACACGATCGTGCTCGTCACCGCCACCGGCGCCAAGAGCCCCCGCGACGGCGCCGACTTCTTCCCCTTGACCGTCGACGTCGAGGAGCGCATGTACGCCGCGGGCAAGATCCCCGGCTCGTTCTTCCGTCGTGAGGGCAAGACCAGCGACCAGGGCATCTTGACCTGCCGCCTCACCGACCGTCCGCTGCGCCCGTGCTTCCCCGACGGCTACCGCAACGAGGTCCACGTCGTGGGCACCGTGCTGGCCGCCGACATGGTCAACCCGCACGACGTGTCGATCATCAACGGCGCCTCCGCCGCCCTGAGCCTCTCGGGCATCCCGTTCGACGGGCCGATCGGCGCCGTGCGCATCGCGTTCAGCACCGACGGCACCTGGATCCCGTACCCCACCTACGAGGAGGGCGAGACGTCCACCTTCGAGATGGTGGTCGCCGGGCGCGTGCTCGACAACGACGATGTCGCCATCTCGATGGTCGAGGCCGGCGGCACCGAGGCGTCGTGGGAGGCGTTCGAGGCCGGCGCACCGAAGGTGACCGAAGAGGTCATCGCCGGTGGGCTCGAGGCGGCGAAGACCTGGATCCGCGAGTCGGTCAAGATGCAGCGTGAGCTCCAGGACAAGCACGGCGTCGCCGAGCCGATGGAGTACACCGTCGTCACCGACTATTCGCCCGAGGTCTTCTCGGCCGTCGAGTCCGCCGGTCGCGACCGCGCCGTCGAGGTGCAGAAGGTTGCCGACAAGCACGAGCGCCTCGCAGCCGAGGCCGAGCTCCGTGAGACCCTCATCGCCGAGATCGCCCCGCAGTTCGACGGCAACGACAACGTCGAGAAGGAGATCAAGGGCGCGTTCCGTGCACTCACCAAGTCGATCGTGCGCAACCGGATCGTCAACGAGGGCGCCCGCATCGACGGGCGCGGCCCCACCGACCTCCGAGCGCTGTCGGCCGAGGTGGCCGTGCTCCCGCAGGTGCACGGATCGGGTCTGTTCCAGCGCGGTGAGACCCAGGTCCTGAACGTCGCCACGCTCGGCATGCCCCGCATGGAGCAGATGCTCGACACCCTCGACATCCACGACCGCAAGCGCTACATGCACCACTACAACTTCCCGCCCTACTCCACCGGCGAAACCGGCTTCATGCGCGGCCCGAAGCGTCGCGAGATCGGCCACGGCGCCCTCGCCGAGCGGGCCCTGGTGCCCGTCCTGCCCACCAAGGCCGAGTTCGCCTACACGCTGCGCACCGTCTCCGACGTCATGTCCTCCAACGGTTCGACGTCGATGGCGTCGGTCTGTGGCTCCACGCTGTCGCTGATGGACGCCGGGGTGCCCATCAAGGCGCCGGTCGCCGGCATCGCCATGGGTCTCGTCTACGCGGATGACAAGTACACGACCCTCACCGACATCCTCGGCGCCGAGGACGCGTTCGGCGACATGGACTTCAAGATCGCCGGCACGTCCGAGTTCGTCACCGCGATGCAGCTCGACACCAAGATCGAGGGCATCCCCGCCGACGTCCTCGCCGGTGCGCTCAACCAGGCCCGAGACGCCCGCCTGGCCATCCTCGAGGTCATGGCCGGCGCCATCGCCGAGCCCCGCCCCGAGGTCGGCGAGAGCGCCCCGAAGATCATCAGCTTCGAGATCCCGATCGACAAGATCGGTGAGGTCATCGGGCCCAAGGGCAAGGTCATCAACGCCATCCAGCAGGAGACGGGCGCAGACATCAGCGTCGACGACGACGGCATGGTCGGCGTCGTCTCCATCGGCTCCACCGATGGCGGAGCCGTCGCCGAGGCCGAGCGCCAGATCCGGCTCATCCTCAACCCGCCCACCGCCGACGTCGGCGCGACCTACACGGGCCGCGTCGTGAACATCACCAAGTTCGGCGCCTTCGTCAACATCCTCCCGGGCCGCGACGGCCTCCTCCACATCTCGAAGATGGGTGGAGGCAAGCGCATCGACAAGGTCGAGGACGTGCTCGACCTCGGCCAGGAGGTCGAGGTCAAGGTCGAGGACGTCGACCCCCAGGGCAAGGTGTCGCTCTCGCCGGTGACCCCGCTCGGCGGCGACGGCGGCGGGTCCTCCCGATCGAGCGGTTCGAGCAGTTCGAGCAGTTCGAGCAGTTCGAGCAGTTCGAGCGGTTCGTCGGATCGGGGCTCCAAGACCGACGATGCCCCCGAAGGCGGCGACGACGGCGCCGATCGCGAGTACGTGTCCTTCGAGGACTCCTTCGACAGCGAGGTCCGCGAGGAGTTCGGTGACCTCGGCCCCGACACCACCGCCACCGGTGGTGGCGGCGGCGGTCGCAGCGGTTCCGGCGGCGGCCGTGGTCGCAGCGGCCCGGGTCGCAGCGGTGGCGGTCGCGGTCGCGGCCGTCGCGACTGATCCGGCCGCGTTCGTTGATCCCCGCACACCCGGATCGTCGGTCCCACCCGGACCGACGACGGACATGACGGGCCCCGCACCGGGCTCGTCGTCGCCGACGTACCGCGTCGGACCGGAGCCCACCATCGAGACCACGACGCTGGCCAACGGCCTCCGCATCGTCACCGAGCGGATGCCCGAGGCCACGTCGGTCTCGATCGGCTTCTACGTCGGGGTGGGCTCACGCGACGAGTCCGACGCCCTCTCCGGCGCGTCCCACTTCCTCGAGCACCTGCTCTTCAAGGGCACCGAGGATCGCAGCGCCCGGAGCATCTCGATGGCGGTCGATGCCGTCGGCGGGGAGATCAACGCGTTCACGTCGCGCGAGCACACCGCGTACTACGCCCGGCTCCCGGCACCGCAGCTGGCGTTCGGCCTCGAGCTGCTCGGCGACGTCGTCGAGCGGCCCGCGTTCCGTCCGCAGGAGATCGATGCCGAGCGCGAGGTGATCCTCGAAGAGCTGCTGATGGCCGAGGACACCCCCGACGACGTGCTGCACATGCAACTCATGGAGGCCGTCTTCCCCGGGCACCCGCTCGGCCGGGAGACCCTCGGCGTGCCCGACACCATCGAGTCATTGGGCCGCGACGAGATCGCCGGGTTCCACCACGACCACTACCGCCCGAGCGAGGTCGTGGTGGTGGCGGCCGGCGACCTCCGCCACGAGGAGGTGGTCGACGGCGTGTCCGGGAGCCTGCAGGGTCTCGGGCCCGGCGCCGGCCTCGAGCGCGTCGCGCCCACCCCCGAGGTCGATCGCCTCGTGGTCGTGCGCCGGCCCACCGAGCAGGTCCACCTCATGTTCGGATGGCGGGGACTGCACTACGACGATCCCGACCGGTACGCGTACTACGTCGCCAACCAGGTGCTGGGTGGCGGGATGTCGAGCCGGCTGTTCCAGGAGGTCCGCGAGGAGCGGGGCCTGGCCTACAGCGTGTACTCGTCGATGTCCTCGTACTCCGATTGCGGTCTGGCCACGGTGTACGCCGGGACGGCGCCCAAGCACACCGACGAGGTGCTGACCGTCCTCGACGACGTCCTCGACGAGATGCTCGCCGACGGCATCACCGAGGAGGAGCACGGCGTCGCGCTCGGCTACCTCGAGGGGTCGATGCTGCTCGGCCTGGAGGACTCCGGCAGCCGCATGGCGCGGCTCGGCGGGAGCATGATCATCCGGGGTGAGGTCACCTCGATCCGCGAGCACGTGGAACGGATCCGCGCCGTCACCCGTGAGGACGTCCACCGGGTGATGCTGCGCATCTTCACCGGACCGCGTGCGGTGGCCGCCGTGGGGCCGTTCGACGCCGACGACCCTCGGCTGGCGGCGAGCGCAGCTCGTCGGCGCTGACCGGTTCGCCTCCCGCCCGACCGGGCGGTGGAGGTCGCCGCGCGCGTCGCCGCTTCCCGGCAGTCGCCGTCGTCTCGGCCGATAGGGTGGCGCGATGGCCGCGACGTCGCACAGGGTTCGAGTCGGTGTGTTCGGTGCGGGGGGACGCATGGGAGCCACCGTCTGTCGAGCAGTCGATGCGGCCGCCGATCTCGAACTGGTCGCGGCGGTCGATCCGTTCCACGCCGGACTCGACCTCCGTCAGGTCACCGGTGTCGATCTCCCCATCCAGCTCGGGTCGGGCGCCGAGGTGTTCTCGGATTCCGGCGTCGAGGTGGCGGTGGACTTCACCGAGGTCGAGGCGGGCCGCGAGAACGTCCAGTGGCTCGCCGATCACGGCATCCACGCCGTGGTGGGCACCACCGGGTTCACCGATGACGACATCGAGCTGTTCCGCACGCGCTTCTCCACGAGCAACTGCGTGGTGGCGCCGAACTTCGCCATCGGCGCCATCTTGATGATCCGCTTCGCCGAGATCGCCGCGCCGTTCTTCGACACCGCGGAGGTGATCGAGCTCCACCACGACAAGAAGATCGACGCGCCGTCGGGCACGGCGATGCACACCGTCGAGCGGATGGCTGCGGCGTCGTCGGACTGGGCGCCCGACCCCACCACGGCGGTCGTGGTCGAGGGGGCGCGCGGCGCGGCGGTGGCCGAGGGCATCCACGTCCACTCCGTTCGCCTCCGGGGCCTGGTGGCCCACCAGGAGGTGCTGCTCGGCACGGAGGGTCAGACGCTCTCGTTGCGCCACGACAGCTACGACCGGACCTCGTTCATGCCGGGCGTGGTGCTGGCGATCCGGGCGATCGGGTCGCATCCGGGCGTGACGGTCGGGCTCGACTCGTTGATGGACCTCTGACCGTTCGCCTGCGGCGGTACCGATTCCCGATGGTCAACGATGGGGCCCGGGTCCGGACGGGTCCCAGGTCATCTCGAGGTGCTCGTTGTTGAAGTCCGGGTCCTCGACGTCACCGAGGAGCTCGAAGTGCAGCGAGCCGCGCTCGGACCCGACGTCCATGGCTGCGCCGTCGTCGATGACCAGTCCCCGGGAGAGCTGGGCGATCAGGGCGTTCACGAGCGCGACGGTCTCGTCGAAGTCGTCCGGTTCGACGTCGTGGATGCTCAGGTCGGGTCGACCGAAGACGCGCATCCCTCGGGTGTGGAGCCACCGTCGGCTGGTTGGGTGGTCGTCGCCGTCGCCGGCCGCGCCGGAGCCGTCGGTGTCGTCGGGGTCCGCGGCGTCGCGGTCCCGGTTGTCGGGCCCCTCGGAGAAGAGGATGGCGACGAGGCGGTGCGCGAGCGTGCGATCGGCGTCGAACACCGTCGTCCGCCAGCGCTCGGGATCGAAGAGGGTGAAGGTCTGCAGGTTCAGCACGCCGACTCCACCGGCGTCGAGGGCCGCCGTGGCGATGCCGATCGAGTTGCGCAGGTAGTCGAGTGTCGGAGGGTCCACCACCGAGCCGGTGACGACGATGCCGTGGTCGGCGTCCTCGGCGAGCGCCGCGGGGTCGGGGTCGCTCGCTCGGATCTGGTCGCCGAGCGGCGGCTCGAAGAGCGACTGGATCATCTCGGGGCGCATCTCGTGGGCGTCGACGCCGTGGGGGACCTCGTCGACCCGGTGCTCCTCGGTGGTGATCTCGAGGAGGTCGGCCTGCGCGCCGAACACCACGAAGGCGATGAATG
>JBBSTY010000099.1:0-16637 GCA_038235385.1 Acidimicrobiales bacterium | reverse complement strand
CGTCGGGGCTACGACGACATCATGGGGATACGCGCGCCTCGAGCGGCCGATGCCGACGGCGGGCGGCGCGACGCCGGATGGGACGGACGACGGGGCGACTTCTCCGGCGAGGTCTCCTTCCCGGCGTGGATGCAGGGCATCACCGACGACCAGTGGACGCCCGCGCCACCCGACGAGGAGTCGCTCCCCGATCCGACGCGTCACGAGGCCGAGCGCGCCGCGGCGCGCGACCGGCCACCCACCGCACGGCGCGCCCAGGTGGTGTGGTGGTGGCCCCATCGCGCCATCGGCCGACCGGTCGCCGTCGCCGACCAGTTGGTTCTCGCCTCCGAGCGTGCGCTCGTCGCCATCGCCGCGGACGATGGTCACGAGCGCTGGCGGCTCGGCTTCTCACCGCCGATCGCCGCGACGCCGGTGGTGGCCGGCGACCGCGCCGTGGTGTGGACCGGCGACGGTGTCATGCACGGCGTCGCCCTCGACCGCCAGGAGATCACCTGGGACCTGCCGTTCGGCCCACCGGCTCCCGGCGCGGCCGTCGCCGCCGAGTCGGGCCGCACGGGACCCATCGTCCTGGCCGGGCGCGCCGATGCGCGGCTGGTCGCGGTCCGGGCCGAGACCGGTGAGGTCGCGTGGTCGACGAAGCTCGAGGGACCTGCGACGCAACCACCGGCGGTCGACGACGGCCTGGCCGTCGTCGTGTCCGGCCAGCGCACCGTCGAGGCGATCGACGTCCGGACGGGACGTCATCGGTGGCGCATCCACGTCCCGAACCCGGTGCTGCTCCCCCCTCGGATCGTCGGCTTCTCGGTCTGGCTGGCCGGCGGAGGCCCAGCGGGGTCGCTCGTCCGCCTCGATGCGTCGACGGGCGCGGTGGAGGCGACCTTCGGTGCGGGAGATGCCATCGGCGGCCTGGGCGCCGACGGACGGTCGGTGCTGGCCACGGCGGCCGGGCCGGCCCGACTGCTGATCCTCGACGAGTTCGGGCGGGTGGAGGCGGGCGTCGCCACCCAGCGGGTCTGCGCCGAACCGGCGGTCACGCCCAGCTTCGCCTACCTCGCCGATCCGGCGGGGCGGGTGCTCACCGTCGACCGCCGCCACCGTTCGATCGCCGCGGTGTCCGAGGTGCTGTTCGAGCCGGTCGGGGCACCCCTGGTCACCCGACGCCACCTGGTGCTCGTGGCGCGCGACGGCCACGTCTGGGCCATCGTCCGCCCCGAGGAGCAGCTCGGCGACGGCGCCGGGTGACGCGCCCATCCTCCGGTCGCTCCTAGCCTGCACGCGATGCTCGACGATCCGACCGGCGCGTTCGTCCCGGGTGAGCCCACCACCGTCGCCGGCGCGGCCGGCGGCCCGCTCTCGGGACTCACGTTCGCCGCGCCTGATGTGTTCGACGTCGTCGGTCACGTCACCGGCGCCGGCAACCCCGACTGGCGGCGCACCCACCGACCTGCCCGAGCCACGGCGCCGGTGATCGAACGACTCGTCGACGCCGGGGCCGACCTCGTGGGGCGTACCATCTCCGACGAGCTGGCGTTCGGCCTCCTGGGCATCAACGCCCACGACGGGACGCCGACCAACCCGCTCGCCCCTGACTCGGTGCCCGGTGGTCCGTCGAGCGGGTCGGCATCGGCGACCGCCGCCGGCGTCGTCGACTTCGCGCTGGCCGCCGGATCGGGTGCGTCGGTGCTGGTCCCCGCGGGGTTGTGCGGCACCTACGGCGTTCGCCCCACCCCCGATGTCGTCCCTCTCGACGCCATGGTGGGCCTGGCCCGGTCGTTCGACACCGTGGGGTGGTTCGCCCGTGAGTGGATCGTCCTGTGGCAGGTGGCCGCGACCCTGCTCGGCTCCGACCCTGGCGACCGGGCACCCCACGACCGCATCATCATCGCCGACGACGTGTGGGACCTCGCCGACGACCCGGTCGTCGACGCCCTGCTCCCGGTGGTGCAGCGCCTGGCCGTGCAACTCGAGCCGGTCCACGTCGAGGTGCTGGCCGAGGGGGGCCTGGACCGATGGGCGCAGCACATCGCCGCCCTCCACGGGCGCGAGGCGTGGGAGCGCCACCGCGAGTGGCTCGAGACCACCAACCCCACGCTCGCGCTCGATGTGAAGCAGCGCTTCGACCAGGCCGCCGCCCTCACCGACGACCAGGTGATCGGCGCCGGGGCGGCGAGGGACCAGATCGCTCGCCAGCTCGGCGATCTGCTCGGTTCGACCACCGTCCTCGCGCTGCCCACCACCCCCGAGATCGCCCCGCTCCTCGACAGCTCCGAGCACGAGCTGTCCGAGTTCCGACGGCGGGCCGAGACCCTCAGCTCCATCGCCGATCTCGGCGGTCTCCCCCAGGTGACCGTGCCTGCGGCGCGGCTGGCCGAGTACCCGGTCGGGTTGTCGCTCATCGGCGGGCGGGGCACCGACCACCAGCTCCTCGCGCTGGCGGCCACCGTGACCCGTCGATCCGACTGAGGAGACGCTCCTCGCTCAGGCGGTGACCGGGTCGGTGGTGGACGTGGCCGCATCGACGGTGTCGGCCAGCGCGTCGTCGGAGACGTCGGCGGGCTCGACGCCCGCCAGGTACGAACGGTGCAGGCTCTCGAGGAAGCGGCCGGCTGCCCGCACGACCTGGTTGGCGCGGATCGACGGGAAGACCTCGAAGGCGTGCTGCGCGCCCTTGAGCTCGAGGAACAGGACGGGGGCGTCGGACACCGCACGGAGCTCCCGAACGAAATCACGGGCGCCCTCAACCGGGGCGAGCGTGTCCTTGTCGCCGTGGATCACGAAGAAGGGCGGCGCATCGGCGCCGACCTGATCGATCGGCGAGGCCTCGGCAAACTTCTCGGGCTCCTCGTCGAGCCGAGCCTTGAGCACGAGGCGACCGAAGAGGTGCTCGACGACGCCCTTCGGGTAGTAGCCCTCGCGGTCGGTGAAGTCGTACACCCCGTAGAACGGGACGGCGGCCTGCAGCGACGTGTCGGCGTCCTCGAACCCGGGCTGGTAGCGCGGATCGTTCTGGGTGAGGGCCATCAGCGCGGTGAGGTGCCCGCCGGCGGAGCCGCCGGTGACGGCGATGAAGTCGGGGTCGACGCCGTACTCGTCGGCGTGCTCACGGATGAACGCCACCGCCCGCTTGAGATCGATGAGCATCTCGGGGAAGGTGGCCTTCGGACTCAGGCGGTAGTTGGCGTTGAACCCGACCCACCCCTGGTTGGCCATGTGGCGCAGCAGCGGGAGGCCCTGCTCGCGCTTGTCGCCGAAGACCCATCCGCCACCGTGGATCTGCAGGATGGCGGGTCGTCGCTCACCGGATCCTGCGGGACGGGCCGGCTGGGTGACGTCGAGCTTGATCGCCTTGTTCTTCGGACCGACCGTCGCATAGGTGATGTTGCGGGTGCGCCGGGCCCCGAGGCGACGCTGCTCGGAGGCCTCGTCGACCGCACCCTCGAACGCCGCACGCACCTCGTTGCGGGCGCCGATGCTGCGCCACACCAGGGCGGCCAGCCCCGCCCAGGACACGAGGTTGACGGCGAGCGCCACCTTGCCGGGACGGGTGCGCAGGGCGCCGCGACGAGCGAACGCGACGGTGAGCGCGACCTGCCACACGAGGTGCACCCAGGCGAGCTCGATGGTGATCCACGATGCGAAGAACGACCATCCGAAGAGCAGGGGGTTGCGCTTGACCGGGACGTACGCGTTGACCGTGTACATCGCGCCGTTGATGCTGACCGCCAAGTAGACCCATTCCATGGTCCAAGTGTGGCCCCGGACGACGTCGGGACCAACTTCGGTCGCGGCGCCGCCCGGGTGCACACTGGTGCGTGCGGTTCCGGCGGCGACCACGCCACGTTGGCCGACGACACCCCAGGAGGGCGTGCGATGGAACCGCTGTCGGGCATGGACTCGGTGTTCCTGTACCTCGAATCGCCCACCCAACCCATGCACGTCACGCTCACCGCGGTGTTCGATGCGACGAGCGCGCCCGAACCGGTCGGGTTCGAGCAGGTGCGCGATCACATCGAGCGGCGTCTGCACCTCGTCGCGCCGTTCACGCGCCGACTCGTGACCATGCCGCTCGGCCTGCACCACCCCGCCTGGCTCCACGACGGTCACGTCGACATCGAGCACCACGTCAAGCGCATCGCGCTCCCGGCGCCGGGCGACGAGCGACAGTTGGCTGCGATCACGGCGCAGATCGCCGGGGTGCCGCTCACCCGCGATCGTCCGCTCTGGGAGATGTGGGTCGTGGAGGGTCTGGCCGACGGACGGTTCGCGCTGATCGCCAAGCTGCACCACGCCACGCTCGACGGCGTGGCCGGTGTCGAGCAGATGACGGCGTTCTTCGATCTCGAACCCGTCGTCGATCACGGTCCACCACCGCCATCGTCGGCCGCCGAGACGCCCCCGTCGGATCTCGAGCTCGTCACCTACGCCGCCGTCGCCCGGGCGCGTTCGCTCCTGCGCGCCGTTCCCCTCGCGGCCCGAACCGCCGGCAGCATCCAGGCGGTGCGATCGGCACGGTCGGTCCCCGGTCGCGCCGCAGGGGCGACCCCGTTGGTCGCCCCCCGGACCGTGTTGAACGACGCCCTGACGACGTCGCGACGAGTCGCCTTCGCCCGTCTCCCGCTCGACACGATCAAGGCGCTGAGGGAAACCGTCCCCGGCGCGACCGTGAACGACGTCATCCTCAGCGTCTGCGCCGGCGCGCTGCGGCGATACCTGGCCGAGCGCCGCGAGCTCCCGTCGCTCCCCCTGGTCGCCGCGTGTCCGGTCGACGTCCGCGACTCGGAGGCACGCGGGGAGACCGACAACCGGGTGTCGGCCATGTTCGTGACCGTGCCCACCGACGTCGACGAGCCGATCGCGCGGCTGCGGGCCGCCCACCGAGCCTCCCGGGCGGCCAAGAAGGAGCACAGCCTGTTCGATCCCGACACCCTCCGTCGATGGGCCGAGGTCGCCGACCCGAACCTGATGTCGTGGTTCTTCGAGAAGTACTCGGGTGCCGGGGCAGCACGCCACCACCGGCCACCCGTGAACCTGATCATCTCCAACCTGCCGGGACCGTCGTTCCCGCTCTACCTCGCCGGCGCCGAGCTCGAGCGGGCCTACCCACTGGGTCAGATCATCGAAGGTGTGGGGTTGAACATCACCGTCATGAGCTACCGCGGCAGCGTCGACATCGGGTTCCTGGCCGCCGGTGAGCTGATCCCCGACGTCGAGGCGCTCGCGGCATCGGTGCCGCTCGCCTTCGAGGAGCTCGTCGACGCCGTCGGATGACCAGACCGCAGCGGTGAGCGGGACCGCTTGAACCACTGTTCTGCAACGTGTTCTACTTGCGCCCATGCCGTTCAACTGGGGGGACCTGTTCGAGCACACCGTCGATGCCATTCCGGATCGCACGGCGCTGATCTGCGGGGATCGATCGCTCACCTTCGCCGCGCTCGACGAGCGGGTGAACCGGCTCGGTCACCACCTCCTCGCCGAGGGGATCGAACCGGGCGACCACATCGGGATCTACGCCAACAACAGCCTGGCCTGGGTCGAGGCGCTCCTCGCGATCCTCAAGGTCCGGGCGGTGCCGGTCAACGTCAACTACCGCTACGTCGAGGCCGAGCTCGAGTACCTCTTCGCCAACGCGGACCTGAAGGCGCTCTTCTACGACGAGGAGTTCGGACCGCGCGTCGCCGCGGTCCAGCAGCACCTGCCGCTGCTGAAGACGCTCGTGATGATCGAGGACGGCTCGGGCGCCGACCAGACCGGGCTCGACACCGTGGCGTTCGAGGACGCGTTGGCGGGCGGTGCGCCGGATCGCGACTTCCCGCAACGTTCGGGCGACGACCAGGTCATCATCTACACCGGCGGCACCACGGGGATGCCCAAGGGCGTGATGTGGCGGAGCGAGGACCTGTTCTTCGGTCTCGCCGGGGGCATCGACCCGTTCACGGGCGTCCGGGTCGAACACGACACCGAACTGGCCGAGCGGGCCGCAGCGGCGGGAGGGCAGCTCGTCTTCATGATCGCCCCACCGCTGATGCACGGCGCCGCCTTCATCGCCACGACCATGCAGCTGTTCCAGGGCAACACGAGCGTCATCATGTCCAAGTGGGACGGCGCCGACGCGTGGCGACAGATCGAGCGTCACCGGGTCAACTCGATCCTCATCGTCGGGGACGCCATGGGTCGGCCGCTCGTCGAGGCCCTCGAGTCGATCGAGGCGGACGGCGAGGAGCTCGACCTCTCGAGCTTCATCAGCCTCAGCTCGAGCGCCGCGGTCTTCTCGCCCGTGGTGAAGGACCGGTTCCTCGAACGCTTCGAGAACCTCATCATCACCGACTCGATCGGCGCCACCGAGAGCGGCTTCAACGGCATCGTCACCGTGGGCAAGGGCAACACGGCGATGAGCGCCGGAGGCCCCACCGTCGCACCGGGCCGCGACACCGTCGTGCTCGACGACAACCTCGAGATCGTCGAGCCGGGATCCGATGTCGTCGGCCGGGTGGCACGGGGCGGCAACATCCCCCTCGGGTACTACAAGGATCCGGTCAAGACCGCGGAGACGTGGGTGACCGCCAAGGACGGCACGCGGTACGCCATACCCGGCGACTTCGCCATGGTCCTCGCCGACGGCAGCGTGACCCTCATGGGTCGAGGCTCGGTCAGCATCAACACCGGCGGGGAGAAGGTCTACCCCGAGGAGGTCGAGCAGGCGCTCAAGGCCCACGACTCGGTGTTCGACGTCGTGGTGATCGGCGTGCCCGACGAGCGCTGGGGTCAGCGGGTCGCGGCGATCGTGCAACCACGCGACGGGGCCACACCGTCGCTGACCGAGCTCGACGCGCACTGCCGCACCTTCGTCGCCGGGTACAAGGTGCCCCGTGAGCTGCACGTGGTCGACGAGGTGGTCCGCTCGCCGAGCGGGAAGCCCGACTACCGGTGGGCCAAGGGCCTCACCGAAGCAGGCACCCACAAGGCCTGACCGCTCAGGTCGCGGTGCGCCTGGTTCGCTGCATCTCGGCGCGGATGCGCCCGGTGAGCTGCGTGGCGGTGTGACCGCAGCGGGCGGGTTCTGGCTGAGGGGTGTGACGCGCCAGATGCCGACGCCGAAGCTACCGCCGGCGCCACCGGTCACGGTCGAGGTCCGCTCGGCCACCGTCCTCGACCAAGGGTTCAGGCGCGCCGTGCCGCCGGCTCGACCGGTTGCCGGAGGATGGTGCGCTGCCGGTCGGGCGCGACTCTCCGGATGTCGCTGAGATAGATCTCGTGGTGCATCCCGGTCATCTGCAAGCCGTTGGCGGGGATGAACTCGTCGTGCATGCGTCGGAGGACCTCGGCTTCGTCGTCGAACGATCCGATGTGCAGCGTCTGGACGCAACGCCCCTCGGACAGCTCGTCGAAGCGGACGTCGTCGAGGCGACTCGGGGCGGCCTTCGCCCGCACCCGATCGGTGGCCTGCTCGACCATGGCCCGGCTGATCCAGTCCGGGACCATCAGCATGAGCGTCCAGTTCCAGGTGGCCTTGTCACGTGCGGTCGTGAACGCAACCATGGCGTCGGCCCACCACAGACCTTCCAGCGGGGGGACGACGTAGTCATGTCGGAGGTCGTTCTTGCTGGCGAACTTCAGCTTGTACGCCACGGGGTAGAGCGCTTCGATCGCTCCGGCAAACGTCGGCGAGGTGTTCGGGTCACCGCTGCCGCCGATCATCAGGTACTGCATCACCGGGACGTCGACGATCCGGAACCGACCTCGTCGGGCGCGGTACGTGTCGAGGGTCTTCTTGACGTCGACCTTGTCGGTCATCGGTCCCGCAGGGTTCGGGCTGCGAGCTCCGACACCGAACTGCCGGGAACGGTCCTGGCCCCCGGGCGACCACCGCTCGGCGTCGCGCTCGTGCCCGTTCGAGCTCCGCCGTCGCTCCCGTCGAACGGTTGGAGGTGCGTCACCACGCGGGACGGGGCCACCTACTCGTAGTCGCTGAGCTTCAGGCGGACCTTGTTGAGCAGATAGATGCGCTGGCGGGCGGCGTCGTCGAGATCGGCGTCCTCGTCGAGCTCGGCGACGTGACTCGCAGCGAGGATCCCGGAGTCGTCGTTGATGGATTGCTCATCGATCGTGGCGTCGACGGCGGCTGAGCCAGCTGGCCCGACGGTGTCGGCGACCGGGTGTTGCTCGGTCCGGGTCGTCTCCGACTCGACCCGTTCGGCCTCGACCCGTGCCGCTTGGGCGCGCTCGGCCTTGAGGCGGTCCCATTCGTCTCGCGCTGCCGCTTCGGCGAGCCGATCGGCCTCGGCCTGTTCCGCCTCGGCACGTGCCACCTCGGCCAGCCGCCCGGCCTCGATCCGCTCGGCCTCCTCACGAGCGAGACGCTGCTCCTCCGCGTTCGCTGCATCTTCGCGGGCGAGTCGATCAGCTTCGTCACGGGCCGCCTGAGCGGCATCGAGACGCTCCTGCTCGGCGGCCTCCTCGCGGGCGACCCGCTCCGCCTCCCGATGCGCCTGCTCGGCGCGGGCGGCCTCCTCGCGCTCGAGGCGGTCCCGCTCGACCTGCTCGGCCTCCTCGCGCGCCCGGCGTTCCCGCTCGACCTGCTCGGCTTCCTCCCGCGCGAGACGGTCCCGCTCGACCTGTTCCGCCTCCTCGCGCGCCCGGCGTTCCCGCTCGACCTGCTCGGCCTCCTCCCGCGCGAGGCGCTCCTGCTCGGCTTGTTCGGCCCGTTCGGCCTCCTCGCGCTCGAACCGTTCCTGGGCGAGGCGTTCGGCTTCGTCTCGGGCCGCCCGCTCGGCGGCCTCCTGGGCGGCGCGCTCGGCCGCCTCTCGTTCACGGAGCTCGACCTCGATCCGCTCACGCTCGATGCGATCGGCTTCGCGGCGCTCGTGGTCGATCCGGGCCTGGCGGTCGGCCTCCGCCCGCTCCCGGCGCTCGTCCTCCTGTTGTTGGGCGAGACGCTCGAGCTCGACCCGCTCGGCGCCTTCTCGTGCGAGACGCTCGCGCTCGGCCTCCTCAGCCGCCCGCCGTGCCGCCTCCTCGGCCTCGTGCGCCTCGCGGGCCTCGCGTTCGATCGCCTCCCGCTCGGCTCGTTCGAGCGCGAGCCGCGCCCGTTGCTCGGCCTCCTCCTGCTCGACCCGGTCGCGCTCGCGCTCGATCTCGGCGTCCCGGGCGGCCTGCTCGGCGGCGGATCGGGCGCGTCGCACCTCCTCGGCCCGCTGGCGGACCATGCGCTGGTCCTCGGCTGCCCGTTCGGCTCGCGCTCGGTCGGCACGCTCGGCCTCGATCGCCTTGTCCGCAGCTTCACGATCGAGCCGATCCGCCTCCTGCTTGGCCTTCTCGGCCGCCAGGCGCTCCTGCTCGGCCTTCTCGGCGCGAGATCGCTGCTCGGCCAACAACGATGCCTGGAGGGCTTCGAGTTGCTCGCGCTCGGCTCGTTCAGCCTCGTCCCTCGCACGCTGCTCGGCCTCGTCGCGGGCGCGCGACGCGGCGTCGACCGCGCGCTGCTCCGCGGCCTGGCGATCCCGCTCGGCGCGCTCGGTCCGCTCGGCCTCGCGCTGCTCCGCGGCGAAGCGCCGCTGTTCGGCACGCTCCGCATCACGCGCCTCGGCCTCGGCACGGGCTGCAGCCCGACCCGCCCGGAGCTTCGCCTGCACCTCGGGTGTCCGACGAGCGTCGAGGGCACGGTCGTCGTAGAGGACGTCGAGCTTGGGGCGGGTGTCGGGGCTCTCGGGATGGGTGACCCGCAGGAAGGCCACGAGACCGCCCGAACCGACCAGCAGCATCACGAGCGACCAGAACGTGCTGGCGAAGAGGAACAAGATGGCGAAGGCCGCAACGGTGACGACCACCCAGATCGCCGCGGTCCTCAGCCGGTCGGTCCCCCTCACCTGCGCTCCTCCCCGTCGCCGCGCGGCGCGCGGATGTCATCACCCTAGTTTTCGACGCCCCTCCTGCCCGTCGATGCACCGGCGAACGAGCGCCGGGGAACGAGCGCCGGGCCGAACCGTCGACGTCGTCGCGTCGACGGCCGACCGACGAGCGGCACCGGGTCAGCGACCCTTGAAGTCGGGAGGTCGCTTCTCCGCGAAGGCGGTGGGCCCTTCGATGGCATCCTCGGTGGCGTAGACCGGTTGCCCGATCTCCAGTTCGAGCGCCAACCCTTCCCGCTCGGGCAGCTCGCGGGTCGCCCGCAACGACCGCAGGACCGCCTGGACCGCCACCGGGCCGTTGGCCGCGATCTGCTCGGCGATCTCACGCGCCGCGTCGACCGCCGTTCCGTCCGGGACGACGTGACCGATCAGTCCGGCCGCCAGGGCATCGGGCGCGGTCAGGGATCGACCGGTCAGGAGCATCTCGGCCGCGATCGTGTACGGGATCTGACGGGACAGGCGCACGGTCGAGCCACCGAGCGGGAACAGCCCCCGCCGGACCTCGGCCACGCCGAAGCTGGCACTGGCGCCCGCCACCCGGATGTCGAACGCCTGGAGGATCTCGGTGCCTCCGGCAATGGCGTACCCCTCGACCGCGGCGATCATCGGCTTGTTGGGGATGAAGTGGCGCAGCAACGCCTTCCAGTGCAGATCTCCGTCGGCCGCGAAGCGCGAGGTCCACGCGTCGTCGGGATGGCCGGCGGCCATCGCCTTGAGGTCGGCGCCCGAACAGAAGTTGCCGCCGGCACCGGTGACGATCGCCACCCGGATGTCGGGGTTCTGGTCGATCTCCATCCACGCGTCGTGCATGCGCACGAGCATCTCGCCGCTCAGCGCGTTCTTCTTCGCCGGACGGTTCAGTGTGACCAGTGCGGTGTGCCCGTCACGCTCGAAGAGCAGGTGCGGCTCGTCAACGGTGGTGTCGGTGTTCCCCATGGCCGGCACACTAGGAGCACCGGTCCCCGACACGCTCGGTGGGGGTTCAGACGTCGTTGGGCCGGACCAGCGCGTCGGTGCCACCGTCGGCGAACAGCAACGAACCGTGGACGAAGCCGGCATCGGGACCGAGCAGGAACCGCACCGTACCGGCGACGTCGTCGGGGTCGGCGCGGCGGCCGAGCGGGATGGGCAGCGCGTCGACCAACGGACCGAGCACGTCGTCGTCGAGCGAGCCTTGGAGCAACGGCGTGTTCACCGGCCCGGGGGCGACCGCGTTGAGTCGGACGCCCGCTTCGCCCCACGCCTGGACTCGCCGTCGGACCGCCCGGGCCAGGGCGATCTTGGTGTGGGCGTAGACCGACGAACCGTCGAAGTCGGCGGCCAGCGCCACGGCGGCAGACTCGGTTCCGTCGAGCATCGCGTCGATCAACGACGGATCGTTCACCGGCACCATCCCGATCGAGTTGGACGAGATCGCGACGGCGGCAGGCCGATCGCCTGCGCTCAGGGCCGGTCGGAGCCCGTCGAGCACCTCCACGGCTCCGTAGTAGTTGACCGACACCAGGAGCGAACGCGGCTGGACGTGCGGCCCGAGGCCGGCACACACGACGAGACCGTCGATGACGCCATCGGTCCGTTCGAGCACCTCGCCGATCGACGCGTTCCGCCCCTCGGAGGTGGCGAGGTCGGCGACGATCTCCTGGTCGCGCAGGTCGACACCGATCACCCGGTCGCCGTCGGCTTCGAGGCGGGTGCGGATGGCGGCACCGAGTCCCGAGCCGGAACCGGTGATCACGAAGGTGCGCACGGTCAGGCCCCCGCTCAGGTGCGATCGGCGTCGACGCCGATGCGGTTCGCGTCGCGGAGGAGCGCCTCGATGCTGGCGAGCGACTCGACCACCTTGTCGGACTGGGTGCGCTCCTCGTAGATGGTGCGGATGAGCCAGAACCGGAGGTACCGGCTCAGCGAGTACCGCACGAACATCGCCGCGCCGACGAGCATCACCCCGACGCCGAGGAAGCCGCCCGAGAGCATGAAGGGGATCTGCTCGGCGACGATCGCCGTCCCCGAGGCCCCCCAGTAGCCGGCGAACACGAGCAGGCCGCCGACGACCATCAAGACGATGCCGATGATCAGGTACGTCCGTTCGCCCGAGTCGGCCGGGGTCTTGATGTCGAGCTCAGCCACGTCGGAGCGGAACTGGTCGATGCGCGGGTTGGTCGGTGTCGGTTCCATGGTCCTCTATCTCTTACGCGCCCAGGTAGGCGGCGGACAGTTCATCTTCGATCTCGTGGGGCGGGCCCACTCGGGTGATGCGGCCGTGCAACATGATCGCTGCGGTGTCGGCGACCTCGAGGACGCTGTGGGCGAACTGCTCCACCACGAGGATGGACACCCCTTCTGCGGCGATCTGGGCCACGATGCCGTACAGCTCCTCGACGATGAGCGGCGCCAGGCCCATCGACAGCTCGTCGAGCAGCAGCAGCGCGGGATCGGTCGCCAGACCGCGCGCCATCGCGAGCATCTGCTGCTCGCCGCCCGACATCGTGCCGGCGAGTTGCGTGCGCCGCTCGCCGAGCCGCGGGAACCGGGCATAGGCGACCTCCTCGACGTCTCGGAGCGAGACCCCGACGTAGGTCATCATCTGGAGGTTCTCGCGGACGGTGAGGTTCGGGACGACGCTGCGACCCTCGGGGATGGTGCAGACTCCGGCCCGGGCGAGCTGATCGGGTGAGGCGCCGTTGATCTTTCGCCCGGCGAGCCACACGCTCCCCGATGTCGGGACCATCAGCCCGCAGCACACGGCGAGGGTGGTGGACTTGCCGGCGCCGTTCGGGCCGAGGAGCGCGAACACCGAGCCGGCGGGAAGCTCCAGGTCGATGCCGTGCACCACCTCGATGCGACCGTAGGCGGCGCGCACGCCGTGCAGCGCGAGCAGGGGCGGCTCCGGATGCTCGCCGCGAGCGGGCGCGTTCATGCCGCCCCCGCCTCGGGTGGTGCACCGAGGTAGGCCTCGATGACCTTGGGATCGTGCTGGATCTCGGCGGGGCTGCCGGTGGCGATGATCCGGCCCAGGTCCAGGACGCTGATGCGATCGCAGGCACGCATCACGAGCGGGATGTCGTGCTCCACGAGCAGGATGGCGAGCCCCTGGGCGGCCAGCGACGCGAGGAGGCCGGCGAACACGTCGGTCTCGTCGCCGTCGAGGCCCGACGCCGGCTCGTCGAGCAGCAGCACCTTGGGCCGCGTGACCAGCGCCCGACCGAGCTCGACCATGCGGGCCTGTCCCGTGGTGAGCAGATCGGTCCGCGTGTCCGCGTAGGGACCGAGGCCGACGAAGTCGATCGTGTCCTGCACGCGCGTGGACGCCGGCGCCTGCCCACCGCCGCGGAACGATCGCTTGATCTCCGCGGCCACCTGGAGGTTCTCGCGGGTGGTGAGCGACCCGAACAGCTCGATGCGCTGGAAGGTGCGGGCCAGACCGCGCTGGGACCGTTCGTGCGGCGCGGCACGCGTGATGTCGATCCCGTTGAACATGACCCGGCCACCCGCGGGAGCCTGCAGTCCACTGAGCACGTTGAACAGGGTGGTCTTGCCGGCGCCGTTCGGCCCGATCAGACCGGTGACCTCCCCCGCGGTGACGTGGACGGAGGCCTCGATGACCGCCAGGTGACCGCCGAAGCGCACGCTGATGCCCTCAGCGACGAGCAGGTCCACCGGACACCTCCTCGCCGACCGAAGCGTTCCCGTTGGTGGTGATGGCGTCGACGAACTGCGCCCCGCTGGCTGGCTCGGCATCGACCCCGGTCCACGAGCGTGCCGCCGAGGGGACGTAGTGGGCGACGTCCTCCTCGCTCAGACCGAGCGCTGCGTCGACGACCTCCAGATCGCGTTCGGTGAACGGACGCTCGATGCCGAGCGTCTCGAGGTCCATGGATCGCAACAACGAGGCGGGTGACGCGGCACGGATCAGGTCGGCGTTGCCCGCACGGCGCTGCTCGCGCTTCTCGCGGAAGCGGGTGCCGATCTCGTTGATGGCACCGTTGGGGTTGCGTCCGAGGCTGATCCCGATGAGGCCCGGAGCGAGGAGGAAGAGGTCTTCGATGAGGTCGTTGCCGTCGACCCCGAACACGCTGAAGTCGGGCAGCGCCTTGGCAACGATGGGGAACGCTGCGAACAGGAGACCGCCGAACAGCGCCCCGCTCACGACGGCGATGCCACCGGCGACCGCGAGCAGCACGACCGGCAGGTTCTGGATGGCGCTGAAGTCGGTGGCGGCGGCGTTCTTCTGGACGCCCGCGAGCAGGACGCCACCGAGTCCGGCGATCGCCGCCGACAACATGAACACCTGCATCTTGGTGACGGTGAGGTTGAGCCCGAGGGTGGCGCACGCTGCCGGGCTGTCCTTCATGGCCTGCAGCCGGCGGCCGAACGGACCGCGCCGGAGGAACACGACCCCCGCCCCCACGATGCAGAACCACACCGCCAGGAAGATCATGTAGGCCCGGTTGCTGGTGAGATCGATGGGGCCGAGTGCCATCCTGCCGATGGGCTTGGAGCCGGAGCCGACCCAGCCCTGTTGGGTGAACACGACCTGATCGACGAAGTAGGCGAACGCCAGGGTGGCGAGGGCCAGGTAGATGCCCCGCAAGCGCAGCGCAGGCAGCGCGATCAGCGCGCCGGTGAGCGCGGACACGACGACGGCGGCGAGCACCGCCACCCACGAACCGCTGGCTCCCCCGATGTTCGCGGCGGTGAACGCTCCGATGCCGGCGAAGGTCATCGGCGCCAACGAGATCTGTCCGCCGTAGCCCGTGAGCGGCACCAGCGAGAGCATGATGATGGCGATGGCCAGGCCCTTGCTCCACCCGATGGTGTCGCTCTGGTCGAGGAAGCCCGAGAGGATCGCAGCTGCGCCGATCAGCACGGCGAAGCCGATGATGGTCTTGCGCCAGGCGGGCCGGGGTACCGACTCCCGGCTGCGTTGGAGGCCGTGGGTTCGCAGCGGCGCGTTGGGCATCACCAACAGCGTGACGAACAACAAGATCACCGGGATGGCGAGCCGGAGCGGGGTGGTGATGTCGAAGCCTTCGGGAACCCAGGACGGGTTGGAGCTGATGTAGCCCTGGGCGTAGGACTGGAGCAGACCGAGGATCACCGCGCCGAGGAACGTGTAGGGCAGGCTGGTGAGCCGACCGACGACGGCTGCGGCGTAGGCGTTGACGACCAGGAAGGTGAGCGTGATCACCTCGAGGCTCACGCGCTCGGCGAGCAGGATGCCGGCCAGCGCGGCGAGCGAGCAGCCGAGCGCCCAGCTGACCATCGACGACCGCTCCGGGCGCGCGCCGTTGAGGCGGGCGAGCGACCGGTTGTCGACCACGGCGCGCATCGAGACGCCGGTGCGGGTGCCGTAGAGGAAGAGCCGCAGGCCGATGGCGACGACGATGGCGATGGCGATGGCGATGAGCTGGTGGTACGACACCTTCACGTCGAGCACGGTGATGCCCTCGCCGCCGAAGAACGGCGACACCGACGGGATGCGTCGGCTCGGCGGCCAGATGATGGGCACGAGCGCGACGATGCCGAACAGGAGGCCGATGGTGACGACGACCTTGGTGACCTCCGAGACGCCCTCGAGGCCGCGCATGATGACCTTGTCGATCAGCAGACCCATGCCGGGTCCGACCACCACCAGCACGATGGCCATGGCCACGGGGACCGGGAGCTCCCAGGCGTTGGCGAGCTGGGAGTAGGCGAACGCGCCGACGACGCCGATGGCGCCGTGGGCGAAGTTGAAGATGCCGGTCGTGGTGTAGGTGACCACGAGCCCGCTGGCCGCCACCGCGTAGATGGCGGCCAGCACGAGCCCGAAGATCGTGAACTGCAAGAACGTGCTCACCCGATGGGCTCCGCCATCACTTCTCGCGTGCCCCGGTGCCGTAGTCGCCGGTGAGGGTCACGTTGGCATCGGTGGGGCACGCCATCCCGTCGCCGGCGTCGTACACGGCCTTGTCGGCATCGGCGAGCGGGTACTCGCGGGTGAAGCCGTCGTAGCTGACCTTCATCATCAAGAAGCAGGAGCTGGACTCGTTGTTGCCCGGATCGCTCACGCCGTGGAGGCCGCCACCGTCCCACTCGTGGATCTGCTTGAGCTGGTCGATCAGCGCGTCGCGGGTGAGATCGGCGCCCACCGCCTTCGCCGCGGTGGCGAAGAGCAGACCGGCCGAGAAGCCCTGCACCCCGAGCTGCTCGGGCCGGGCACCGGGCACCGCGGCCTCGAGGACGTCGAGGTACTTGCGCATGGCGGGACGCTCGTCGGCCTCCTCGAACGGCCACGTGGTGAGCCGGACGTAGGTGTTGTCGATGGCCGCACCCTGCTCCTTGGCGAGCTCGGGGTACTTCTCGTTGTAGAAGTTGGTCTGGAGCTCGACGACCTCGGGGGTGTAGCCCTGCGCCCCCATCTCCTTCTGGAGCGGAACCAGCTCCTCGAAGGACGAGATCGGCGTGAGGTACTTGGCACCCTCGTTCTTGACGTTCACGACGAGGGGGCCCCAGTTGGTCTCACCGATGTTGGCCGCATCGACGGACAGGAACGTGTAGCCGAGGGTCTCGTACGCCTCGATCTGGCGATCGGCCTGGTACTTGATCGCCGGGACCTGCTGGTAGATGACCGCGGCCTTCGGCGGGGCATCGGGGAAGGTCTCGGCGATCCACTTGCCCGAACCGGCCTGGTACTCCTTGATGGGGTTCGGCAGGGGCTGGTAGGTCCGGTCGGCTTCGGTCTGCTCG
>JBBSTY010000098.1:0-16786 GCA_038235385.1 Acidimicrobiales bacterium | reverse complement strand
TCGGGCGCACCGAGCTCGACGGTCGCGACCCTTCCCAGGAGAGGTTCTCCATGAGCCAGATCGACGATCCGAAGGTGACGGTCGGCGACCGCGACCGCGACGGCGACGACGACGAGACCGGGACCGGGACGGGGACCGGGACGGGGACGGCCGACGCCGATCGGGTCGTCCCGCCCCGTGACGACGCGGCCGACGCCGCGGCTCCGGTCGAACGCGCCCGCGACGATGCGCCCACCGGCATCGTCGACCTCGACCTCGATGACGACGAGCTCGACGAGCTCCACGACGGCTTCGACGAGTTCTGGGGAGACGAACGCGACGACGCGGCGATCGACCCGACGCCGCCGGGCGGCGCGGCGGCGGCGCCGCGCAAGTCGCGGCACCAGAAGCGCCGGGAGTGGCGCCAGAGCGAGCGGGCGCGTCGCTACGCCGCCCGCCGTTCGGTGCGCTTCCCGATCTTCACCCGGTCGGTGCTGCTGTGGTTGCTGCTGTTCGCCATGACCGGTGCCGCCTTCGGCGGGAGCGGCGCCTTCTTCTGGGCGCACTTCAACACCGAGATCAGCGAACTGCGCGAGCAGACCACCGACTTCGACAAGCGGTCCCAGGAGGCCCGGTCGGAGATCGATGCCATGCGCAACCAGGCCGTCACCGACATCAACAACCAGCTCAAGCCGATCGCCGGGTTCCTGGCCGAGGCCAACACGGTGAAGCAGGCCCAGACGCTGTCGCCGTACGTCTGGTTCGTGGCCACGCTCGACGAGAACGGCAACCCGAGCGTCGGCTCGGCGTTCTCGGTGGTCACCGACGACGCCACCACCTTGATGATCACGTCGTACGAGACGGTCAAGGCGGCCTCGGTCAACCCGGCTCCGGCGATCGGTGTCCGCAAGGGCCAGGAGGAGATCCCGGCGAGGTTGGTGAGCTTCGATGCCGATCGCGATCTCGCCCTCATCGAGGTGCAGCGGGCCAACATGCCCGTGCTCGAGTGGGCGTCGGACACCGATCAGGCGGCGGCGCTCGGGCTGCGGGTCTTCCCGGTGAGCGGACTCGGGGGCTCGGGGGCCTCGCTGACGAGTGGCATCATCATCGACCAGTCCGAGGCCGGCATGCTCCACACCGCCCCCGTCGGCGCGTTCATGCAGGGGGGACCCATCGTCACCGCGGACTTCAAGGTCATCGGGGTGGCGTCGGTGGCCTACAAGCCGCTCGGCTTCGACCCGGGTGAGATCCACTTCTCGGTCCCGGTCAACAGCGTGTGCGTCACCCTCATGGAGTGCGGCGGCGGCGCCCGCACCAAGAAGCCCAACTGACGCCCGATCGCTGCTCGTCGGACCTGAGGTCTGGTTCCGCAGCGGCGATCAGCGGGAGAACTCGGGGATCTGCGCCGTGCAGTCCGGGAGCTCGCTGGTGGGATCGTCGACGTACTGGCTGACCAGCCCCGCGGCACACGCCCCCGAGGCGTAGACCGCGTGGCCCGAGCCGGCGACGGTGATGAAGGTCGCGTTCGACAGGGTGCTGGCCGCGCGCTCGCCCCACTCGGGTGGGGTGATGGGGTCGTAGGTACCGGCGAGCACCAGCGTGGGCAGGTCGCTCGTGGTGGGCTCGAGCAGCTTGGGGGCCACCCCCCACACCTCGCAGACCTCCAGGGACCGCTTCGAGAACGCGGCCAAGGCCCGACGCAGCACCACGTCGCCGTCCTCCGCTGCGGCGTCGATCGCCTCGAGGCTCATGACGGGTGCGCTCTCGGCGCACTCGACCGAGTGGTAGAGCCCATCGGTGAGCAGCGGTCGGAAGCGCGCCGACGGCGGCGTCTGCTCGGCGTCGTCGTCCGATCCGGCCCGTTCGCGCTCGTAGGCCCCCGAACCGGTGAGCAGGTTCACGCTGGTGACCAGATCACCGCCGGCCGCCGCGGCGATCGCCGTGGGGATGTCGGGGATGAAGGCGGTGACGTACAGGGCGTCGAACAGGACGAGCGCGAACTCGGTGGCACCGAAGGAGAAGCTGCGGATCTGACCGGTGCTCGGGTCGAACCCCCGTTCCACCACGGGGTTGGCCGCCAGGCGGTTCAGCGCCTGATCGAGCTGGCCACCCAGGTTCGGGTACGACGCCTGGCAGGCGGGCTGCGCCGCGCAGTCGGCGATGACCGACTGCACCGCCCGGTCGCCCGACACCGGCGATTCGTACGTCGTCGATCCCGGGGCGTACACCGAGTCGAGCACGACCGACCGGATGCCCGCCGGGTCGACCTTCATCACCTCGAGGGCCAGTCGGGTGCCGTAGGAGATCCCGAACAGGTTCCACGTCGGGAGCTTCAACGCCCGGCGCAGATCGGCGATGTCGGTGGCGCTCTCGACCGTGTTGTAGGCCGCGGGGTCGATGCCTTCGAAGCGCAGCTGCTCCACGCAGCGGGCGGCCTCGGGACGCTTGTCCTCGGTGGCGCCCTTCGCCGATGCGATGAAGATGCGGTCGCAGTTGAGCCGCGGCCCCGAGTACCCGGTGCCTCGCTGGTCGACGAGGATCAGGTCTCGGTTCTCGAGGATCGGAGTCGGCGGGTTCGTCCACTGGTCGACGCCGGCCACGGCGCTCCCGCCCGGCCCGCCGGCGAGGTAGATCACCGGATCGGGCAGCGGGTTCGGTGAGGTCGAGTGGATGACCGCGACCGACAGGAACACCTTCTTGGACGTCGGTTGGTCGCGGCGCATCGGCACGATCAGCTGACCGCACCGGATCTCCAGGCCGTGCGCGCTGTCGGGGCTGAACGGGCACGCCTGTCCGAGGTAGGTGACCTCGTACGGAGGCGGCGCCGAGGTCGGTGGCGTGGTGATCGGCGCCTCGGCCCCGTCGGGGGTCGTGGTCTTGTCGAAGACCTGGGGTGGGGGCTTGGCCGCGCCTCCGCACGCAGCGGCGAGGACCGCGCCGCACAGGGCCGCCACCGCGACGAGGGTTCGTGGCACGGCCCCGGTGCGTGGGGCCGCCGGACGGTTCATGGGGCGCGACGCTCGTGGGTTCATGTCCTCGGTGCGGTGCCGGCGGGTTCGAGACGGGCGTCGGCGCGTCAGGTGTGACCCCGCGCGCCGGGCGCCCACGCTACCCGGCCGAGGTGGGCGAAGTGCCGGACGTCGGGATGGGCGGGCACGATCCGCACCGTGTACCCGAACGTCCCGGGCCGAACGAACTCGAGGTCGAGGCGGTACCGGAGGCGACCGGGCAGATCGCCCTCGCCGTCGGGGTGCATCGTCGCCTGGATCGGATCGACGAGGTCGTCGTCTGCGGTGACCGCGCCGTAGATCACCTGCACGTCGACGTCGGTGGCTTCGAGATCGCCGAGCGACACCTGCGCGCTCACGCGATAGGTGGTGTCGGCGTCGGAGTCCAGCTCCTCGTACGCCGTGGCGTGCACCGCGACCGACGGCCATCCCCGGAACACCGAGCGCTTCCAGCGCACCAGTGCCTTGGCCCGCTCGTCGTGGTTGGCTCGCAGGGCGACGCTCCGGGCGGCGGCGGGCTCGTAGTAGGTGGTGGTGTACTCCTTGAGCATCCGCGAGGCCTCGACCTTCGGACCCAGCTTGCACAGGCACGCCTTCATCCGCCGCAACCACTCGGTGGGCAGCCCGTCCTGGTCGCGCTGGTAGAAGAGCGGCACGATCTGTCGTTCGAGCAGGTTGAACAGGCTGACGGCCTCGATCTCGTCGCGGGCCTCCTGGTCGCCCTGCCACTCGGCCGACGGGATCGCCCAGCCGACATCGCTCTCGTACATCTCGTCCCACCAGCCGTCGAGGATCGAGCAGTTCAGCGCACCGTTCAGGGCGGCCTTCATCCCCGACGTGCCGCACGCCTCCATGGGGCGCAACGGGGTGTTGAGCCACACGTCGACACCGGCGACCAGCATCCTCGCCACCGAGATGTCGTAGTCCTCGAGGAACACGAGCCGGTGGCGGATGTCGAGATCGGTCGCGAACGTGGCCACCCGTTGCAGGAGCTCCTTGCCGGGAACGTCGGCCGGGTGGGCCTTGCCCGCCACGATGATCTGCATGGGGTGGTCGGCGTCGAGCAGCAGCGCCTTGAGCCGATCGGCGTCTCGGAGCAGCAGGTCGGCGCGCTTGTAGGTGGCGAAGCGGCGGGCGAAGCCGATGGTGAGCGCGGTGGGATCGAGGGCCTCGGCGGTCCACGCCAGCTGGGCCTCGTTCATCCCGCGGGCGAGGCCCGCCTGGTGGAGGCGACGCCGGGCGTAGCGGACGAGGCGTTCGCGGTTGGTGCGCCGCACCGTCCAGAGCTCGCTGTCGGCGACGTCCCCGACGAGCGCCCACTGCTCGGGTGGGGCTTCGGGCCAGTCGTTGCCGACCGTGCGTTCGAGCAGGTCGCTCATCTCCCGGGACACGAACGTGCGGGCGTGCACCCCGTTGGTGACCGAGCCGATCGGGACCTCCTCGATCGGGATCTCGGGCCAGATGCCGCGGAACATCTGGCGGCTGACCGCCCCGTGCAGCTTGGCCACCCCGTTGGACGATCCGGTCAGGCGCAGGCTCATCACCGCGAGGTTGAACGCCTCGCCCTCGGCGGCGCCGGGCTCGTGACCGAGCGCCATGAGCTCGTCCACCGACACCCCGACCTCGCGGCACCACGGAGTGAAGTAGCGCTCCATCAGCTCTCGCGGGAAGCGGTCGATGCCCGCCGGAACCGGGGTGTGGGTGGTGAACACGGCCCCGGGTCGCACCGCGGTCTTGGCCTCCGAGAACGAGAGGCCGTCGTCGACCATGGCCCGCCGGATCCGCTCGAGCGCGAGGAAGCCGGCGTGGCCCTCGTTGATGTGGAAGACCTGCGGGGCGATGCCGAGCGCGTCGAGCGCGCGCACGCCGCCGACGCCGAGCAGCAGCTCCTGGCGGATCCGTTCCTCGATCCCCCCGCCGTAGAGCCGATCGGTGATGAGCCGGTACTCGTCGGCGTTCTCCTCGACGTCGGTGTCGAGCAGGTACAGGGCGATGCGACCCACGTGCGCGAGCCAGATGCGGGCGAACACGGGCGTTCCGGCGATGTCGACCGAGATGCGGATGTCGGGGACCGGCTCCATCGCCGTCGTCCGGGGGTCGAGCCGCGGGAACCGCTCCTGCTGCCACCCCCGGGAGTCGAGCGCCTGGCTGAAGTAGCCGTGGTGGTAGAAGAGCCCGATGCCGGTGAGCGGCAGGCCGATGTCGTTCGCCGCCTTGAGGTGGTCGCCGGCGAGCACACCCAGGCCGCCGGAGTACTGCGGCAGGGCGGCGGCCACGCCGAACTCGGGCGAGAAGTACGCCACGGAGGTGAGGGCCTTCTCGGGCTCGGCCTCCTGGTGGGCCTGGAACCACCTCGGTGCGTCGAGCGAGTCGCGGAGCTCGTCGCGCACGGATGCGACCAGGGCGGTGTACGCGGTGTCCCGGGCGAGCTCCTCGAGTCGCTCACGGCTCTCGGTGGCGAGCACCCGGACGGGCTCGCGCACGTAGTCCCACTGCTCCCGATCCATGCGACGGAAGAGGTCCTGGGCGCGTTCGTCGTTGATCCACCCGAGGTTCATGGCCACCTCGTGGAGGGGTTCCAACGGAGCCGGGAGCGAGGAGACGACGGTGAACGTGTGGACAGCCTTCATGGCGGCGAACCTAACCCAGCGGCCCACCGTCTTCATCCCGCGCCGCCCCGACCCGATCACGTCGCTGCGCACCCGTCGGGCGAACCGCACAGGCTGGTGCGGTAGCGTGATCGGCCATGTCGATCATCGCCGTCGTCAACCAGAAGGGCGGAGTGGGCAAGACCACCGTCGCGCTCGGGCTGGCATCAGCGGCCGCCCATGCGGGGTTCCGGGTGCTCGTCGTCGATCTCGATCCGCAGGCCAACGCCACCTCCGGGCTCGGTGTCTGGGAGCCGGAGACCACCATCGATCAGGCCCTCGAATCCGACCGGCCCGGGATCGTGGCGAAGGTCATCACCCCGTCGGGGTGGACGATCGATCCGGACCTGGGCACCCCGCCGGATGTCGCGGCGAGCTCACCCGCACTCGCGCAGCGGGAGCCCCAGCTGGCCAACGACCCGATCGGTGCGCAGGATCGGTTGCAGCTGGCGATCGCGGGGATCGACCACGACCTGGTCATCATCGACTGCCCGCCGTCGCTCGGTCTGCTCACGATCAACGGCTTGTTCGCCGCCGACGAGGCCCTGGTGGTCACCGAACCGGGTGCGTGGGCGTCCGATGGCGTGGCGCAGATCCTGCGCACCATCGAGCGCATCGGCGCCCGCCGGCCCTCCGGCCTGGGCGTCGCCGGCATCGTGGTCAACCGGCTCGGTCGGACCCGCGATGCCCGCTACTGGTACGACCAACTCGTGGAGAACTACGGCGATCAGGTGCTCCCCCCGATCCACCTGCGCGCCGCCGTTCCCGAGTCGGCTGCCCAGGCGCGCCCCATCCACGGTCTCGGCTCCCGCCCCGGTGCGGCCGAGGCGGCCGCCGAGTTCGACCAGTTGCTCGCCCACGTGTTCGCCGCCGCCGATGCGGGGGACGACGACATCGACGACATCGCCGACATCGCCGACATCGCCGATGACGACAACAACATCGCCGACGACGACATCGACGACCACGCCGAGGCCCGCGTCGATCCCGACGCAGGTGCCGAGGCGATCGACGCACCGGCGCCGTCGGGCAGCCCCACCTTCTGATCGCCGAACCTGCTGGAGAGCCGATGCCGGACTACGACCCGCAACGCAACCGGACCCGACCCGACGCCGAGACCGACGCCCCGGCTCCGGTCGAGGCCATGCTGCCGCCGACCGGTGACGATGCCGCCACGACGGCGGGGGCGGGTCCCGCCTCGGCGGCCCGACCGGTGAAGAAGGTCGCCACCACGTCGACGAAGAAGAAGGCTGCGGTCAAGAAGACGGTCAAGAAGAAGGCGCCCGTCAAGAAGAAGGCGCCCGTGAAGAAGAGGGCGTCGGCACCGAGCACCCCGGCGACACCGGTCGACCCCGTGGCGTCGACCGACGCCGCCGCCCCGACGATCGAGGCCCCGGTGCCGCCCGCCGCAGCGACGATCGAACCCGACCCCCGGCCGCTCGCCGACGCCGCGCCGTCCGAGCGGGTACCGACGGCCACCGATCTGCCCACCGCTGCGGATCGCCCGTCGATCCCGGGTGCGCCGGTACCGATCGCTGACCTGGCTCCGACGGCTGCCCCGACACCGATGGCACCCGAAGCGTCCACGACCCCGACCGCTCGGGCACCGATGCCGTCGTCGCCGAGTGCGCCGGTGGGGTCGTCCGGATCGGGTCGTCCTCGTCAGCTCGCGGCGGTAGCCGTGGCCGGGTCCTTCCTGATCCTGGTGCTGTGGTGGCTCCGGAGTCGCCGCCGCTGAGACCCCGGGGCGGGGTCTGCGCCAGGTTCAATCGGTCCGGCGGTCCTGGAGGATCTCGCGGGCCTTGGCGGTGACGTCGTTCTCCCGCCGGAGCCCGTTGCGGCGATCCTCGCCGTCGCGCCGCTGCTGGGTCACCTTGCTCCAGTCCTGTGCCACGCGACGGTCCGAGCCGCTCCGACGGTCGTCCGACGAGCGGCGCTCGCCGGTCTCGAGCAGGTGGCGAACCTCGTCGAGCACCCGCTCGACCATCTCGGGATCGGTTCGCCGGGCGACGGCGAACGCACCGAGCGCCGTGGCCTGGTCGCTGATCGAGAGATCCGAGGTGAGCAGGACCACCTCGGGCGGCCCGGCGGGGTTCGCGGCCCGGACCTCGTCGATCGCGTCGATGCCGGTGACCCCGACCTGTTCGTTGACCATCAGCACGAGCGACGGGCCGACGACCTCCACCTGGCGGGCGGCGTCGACCGAGAAGGCGAACTCGGCGAGCACGTCGAACCCGGCATCTCGGGCGAGCACCGCGGTGCTCGCGCGGGTGAAGGGATCGGGATCGCAGACGATCGCCGTCAACGGGCGCGCTTCGGGCATGGCAGGTGCTCTTCCTCCTCGGGATGCCCGCGCATCCCGTCGGGTCATCGTCGTGCATCGACCGCGGGTTCACAAGTGCGCCGGTGCCGCTGACACACTTGGGACCATGACCCCCCACACCGTCGGCGTCCCCACCGAGGTCAAGAGCGACGAGCACCGCGTCTCGGTGACCCCCGATGGCGTGCGCGAGCTCGAGCGCCACGGCGTTTCCGTCCTCGTGCAGCGCGGCGCCGGTGCGGGCGCTCGCATCCCCGACGACGAGTACCGCGACGCCGGCGCCGAGCTGGTGACCGACGCGGCCGAGTTGTGGGAGCGGGCGGATCTGGTCTGCAAGGTGAAGGAGCCGCAGCCGAGCGAGGTCCCGTTCCTGCGTCGCGACCTCATCCTGTTCACCTACCTCCACCTGGCGGCGTACCCCGCCGTCGCCGACGCGCTCCTGGACGCGGGCACGACGGGGGTGGCGTACGAGACGGTCGAGGACGACGAGCGCGAGCTGCCCCTGCTCGCGCCGATGAGCGAGGTGGCCGGTCGCATGTCGGTGCAGATCGGGGCGCACTTCCTCGAGACCCACAACGGCGGCCGTGGCGTGCTCCTCGGCGGCGCCCCCGGCGTGCGACCTGCTCAGGTGGTCGTGCTCGGCGCCGGCAACGTGGGATGGAACGCGGCGTGGATCGCGGCCGGGATGGAAGCCGAGGTCAGCCTCCTCGACCTGGATCTCGATCGGCTCCGCTTCGTCGACCAGATCCGCAGGGGTCGCATCACCACCGTCGCGTCGAACCGCGGCACGATCGCCCGGGTCGTGGCCGAAGCCGATCTGGTGATCGGGGCGGTGCTCGTCGCCGGGGGGAGGGCGCCGACCCTGGTGACCGCGGAGATGGTCCGTTCGATGAAGTCGGGCGCGGTGATCGTCGACGTGGCGGTCGATCAGGGCGGGTGCGTCGAGACGACACGCGAGACCACCCACGCCGATCCGGTCTACGAGGTCGACGGCGTCGTGCACTACGCCGTCAGCAACATCCCCGGTTCGGTCCCCTACACCGCCACGCATGCGCTCACCAACGCCACCCTCCCGTACGTCGCGTCGCTGGCGTCGCTCGGCGTGGAGGGGGCGGCATCGAACCCCGGGTTGGCGCCGGGCGTGAACACCTTCGCCGGCCAGATCACGAACAGCGCGGTGGCCGAGGCGCTCGGTCGGCCGTACGTCACCCTCGATTCCCTGCTGTCGGGCACCTGATCCGCCGATCACCGACGTCGGCTTCGAACCGGCGCAGTCGGGTGTGGCACGCTGGAGCATCGAGCCGGGCGGAAGGTGCGTGGTGGCGGCCCCGTCGGCGTCACCGATACCGAGGCGTTCGGATGGCCGGATGCGGAGGTGAGATGACCCCATGACGTCCTGGAACCGTCGGCTGTCGGCGGCGGTCGCCCGCCCGGGGATCGGCGAGGCCCGCACCTCTCGATCCGAGGTGCTCGCCGACGCGCTCGCGGTCGGCGTGATCGACGAGGACCTGTCGGCGCTCATGGCCATGGCCAACGTCGCCCGCGACCGCCCCACGTTCAACAAGACGTTGGACGTCAAGGTCCGTCACGGCGACGCCACCATCCCGGTCGAGTTCGAGATCATCTACGACCCGTCGGGTCCGCTCGTTCGACCCACCGCCGCCTACCGGGCGGTGCTCAGCGGAGCGGTCGAGCCCGAGGAGGCACCGTCACCGGCTGACCCCGGGCGCCGCAACGTTCCGGTCGCGCCGGAGTCCGAACCGACCATCGCTGCGGTCGGGGCCGCCGATGCCGAACCCGATGCGGACGGCTCCGCCGACGTCGTGGACATCTTGACCTCCACGCTCGTCGAGACGCCTGATCTGGTGGCCATCTTCGCCTCGGTGGGCCACGAGGCGCTCTGGGCCAACGACGCGTTCGTCACCGTGATCCCGATCCGCGAATCGGACAAGATCTGGTTCGTCGAGCTGCTCGACGAGTGGTCGAAGGGTCACTACGAGGTCAAGGTCCTCCCGGCACTGGTCAAGTACGGACGGTGGCGCGGCCGGCTCACCTTCATCGCAGGTGAGGACGTCTCGATGCCGGTGTCCGCGGTCATCGTCGCCCACCGTGATCGGCGAGGCGAGATCGAGGCGATCTCGCTCGTCGCTCGGGACATGGCCGAGATCGAGGGGCTCGACACCCGCGACCTCGTCGACGGCTCGCGCTTCGCCGCGCTCGTCGAGAACGCGGCCGATGTCATCGCTGTCCTGAGTCCCGCCGGCATCGTCGAGTACGCGAGCCCGGCCGCGACCCGGACCCTCCGACCGCCGTCGGGGGAGCTGGTCGGCGCCGACCTGCTCACGCTCGTCCACCCCGACGACCGCCCGGCGACCCTGCTGTCGTTGGCGAAGCCGGACGAGCAGGGCATCGGCGCGCCCGTCGAGCTGCGAGTTGCGGCCGGCGACGACTCCTGGCGCCACCTGGAGGTGGTCGTCACCGACCTCTCCGACAACCCCGCCATCGGTGGTGTGGTGCTCAACGCCCGCGATGTCACCGAACGGGTCGCAGCGGTGAGCGCCCTCGCCGCGAAGGCGCTCACGGATCTGCTCACGGGCCTGCCGGGCCGGGTCAAGCTGCTCGACCGCCTCGCGTCCGCGTTGCGGGTCGACGGCTCCGATCTGGTCCTGGTCCTGCTCGTGGATGTCGACCGGGTGGAGAACGTCAACGACCTGTTGGGACGCGATGCGGGCGACGAGATCCTCCGAACCGTCGGCCATCGACTCGCCTCGGTTGTGCGCGACGACATGTTCCTCGCTCGACTCGGTGGGGACGAGTTCGTCATCGTGCTCGAGGGCGTGGCCGCCGCTGATGCGGTCGAGCTCGCCGACACGCTCCGGTCGGCGCTGTCCGAACCCATGGAGGTGGCCGGCGGTGCGTTCGACGTCACCGCCTCGATCGGGATCGCCTCGGCGCTCCCGGGGAGCGGGCTCGACCCGGAGGCCCTGTTGAACAACGCCGGTCGGGCGGTGGCCCAGGCCAAGGAGGCCGGCGGCAACCGCCTCGAGCTGTTCACCGACCAGATGGCAGAGGTGGTCAGTCGCCGGCGCAACGTCGAGCAGACCCTGCGCCACGCCCTCGACCACGACGGCGTGCGCGTGCACTACCAGCCGATCGTCGACATCGCCAGCAGCCGGGTGGTGGGTGCCGAGGCGCTGCTGCGGGTGCACAACGAGGACGGGGCGCTGCTGTCGCCAGCCGAGTTCATCGAGGCGGCCGAGTCGTCAGGCCTGATCGCCCGCCTCGGCGCCCAGGTCCTGCTCTCGACCTGCGAGCAGCTCGCCGCGTGGTCCCTCGACGGTGGCGGATCGCCCGCTGAGATCTCCGTGAACATCTCCCCGCGGCAGCTCGCCGACCCGGACCTCGCGCAGCACGTCGTGCGCGCGCTCGAGTCCGCCGGGGTGGCGCCCGAGCGTCTCTGCCTCGAGATCACCGAGAGCATCCTCATCGGTGCGCAGCCGACGATCGATGCGAGCATCTCGTACCTGCGGGCGCTCGGCGTTCGCATCGGACTCGACGACTTCGGCGCCGGCCAGTCGTCGCTCGGCTACCTCAAGCGGTTCCCGCTCGACTTCGTGAAGATCGACCGTTCCCTGATCTCCGGGTTGGGGGTCAACGAGCACGACACGGCGATCGTGCGGGCCACCGTCGAGCTGGCGCACAACCTCGGTCTCACCGTCGTCGCCGTGGGCGTCGAGACCGACGTGCAGCTCGAGTACCTCGAGCACCTCGGTTGCGACCGGGCCCAGGGCTACCACTTCGCACCGCCGGTCCCCGCCGACCAGTTCGACGCATCCACCACCACCTGATCCGGGGACGTCCACCGTCCACCGCCGAGGCGTGCGGCGAGGTGCGCCTCAGGACACCGGCGGGGCGGGGAACATCGCTCGGCTGGTGGACTTCGCCTGCACCAGGCGCTCCGCCGTGGCCGGGGCCTTCCAGTCGATCCGCTTGGTCACACCCGGTCGGATGGTGCCCTTGGCCAGCAGCTTGGTGATGGTGTCGGCGGACTGCGGCTCGCTCCAGAAGTAGCCCTGCGCCAGGTCGCAGTTGAGCGACGTCAGCGTGTCGGCCTGGTCGGCGTTGGTGACCCCTTCGGCGATGGCGACGAGATCGAGGGCGTGGGCGAGGCCGACGAGCTGCTGGACGATCGCGTAGTCCTCCTTGGTGTCGGCCACCCGTTCGACGAAGACGCGATCGATCTTGAGGACGTCGAGGGTGAACTTCCGGAGGAAGTCGAACGAGGCGTAGCCGGTGCCGAAGTCGTCCAGAGCGAGTTGCAGGCCCGCCTCCTTGGCCATCCGAAGGCTGTACCAGATCTTCTCGATGCCCTGGCGGACCGAGCCCTCGGTGATCTCGAGGCACAGGCGCCCCGGGTCGGCGCCGGTCTCGTCGATGACGCGCAGGAGGTGCGGGATGAAGTCGGGGTCGATGAGCTGGGTCGGCGACACGTTGATCGTCGACACGAGGTCGTGCGCGGGGAACCGCTTCTGCCACTCCCGGTTGTGCTGACAGGCTTCACGGAAGATGAACTCCCCGACGGGTCCGAGGATGTCGGTCTTCTCCAGGAGCGCGAAGAACTCGCCGGGCGAGACCAGACCGCGCGAGGGATCCACCCACCGCAGCAGCGCCTCGACTCCGACGATCCGCGAGGTCGAGATGCTCACCACCGGGAGGTACATGATGAGGAAGTCGTTGTTCTCGAGCGCGTTCCGCAGTCGGGATTCGGCGTCGAACGACCGCACCCGAGACCGCATGGAGATCTCGAACACCGACGCGCTCCCGAACCCCGCGGCGTTGGCGTCGCGGAGGGCAGCGTCGGCGTCGGCGACCACGGTGCTCGCCTCGGTGTGGCGTGCGTCGAGCATCACGATGCCGATGGTGGCGCTGATCCGGAGGTGGTCGTGCGCGATGCGGTACTGCACCCGTACGAGCGTCTGGAGGTCGGTGGCTCGCTGGCGGGCCGCCTCGGTGGTGACGATCGACGGGCACACCACGACGAACTGCGGCCCGCCGGAGCGGTAGAGCCGATCGCCGTTCGCCAGGCCGCTCTGGAGCTGTCGGGCGGCGGCGACCATGAGCTGGTCGCCGATGTCGTGTCCGTACGTGTCGTTCACCGCGGCGAACCGGTCGAGCTCGACGAGCAGGACGGCCCCGCGGACGCCGGCACCGCGCGGTTCGACGAGCCCACCGATGTCGGCGAGGAGCGCGCTGCGGTTGCGGAGGTCCGTCAGCTCGTCATGGGTGGCGAGATGCAGGAGGTTGCGCCGAGCTCGGGTGGACGCTCGCTGGCTCACGATGGCGTAGCCCACCGTGATGACGGAGAGCGCGACCAGGGCCGCCGTTATGGCGTTCACCACCGGGGCACCCGCCGAGTGCCGTCGTTCGGACCGCCCATGTCCTTCCTCGCCTTCCCGCAACGCGGGGATCGGTCGCCACGACTGGGCCCCCGTTCGCCCGGGCGAGTGTACCGCCACCCTCGCCTCGGAGCCGCCGCGGGGCCGCTCGTCCCCATGGGCCGTCCACGTGGGACAGAATGACCCGCGTGTACGACAACGTGATCGTTCCCTTCGACGGCGCTCTCTCCGGTCGGGTTGCGCTCGCTCCGGCGGCGGATCTCGCGTGGCGCTGCGGCGCCCGGGTCGTCATCGTCAACAACACCGAGGTGAGCAGCGCGCAGGCGCAGTCCGCGCTGAAGGCACGGGCGATGTCGATGTCGGGGTCCGATGTCGACTTCTGGGTGGACCCGGACCACGATCTCGCCGGTGCGCTGCTCGAGGCGGCGCGATTCCGGGAGCGACCGCTGCTCTGCGTGGCGATGCGGTCCAAGCCGGTCCTGCGCAAGCGGTTCACCCTCCCGTCGATGGTCGAGCAGGTGCTCGGGGGAGCAACCGGGCCCGTGCTGGTGATCGGTCCCAACTGCGACACCAGCCGGGGCCTGCCGATGCTCGAGATCGTGGTGACCCTCGACGGATCCACCGCCTCCGAGGCGGTCCTGCCGGTCGCCGTCCAGTGGGCCCAGACCCTGAAGCTCGACGTGGTGCTCATCGGGGTCGTGGCGGCGAACCGGGCGGCGTCGCACGCCGGCGAGACCGAGTACCTCGAGAACCACGCCGCCGCCCTGCGTGATCAGGTGCGCAGCGTCACCTACGAGTTGATCGAGGCGGACGAGGCGGCCGACGGGATCGTGGCGTTCCTGCGCGGCCGCGAGGATGCCGTGCTCTGCATGAGCACCCACGGGCGGAGCGCTGGTCGCAGCGGTGTCGGCCGGGTGGCGGTCGGAGTCATCGGCGCCAGCCCCCGTGCCATCGTGCTCTGCCGGCCTGCCTGACCAGCCGCCGCGATCGTCAGGGGGTGAAGCCGAGGTTGGCGATCACCCGCTCGCCGAGCTCGGTGTCGCCGGTGATCTCGAGACCGCCGGCAGCCCGGGCGGTGGCCGCATCCCAGCGTCCGCCGCCCAGGGCGACGAACGAGGCCAGCGGGAGGGTGATCGTGGTGGTCGGCTCCGCGGGGCCCGGGTCCACGAGTCGGGCTCGACCGTCGACCACGACCGCATAGCGCCGAGTCGTGGGTCCGTGGACCGCGAAGACCACCGACGAGCCCTGAGGCGCGCCCGCCGACTTGCCGACCACGAACCCGAGCGCCGTCGAGAAGTGCCCGAGCGCGACCTCGACGGCCGGACCCTCGAGGTGCCCGGCGCGGCCGACCGCCCGGCGCATGTCCTGCTCGTGCATCCAGCAGTCGAACACGCGGACGACCATGAACGCCCGGTAGGGAACGTTGCCGATGGGTGACCAGCCGATCCGATCCCACTCCTCCTCGGTGAGCGCGCCGAGCTGGGCGAGCCGTCGGGCGGTCACGTCGTCGAACTCGGCGGCCACGTCGGTGCCGGGCCGGTCGCGGCGCTCCTCGACCCAGCCCTCGATCGACGCCGCGAACGGATCGTCGGCGACGCGCTCGATGTGGCTCACGTCGACGGTCGGGGCGGGGTCGCCCAGGAGCATCCGTTCGACGCCGATCACGTGACTGAGGTTGTCCCGCACCGACCAGCCGGGCAGCGCGGTGGGCAGCTCCCACTCGGCTTCGCCGAGCGTGTCGACGAACGCCGCGATCGACGCCCAGGCCATCTCCAGGTGCTCGACGATCGGGTCGGTCATGCGGTCCCCCTCGGTTGCGGCCACCGGTCGTCGTGCGGTCGGACCGCCCGTGGGCCGACCGGGACCGACGGGGAGCGATCCTACCGGTCGGCCGGCGGCGGACGCGGCGGGTCGGGCGCCCAACTACCGTTCGGGCGCAGTCGGGACGACCGACGAACGACCGCCGGCGCGAGGGAAGGATCACCATGGAGCAGACCAAGTTCGAGCTCAGCGAATCCGAGATGCCCACCCACTGGTACAACATCGTCCCGGACCTACCCGAACCACCACCTCCGCCGCTGCACCCGGCCACCTGGGAGCCGGTCGGGCCGGACGACCTCGCGCCGCTCTTCCCGATGGACCTCATCCTCCAGGAGGTGTCGACCGAGTCCAGGATCGAGATCCCGGCCGAGGTGCAGGAGATCTACCGGCTCTGGCGACCGTCGCCGCTGTACCGCGCCCACCGGCTCGAGAAGGCCCTCGGCACGCCGGCACGGATCTACTACAAGTACGAAGGCGTGAGCCCGGCCGGTTCGCACAAGCCCAACACCGCCGTTCCCCAGGCGTACTACAACGCCAAGCAGGGGATCCGCCGGCTCACGACCGAGACGGGAGCGGGCCAGTGGGGCACCGCACTCGCCTTCGCGTGTGCGCAGTTCGGGATCGACTGCGAGGTGTGGCAGGTGCGCGCGTCCTACGACCAGAAGCCCTACCGGCGGGCCATGATGCAGGTGTTCGGGGCCACGGTGCACCCGAGCCCGTCCGATGTCACCGAGTCCGGCCGCAAGATGCTCGCCGACGACCCCGACAGCACCGGGAGCCTCGGGATGGCCATCAGCGAAGCGGTCGAGGTGGCGGCGAACGATCCCGAGACCCGCTACGCGTTGGGGAGCGTGCTCAACCACGTCCTGCTCCACCAGACCATCATCGGGGAGGAGGCGCTGTTGCAGCTGGCGAAGGCGGGCGACGTCCCCGACGTCATCGTCGGGTGCACCGGCGGAGGCTCCAACTTCGCAGGTCTGACCTTCCCGTTCCTGCGCGAGAAGCTCGCCGGGAACATGGACCCGGTCATCCGGGCGGTCGAGCCCCAGGCCTGTCCGAGCCTCACCCGTGGTCGCTACACCTACGACTTCGGCGACACCGCCGGGTTCACGCCGCTCATGAAGATGCACACCCTCGGCCACGACTTCGTCCCCGATCCCATCCATTCGGGTGGGCTCCGGTACCACGGCATGTCGCCGTTGCTCTCGCACATCTACGAGCTCGGCTTGTTCGAGGCGGTGGCCAAGCCGCAGAGCGAGTGCTTCGAAGCGGGGGTCATGTTCGCCCGCAGCGAGGGCATCGTCCCCGCGCCCGAACCCACCCACGCGCTCGCCGCGTGCATCGACGAGGCTCGGCGTTGCATCGAGACCGGTGAGGAGAAGGTCATCCTCACGGCGCTGTGCGGTCACGGCCACCTCGATCTCGCCGCCTACGAGAAGTACCTCGGCGGCGAGGTCGTCGACTACGAGCTCAGCCAGGCCTCGATCGACGATGCCCTCACCCGGCTGCCCCAGCACGATCTCTGAACCGGTCGTCCCGTCGTGGGGGGGCCGGGGGGGGCCCCGCGCCCCCCCCCCGGGGCCCCCCCGGCCCCGCCCGGGGCGGGGGGGGGGC
>JBBSTY010000097.1:0-16814 GCA_038235385.1 Acidimicrobiales bacterium | reverse complement strand
GCGGCGCCGGGCGTCGTCGGTGGTGACCGCGAGCCCGGCGACGAACCCACCAGCGCACACCACCCAGCCGAGCCATCCGAGGTGTCGCTGCGGGTGCCCGAGCCACGCGTTGACCGGGTCGAGGGCCACGACGGTGGCGAGGGTCATCCACGCCAGGAACGCGAGCCCGAGCGCCCGCAGCACCGGCGGTACCGGCGCCCGCTCCCGCCAGCCGACCGCGACGGCGGCCAGGAGCAGCCCGGCCACCAGCGGCCACCGCACGGTGGTGAAGGGGCGGAGACCTCCGGGGTCGACGGCCACCACCGCCGCCACCAGAGCCACGGCGACGAGCCGCGCCGACCGGCCGGTGCGCCAGCCCCCTACCGGGCGGGCGGAATCATCGGGTGCCGAACGCGGGCGCGTCGAGACGTCGAGCGTGGCGGGGCTCACGAGGAGTACACCCCCGACCGGCCGATCCGGTTCCATCTCCGCCGAGGGCCCCTCAGCGCCGGTCCCGGAGGTCGTCCACCCCATCAGTCTCGCCCACCGGCATGGGTCGACGGGGCGGGCGTCGCCCCTGTCCCGGTGGAGTCGACACCGTCGGCGACTCGACGCGTGCGGACGGGCAGACGGACGGGCGGACGGGCGGACGGGCGGGCGGGCAGACGGGCAGACGAGGGATCGAGAGGCCGCTCCCGTTCGTCGGCCCGGCGGCTGTTCCGCTCCTGATCGGCGAGCTGAGGGACACCGCCGACAACGCCCTGCCGCGCTCGCGTCGAACGCGTCGCGCCACGCCGGATCGAAGTACCCGCGGTACGTCTCGTCGGGCGATGCGACGCTCACCGCGTCCGCCTCGCCGGTTGCCATCGCGACCACGACCCGTAGCCTGGCCCTCGAACGCGATGCCGCAGGCGTTGGCCGGGCAGCAAGGGGGATGCCATGAAGCACCGCAGGTTGGGAACAACCGGCCTCCAGGTCAGTCCGCTGTGCCTCGGGGCGATGATGTTCGGGGCGTGGGGCAACCCGGATCACGACGAGTCGATCGGCATCATCCATGCCGCGCTCGACGCCGGTGTGAACTTCATCGACACCGCCGACGTGTACTCGGGTGGCGAATCCGAGGAGATCGTGGGCAAGGCCATCGCCGGTCGCCGCGACGATCTCGTGATCGCCACCAAGGTGCACAGCCCGATGAGCGACGACCCGAACCACTCGGGCAATTCGCGGCGCTGGATCATCCGCGAGTGCGAGGACAGCCTCCGGCGGCTCGGTACCGACTACATCGACCTCTACCAGATCCATCGGCCCGAACCCACCACCGACATCGACGAGACCCTCGGCGCGCTCACCGACCTGGTGCGCCAGGGCAAGGTCCGCTACCTGGGCAGCTCCACCTACCCCGCCGCGCAGATCGTCGAGGCGCAGTGGGTGGCCGAGAAGCGCAACCGCGAGCGGTTCGTGTGCGAGCAACCGCCGTACTCGATCCTCGCCCGCGGGGTGGAGGCCGAGGTGCTGCCGACCTGTGAGACCTACGGCATGGGCGTGATCCCGTGGAGCCCGCTCGCCGGCGGGTGGCTGTCGGGCACGTGGCGCAAGGGCGCCGACAACCTCACCAGCCGCCGCGCGCAGCGCATCCCGGCCCGCTACGACCTGTCGACGCCCGAGAACCAGGCCAAGCTCGAGGCCGCCGAGAAGTTGGCCGTACTCGCCGAGGAGGCCGGCATCAGCCTCATCCACGTCGCGCTGGCGTTCGTGCTCAACCACCCGGCGATCACCGCGGCGATCATCGGCCCTCGCACCTCCGAGCACCTCGAGAGCCAACTCGGCGCCGCCGACGTGGTGCTCAGCGACGACATCCTCGATCGGATCGACGAGATCGTGCCGCCCGGCACCAACTTCAGCTGGGCCGACGCGGGCTACGTGCCCCCGTCGATCGCCCAGTCGTGGCGGCGCCGCCGCGCCCGCCACTGACGATCCGACCTGAGGGCGACGGCGTCCCTCGAACCCCGCCAGGATCGGCACGAACAGCGAAGCGGCAACTGACCTCGGCGGTGCGTCGGAGAACCTGGTGAGGATCCCGCCGGACGAGTTGGCCGTACGCTTCGGCGATGGTCGGGGTGCCCGAGATCGACATCGAACCGCTGATCGACGCGGCTGCCGCAAGCACGACCCGCACAGGCACCCGCTCACCGGATGGCTTCGACGCCTGGGCTCGCGGCGCGGTCATCGAGACGGCTGCCGCCATCGACACGGCCTGTCGTGAGGTCGGGTTCTTCACCGTCGCCGGCCACGGCGTCGATCCCGAGCTGATCGGGGCTCTCCACGACGCCGCCCGCCGGTTCTTCGCGCTCCCCGAGGAGCGCAAGGCCGAGATCGCCATGGCTCACGGTGGTCGGGCGTGGCGGGGGTGGTTCCCGTTGGGCGGCGAGCTGACGGGCGGCGTGCCCGACCGCAAGGAGGGTCTCTACGTGGGGACCGAGCTCGGACCCGACGATCCGCGGGTGGCAGCCGCCACGCCGCTGCACGGCGCCAACCTGTTCCCCACCGACCCCGCCGAGCTCGGTCCGCTCGTGCTCGGCTACCTCGACGAGCTCACCCGGGTGGGCCAGGCGGTGCTGGCCGGCATGGCCGTCGGCCTGGGCCTCGACCACCACTGGTTCCTGCGGCACCTCACCGCCGACCCCGTGGTCCTGTTCCGGATGTTCCACTACCCCGCCACCCCGACCGACACCGGCCGCACCGACGGCGACGAGTCCGACGATCGGTGGGCCGACGATGACGAGGGAGCGGACCAGCGCGATCGTGGCGACCGCGAAGGCGACGACGACCGCCACGGCGGGGCCAGCGGCAACCGCAACCGCCACGGCGGGGCCAGCGGCAACCGCAGTTGCGACGAAGCGGGCGGCGGCGGCCACGACGACGAGCAGGGAAGCCCCGATGACGGCGAGCGAGCCAACGGCGGGTGGGGCGTCGGCGAGCACACGGACTACGGGCTGCTCACGTTGCTCGGCCAGGACGGCACGCCGGGTCTCGAGGTGCGCGGTGCGGAGGGGTGGGTCGCCGTCGACGCCCGCACCGACCGGTTCGTGGCCAACATCGGCGACATGCTCGAGCGGCTGACGGGCGGTCGTTACCGCTCGACGCCCCACCGGGTGCGCAACACCAGCGGCGTCGACCGGCTCTCGTTCCCGTTCTTCCTGGACCCGTCGTGGGACGTCGTCGTCGATCGGCTCCCCATCGTGGAACGGCCGCTCGATGACGACGGCGCCGACCGCTGGGACCGCACCAGCGTCCACGGCTTCACCGGCACCTACGGCGAGTACCTGCTCGCCAAGGTCACCCAGGTGTTCCCCACCCTCGCCCCCACCGAACAGGCGTAGCTCCGCGGTCCCCGCCGCAGCGCGGCTACGCACGAACCAGCAGGACACCACCACCTCGACCGAACTGGCGTAGCTACGCGGTGCCGACCGACGCGGAGCTACGCATGTTCGGGGGTTCGGGTACGGTCGGCGGGGGAACCGGTTGGAGGGGGAGCTCATGGGGACTCGGATTCGACGCGCAGTGGTCTCGATCGCGGTGATCACGATGATGGCGGCGATGCTCGGCATCGGCGCACCGGCTCAGGCGCAGGTCGTGATCGCGGCATCGATCAGTGGGCAGGTGGTCGACGGAGCCGGCAACCCGGTCGCGGGCGCCACCGTCGGGTCCTACCTCCCGACCGACGGGTGGACCGGCGCCGCCCAGACCACCACCGCCGCCGACGGCACCTACACCCTCGTCGGTGTCGCACCCGGCGCCAACCGCGTGGCGGTCGCGCCCCCCGACGGGTCGGACCTGGCGTTCCAGTGGTACGGACCGTCGACGAGCCGAGCGGAGGCAACTCCCATCGACGTCGGCGACGGCGCGTCGGTGGTCGGCATCGACATCGTGCTGCCGGGCGCCGTGATCATCACCGGCCTGGTCTACAGCTACGCCATCCCCGGAAGTCCAGGGGTGGCCGGCGCCACGGTGTGGGCGTTCCGCCCCGGCGACACCTGGGTGGGCTCCGCCGTCGCCACCACCGACGCCGACGGCTCCTACGAGCTCACCGGCCTCACGGGTGACGACTACCGCCTCGTCGCGGTGCCGCCACCAGGATCCGGTCTGGCCCCGGGGGCGTACTCCGACGCCGCAACGCCGATCCCCGACGACGCCCGTCCCGTGCTCGACATCGAGCTCGGCGCTGCGTCCAGCGTCTCGGGCACCGTCGGCCGTGCCGACGGCGGCCCCGCCGCCGGGGTGACGGTGCAGGCGTTCGGCCTCACGAGCGCATGGGTGCCCTCGGGCACCGCCACCAGCGCGGCCGACGGCACGTACACCATCGACGGCATCGACCCCGGCTCGTACACGTTGCGCTTCGCTCCCCCGCCCGGGAGCGGGCTCGCCCCCCGCTGGCTCGGGCCCTCCACCACCCGTGGCGGCTCGCCGGTCGTCGAGCTCGCCTCCCAGGAGCACCGCACCGGCGCCGACATCGTCCTGCCGCTCGACTTCCCCTACGAGGGATCGATCGACCTGACCGTGGCCGCGCCCGACCGGTGCGAGGTCATCGCCGTCGGCTGCCTCCTCCCCTTCCCGAACGACCGCTTCACCGTGGCCGATCCGACCACGCCGACCGGCCGGCGCCTCGCGCTCGAGCAGGCGTCGATGCCGGCCAACGCCGGCGGCACCCATGTCGACCCCGAGCACTGGAACGAGCTCGACGGGTTCAGTCCCGGCGCCGCCGCGCTGCTGAGCGTGGCCGACGTCGACCTGGCCGGTTCCGGTGTGGGCCCGATCACCGATCTGGCGTCGTCGCTCACCACCGACTCACCCATCGTGATGATCGACACCACCACCGGCGAGCGGCTGGCGCACTGGGCCGAGCTCGACTCCTACTCGGAGCCCGGGGCCGTCCCCATGTTGGCCGTGCACCCTGCGGTGGCGCTGCCCGAGGGGCACCGCATCGTGGTCGGGGTGCGCGGACTGGTCACCACCGGCGCCGAGCCGGTGACGCCGACCGACGGCTTCCGCGCCTTCCGTGATCGGCTCGAGACCGGCGTGCCCGAGGTCGAGGCCCGCCGCTCGGCCATGGAGCAGGTCTTCACCGACCTGGCCGGCGTCGGAGTCGGTCGCCCGGATCTGCTCGTCGCCTGGGACTTCACCGTGGCGAGCACCGAGGCCCTCTCGGGACGCCTGCTCCACATCCGCGACGACGCCTTCGCCCGCCTGGGCGACGACGCCCCCGCGTTCACCATCACCAGCACCACCACATCGACGCGCACCGGCATCGCCCGGGAGGTGATCGGCACCTACGAGGTGCCCATGTACCTGAGCGGCACCGGCCAGCCCGGCAGCGAGTTCGTGCTCGGCCCCGACGGCCTGCCCACCTACACCGGCACCTACACGGCGAGGTTCCGCTGCATCGTGCCGACATCGGCCACCGCCGCCAACCCGGCCACCACCGGTCTGTACGCCCACGGGCTGCTCGGGACGTACAACCAGATCGGCGCCGCGCAGTCGGTCGCCGTGCAGGGCAACCGGGTGTTCTGCGGCACCGACCTCATCGGCATGGCCGAGGACGACATCGTCAACGCCGCCACCATCGTGCAGGACATCTCCAACTTCAACACCCTCGCCGACCGCCTGCAGCAGGGGCACCTCAACACGTTGTTCCTGGGCCGGCTGATGATCCACGCCAGCGGACTCGTGTCGGACCCGGCGTTCCAGGACGACGGCCAGCCGCTCATGGACGGCGGCCTCGTCTACTACGGCATCAGCCAGGGCGGGATCATGGGCGCGGCCACCACGGCGGTGGCCCAGGACTGGACCCTCGCCATGCTCGACGTCCCCGGCAGCAACTACAGCCTGCTGCTCGACCGCAGCGTCGACTTCGACCCGTTCCGTTCGATCATGACCCCGGCGTACCCGGCGGCCGCCGACCGGTCGCTCGGTCTGCAGCTCATCCAGATGCTCTGGGACCGCGGCGAGGCGAACGGCTACATCCAGCACCTCACCTCCGACCCGTACGCGGACACGCCCACCCACACCGTGCTCCTGCACGCCGCGTTCGGCGACCACCAGGTGGCCAACATCTCCACGGCGGTCGAGGCCCGCACCATCGGGGCGGCGGCGGTACGCCCGGCGCTCGCGCCGGGGCGGTCGGCCGAGAGCGACGTGTTCTGGGACGTCCCGGCCATCGGGTCCTACCCCTACGCCGGCTCGGCGGTCGTGATGTGGGACAGCGGTGCCGACGCTCCCCCGCTCGGCAACCAGCCGCCCCGCACGGGCGACGACCCCCACGACAACAACCGGCGCACCCCCGCGGCCGTCGACCAGATCGTGGCGTTCCTGGCCACCGGCACCGTCATCGATGTCTGTGGCGGCAACCCCTGCGTCGCCGTGCCCTGATCACGGAGGCCGACGAGGGCCGCGTCGGCGAGCCGACCGATCGCGGCCGGCTCAGACCGCTCGGGGCGGGTCAGGTACGGCGGTCGGCGCGAACCTCGTCGGTGAGGACCCGGTGCGAGTGGTCGCGGACCGCTCGCACGCCCTCGAACTGACTGGCGGCGGCGAGCAACTGCACCCGTTCCACCTCGCCGAGCGGGCCCCGGATCTCGATCACCCCGACGTCATCGATGAGCACCTCGAGCGAATCGAACCGCTGGTGGCGCACCGCAAGCGGCGCATCGCTCCTGGCCCGCTCGTTGCCTTGGCGGAGATCCAGGGCGAGGACCGGATCCGCAGCGTCGGGGTCCGCGGATGCCGTGCTCGGCGGAGGGCTCATGGCGGCATCGATTCGGCTGGCCACGTCATCGACGGCGTTCGACGAGCCGGACCGGGGCGTGGTGCCCAGACGGCGCGCGAGCAGCGCACCGAGATGGCGACGGCGCGGCTCGCCGAGTTGCGGGTCGAGCAGGTAGGTGAACCCTGCACCCATGCCAGCGACGATGGTGAATCGGGACAGGACCCGTAGACGGCGACCCATGACAGCCTCCCCAGGCGGCGTGAACCCAACACGTACCCGGCGCAGCGGTCGGCAAGTACCCCACTGCGCCGTGCCCTGGACTCCTGGTCAGGACATCGAACGGTTCGGGCTCGACGACGCACGAGTGGACGGCGCGTACGCTGCCTGGCGATGAGCGCCGCGGCCGAGATCACGATCGCACCGGGGAGCGCCACCTGGTGGCTCGAGCGCCGGGCGCGCGAAAGCCGGCGCCGGCCCCGCACCGACGGCCTCTCCACCGACCGCATCATCGAGGCCGCCCGACGCGTCGTCGACCACGAGGGACTCGACTCGCTCACCGTCCGGCGTCTGGCGGACGACCTGGCCACCGGCAGCGCGTCGCTCTACCGCCATGTGGCCAGCCGCGACGAGCTCCTCGTCCTGCTCGTCGACCACGTGCTCGGCGAGGTCCGCTACCCGTCGGCGCGCACCAGCGGCCGGGCCAAGGTCGAGGCGCTGTCGAGCGAGCTGCGACGCGTGCTCATGGACCACGCCAACCTGGGTCCCGCGCTCACCGCCTCGCCGCTCCTCGGGCCCAACGCCATGAAGGGCACCGAGCACGGGCTGGCCGGCCTGCTCGAAGCCGGGTTCGATGCGTCGGTGGCGGTGCCGGCCTACCTGGCGCTGGTCGACTACGTGTTGGGCACCGTCTTCTTCGACACGAGCAGCGCCGGGCGCTCGGCGACGATGACCCAACGCAGCGGCGACCTCATCGCCGAGCTCCCGGTCGACACGTTCCCCACCCTGCGCGCCAACCGCGTCGAGTTCGAGCTGCCATCGATCGACGACGTCTTCGCCTTCGGCCTCACCACGTTCCTCGACGGACTCGAGCACCGATTCCTGGGTTGACGGTGCCCGCCGCCCGCTCACCGAAACATGCGATCGCTGATCGCCTATGGTGGTCGGACCGCGTCCACATGCCGAGGGGAACTTCATGTCCACGCCGCAGCTCGACCTCACCGACACCACGTTCTGGCAGCGCCCGCTCGAGGAGCGCATGGCCCGGTTCGCCGAGTGGCGTGAGCAGGGCCCGTTCACCCGGGGCGAGTACCTCAACCCGATGACCGAGCAGACCGAGGAGTTCTTCGCCGTCACCCGTTACGACGAGCTCATCGAGATCAGCCGCAACGCCAAGGACTTCTGCTCCGGCAAGGGCGCCACCACCATCCCCGACATGCCACCCGAGGCGCTCGAGTTCTTCGGCGGGTTCATCAACATGGACGACCCCCGCCACGCCCGCCAGCGCGGGATCGTGGCCCGTTCGTTCACACCGAGGCAGCTCCAGGGCGTGCTCGACTCGGTGGAGCGGATCTGCACCGAAGTGGTCGACGACATGTGCGAGAAGGGCGAGGTCGACCTGGTCGAGGCCATCTCCCAGCCGTTCCCGCTCCTGGTCATCTGCGACATGATGGGCATCCCTCGCAGCGAGTTCAAGACCGTGCTCGACGCCACCAACACCATCCTCGGTGCCGGCGACCCCGAGTTCATGGGCGGCCAGGACATCATCAGCGCGCTCTTCGGTGCGGGCCTGACCCTCACCACGCTGATGAACGACCTGGCGGCGGAGCGCCGCAAGAACCCCACCGACGACCTCACCAGCAAGCTGGTCAACGCCGTCGGCGACGAGGACATGCTCACCGCCGACGAGGTGGCCTCGTTCTTCATCCTGCTCGCCGTCGCCGGCAACGACACCACCCGCACGGCCACCAGCGCGGGGATGCACCTGCTCGCCCAGAACCCCGACCAGCGCAAGATCTGGCAGGACGACATCGAGGGCGTCACCGCCACGGCCGTCGACGAGATCGTTCGGGTCGCGTCACCCGTCACCTACATGCGCCGAACCGTCACCCGTCCGCTCACCCTGTCCGATCACGACTTCGACGAGGGCGACAAGCTCATCCTGTTCTACGGGGCGGCCAACCGCGACCCCCGCGTGTTCGACGACCCGGAGCGCTTCGACGTCCGCCGCGACCCGAACCCCCACGTCGGCTTCGGCGGCCCGGGCCCCCACTTCTGCCTGGGCGCCCACCTCGCCCGCCGGGAGGTGTCGGTGATCTTCCGCGAGCTGTTCACCCGCCTGCCCGACATCGAGACGACGGGCGATCCGGTGCTGCTCGAGGCCATGGGCATCCCGCTCGTCGGCGGCATCAAGCGACTGCCCGTCCGGTTCACCCCGACCGCACGCGTCGGCGCGTCCTGAGCGGCGGCACCGTGGCCCGCCCCACCGCCATGGACGAGCACTTCGTCCACCAGATCCCTCAACTGCTCCCCGACGTCGCCACCCGCCACGACCACTGGCGCGAGAGCTACTTCTACGAGCTCCACCGCCCCGACGCCGCCGGCGACGTGGTCTTCTTCACGATGGCGCACTACCCATCCCGCCAGACCATGGACTCGATCCAGATGGGTCGCGTCGGGGGCCGCCAGATCCTCGGCGTGCAGACCCGGCCCTACGACGGTGATCCGCACACCACCGAGGTCGGCGGCGCCCGGGTCACCGTGGTCGAACCGTTCGAGGAGATCCGCCTGTGGGCCGATCCCGAGGTGTGCGAGATCGGGCTCGACGTCACCTACCGGGCCCGCACCGAGCCGTACGGGTTGCGGCGCGGCACCATGCGCGCCGGCGACGACGTGGTGTGGGACCAGTGCCACATCTTCCAGTCGGGCACCTACACCGGCACGTACACGGTGGCCGGCGAGGTGCACGAGGTCGACGGCTGGATCGGCCAACGAGATCACTCGTGGGGCATCCGCGACCACGGCCGCTGCCCGCTGTGGATGTGGTTCCAGATCCAGTTCGACGACGGCTTCCTCGGGGTGTGGAACTGGGAGCTCGCCAACGGCGCGCGGGTCTACACCGACGGGTGCTTCGCGGGCGCCGACGGCAGCGACCCGATCCCGTTGATCGGCTTCGAGCACGAGCTCACCTGGCTCGGCGCCGACGGAGCGCCTGCGACCTACGGCGAGCACGGCGACTCGGTGACCGGGCTGGCCGGCATCGCCACGTTCACGCTCGAGGGCGGCCGGCGCATCACCGTCACCGCCGACGGCACGTTCGACCGCCCCTACGAGCCGTTCCACCGCGGCGGGCTCAGCCAGATGCGGGTGCGAGCCGACGACGGCCGTGAGGGCACCGCCATCTACGAGATCACCGGCGCCCGCCACCACCGCTACTTCCCCGACACCACCGTGGCGGGCACCCTCCCCACCTGATCGTCCGGGTCATCGGGCGGGTCGGGGCCGTGCGCGGTCCCGCCAGCGTCCGTGTGCGACGATGAGCCGCGCCCGACGGACTCGTCGACCCGGTTGCCGGGCGGCGCCCGAGCGACGCGAGCACCGATGCCCATGACCGCACGACCGACCGCAGGACCGACGACGACCCCGCCGATCCCGCCGACGAGCGCTCCCCGGCGGCGTCGAACGTCCCCGCCCCAGCCTCGGCGCACCCTCGCGCACCGAACGACGCTCGTGGCGGTTGCCGGCGTGGTCACCCTCGCCGGCGCGTGCGCCACCACCACCTCACCCGACGACGCCTCCCGCTCGTCCGGGACGAGTGTGGCGGGAGCCGCGTCGGGCTCGACCGCACCCGGTGGCGCCGACCCGACGACGCCGGTGCCGACGGCGCCCCTGGCCGCCGACGGCCGGTTGGTCGACATCGGCGGGGGCCGGACCATGTACCTCGAGTGCACGGGCACGGGGTCGCCGACGGTGCTGCTCGTCTCGGGTCAGCGGGCGGGCACGACCGAGTGGCACACCTCCACCTCCACGGCCACGCCTCCGGCCGGGCCGGTGTACGAGGCGGTGGCTGCCACCAACCGCGTGTGCGCCTACGACCGACCCGGCACCGTCAACGGTGACGCGATCAGCCGCAGCAGCCCGACGGCACAGCCGACCACCGCCGCCGCCGCCCAGGCCGATCTCCACGCCGTGCTCGACGCGGCCGACGAGGCGGGCCCGTTCGTCGTCGTCGGCCACTCGGCGGGCGGGATGGTCGCCCGGCTGTACGCGTCCGCCCACCCCGACGACGTCGTGGGCATCGTGCTCGTCGACCCGCCCTCGGAGTTCCTCCAGGACAACCTGACCTCGGAGCAGTGGCCGATCCAGGAGGCGCTGCTCGAGGGCGACATCACCGAGGACCTCGAGATGTATCCCGACATCGAGCGGTTCGACCCCACGGCCAGCTTCGCCGAGCTGCGATCCTCGTCGCCCCTGAAGGACATGCCCCTGGTGCTGCTGTCGGCCGACGAGCCGCTCGGCCCGGAGCTGCCCGGCCTGATCGCGTCCGGCGGCGTGCCGGCAGGCGTCCCTCCCGACTTCGGCTACGTGTTCGACGCCGCCAACGCGAAGGCCCAGCAGCAGCTGGCCCGGATCGTGGCGAACGCCGTGCACATCACCGACACCCACAGCGGCCACAACATCCACATGATCCAACCGCAACTCGTCGTCGGCGCCATCGATCAGGTGCTCTCGGCCGTGCGTGCCCCCTGAGCGAGGCGCAGGGACGGGTCGAGTGAGACGCGGTTGCGGGCACCGTCGCCGATGGTCGTGGCTCGTCGCCGACCGGTCGGCCGCGGCGCCCAGCGACGGACTCGGGTCGGAGAATTCTCCCGACGCGGTGCGAGCAACGATCGTTGACCCCCTACTCCCACGCCTCCAAAGATGACAAGGGTGGACCAACGCCTTCGCATCCGGGAGTACGGCGCGCGGGCCACGTTCACCATCAGCTGATCCGGTCTTGCCGGTCGCCGGTCGCCGGTCGCCGGTCGCCGGTCGACCTCGATGGCCGATCCGTCGGTGTCCGGCGACAGCGTCCAGTCGTCAGCCTTCAGCCTTCAGCCATCAGCCACCTGCCATCAGGGGTCAGGCCGACCCGGCGCTCGGTAGCCTCGGGGCCATGGAGCGAACGAAGCGTTGGCGCGACCTCAGCACCGCCCAACAGGTGGCCATCGTGGCCGCCGGTGCCGTCGAGGTCGTCCTCACGACCATCGCGCTCGTCGACCTGTCCCGGCGACCGCGTGCCCAGGTGCGCGGGCCCAAGGCGTTGTGGGTCCTCGGTTCGTTCGTCCAGCCCGTCGGTCCCATCGCCTACCTGACCATCGGCCGACGACGAGCCGCTTCCACCGACTGACCGCCACCACCCCAGGCTGCGTGACGTGCAGGGTCCCATCGACCGGCGCGCCGCCCTGCCGGGCGGCGTCGGGTTCATCGGGCTGATCCGACCGTCGCCGATGAACGTTGGTGACCCGGCACCCATGACCGTTGGTGACCCGGCGCCGAGAGCCACTCGCCCGCTCTCCTTCCGGCCAGATCGATGCTCGGCCGCACTGCTCCTGAGATGATGGCGCCCATGGACGACGACGACATCGACTTCGACATCGGCGACGTCGAGCGGGCACCGATCTGCCCGTCGTGCGGCGTCACCGCGCTCCCCGCCGAGACCTCGAACGTCATCGACTCCGGCTTCGTGTGCGAGAACCCCGACTGCGATGCGTTCGGAGACCCCGTCGAGTCCTAACGGTGCTCGAGCCGTCGTACCGGCGACAGGCCGGCGGCCATGATCGCGACGCCGACGAGAACGAGAAGGGCTCGTGCTACCCGTGCCGAACCCGGGTCGCCGGCCAGCCCGCAGCGCACGTGCTACTCGGTTCCCAAGGTCCGTCGGTAGACGTTGGTCTACTTCTCGATCTTCGAAACGGTCCGGCAACGACTTGAGCTCGACGATCCGCCGAGAAGGCGCACCGCAGGGACCGCGGGTGTCCTTCGACTTTTCGCGCGCTGCGCCGTGAACGTCGGCCGGCAGCCAACAGGATCTACCCGGACGTGGCCACCAGCGAACAGGCGCACGCCGACGCGGGGAGCAAGCCGAACGGGTGCCGTCTCGACCGCGAACCGACAGATCCGCTCCCGCGTGCCCGAGGTTCGATTCAGCAGTTCGCCATGGCGTCGAGCGCGTCGCAGATCAGGCGCCGGCCGCCGACTCCGAGAGCGCCGAGGCGGACGGTGAGGACGGCCTTGGGAACGGAGGCGAGGTTGTCGAAGGTTGCGACGCTCTCGTGGTCGATCCCCTCGTCCGGTCCGACGGGAACGCAGGTCGGGATAGCTCGGATCGTGCTGGTGACCGGCGCCACGACGACGTTGTTGAGCACGGGGATGATTTCGTCCCTCGACACGATGAGCACCGGCCGACGCTTCTGGTTCGGTGTCTCCATGAGCCAAAGCTCGGACTGAGCTACCACGGCTCGGCCTCCGTCAGCGCAATCGCGCTCGCCATCGCGAGTTCGTCATCGTCCACGGTCTGCGGATGCCTTTGGTACGACTCAGCGATGGCCCTACCGACGTTGGCGCGACGGACCGAGTCGGCAAGGTGACGCACGCTCTGACGGATCACCGCCGAACGGTTCTCGCCGACGCCCTCCCGCACCAGCTCGTCGATGATCGCAAGATCGTCGTCGGAGAACCGCGTGGGGACCGGTGTCGTCATACGTTTCACCATACAGATCGTAGAACGTACACGCGACCTCGACGAGTACCCGGATCTTCTCCTCTCCTCGCCGGTCCACCCGGGAGCGGGAAGTCGACCTTTCGCACGTCGTCTCGAGGAGACAGGTGTCGTGCGGGTCTCTGTCGATGACGAGATGGGCCGAACCGGGAGCTACTCGGCTTCCAACTTCCGCCGGTAGACGTTGGTGTCGCGCTCGACGAAGCCGAGGCGCTGGTAGAGGCGGTTGGCGGCCGCGCGGGACGGGCGGGAGGTGAGGTCGACGGTCTTGGCGCCGGCGTCGCTCGCGCGGTCGAGGGCGACGAGGTTGAGCGCGGCGCCGACGCCTCGGCCACGGGCGGACCCGTCGACGACGACGTCTTCGATCCACGCCCGCACCCCGGTCGGGATGCGGAACAGCACCAGCGTGAGGCTGCCGACGATCTCGTCGTCGCGGTCGGGATCACGGGCGATCAACAGCACCGATGCCCGTGACGTGACGATGGCCTTGAGCTCGCCCTCGGTGGGCGGTGGGTTGGACGTCGAGAGCTGTGGGATCAACCGCTCGAACGCGGCGACGAGCTCGGGCGTGACCTCGGTGGCTTCGGTGATCGCGATGTCGGCCATCCGGCGACGCTAGCGCCGGTCGCTCGAGCACCCCGCGCCGGACAGCGTCGGGTCAGTCGAGCTCGGGCAGCGGCTGAGGGGGTGGGGGGCCGACGTAGCGGGCGCTCGGGCGGATGATGCGGTTGTCGGAGGCCTGCTCGAGGATGTTGGCGCACCACCCGATCACCCGGCTCGACGCGAAGGTCGGGGTGAACAGCTCACGGGGCAGGCCGCAGCGGTCCATCACGACGCCGGCGTAGAACTCCACGTTGGTGTAGAGCTGGCGGCCGGGTTTGAGCTCGGCGAGCACATCGACGACGGTGCGCTCGACCTGGGTGGCGAAGTCGGCCATCGGTCCGCCGAGGCGCTGGGCGACCGACCGGAGCAGCACCGAGCGGGGATCGTCGGTCTTGTAGACGCGGTGGCCGAACCCCATGATGCGATCGCCGCTCTCGACGGCGTTGCGCACCCAGGCGTCGGCGTTGTCGGGGGTGCCGATGGCGTCGAGCATGTCGAGGGCCCGGCTCGGCGCGCCGCCGTGCAAGGGGCCCGAGAGGGCGCCGATGCCGCCGACGACCGCCGCGCCCAGATCGGCACCGGTGGAGGTGATGACCCGGGCGGTGAAGGTCGACGCGTTGAACCCGTGATCGATGGTGGTCATCTGGTACTGCTCGATGCCACGCGCCAGGTCCGGGTCGGGTACCTCGCCGGCGAGCATGTAGAGGTAGTTGGCGGCGTAACCGAGCTCGGGGTGCGGATCGATCGGTTCGAGCCCGGCGTGGAGCCGGTAGAGCGACATGATGAGCGTGGGGATCACCGCGCAGATGCGCTCGGCGTCGGCGCGCAGCTCGGCGGGGGTGAGGTCGAGCGAGGGTCGGCACCCGATCGCCGAGGCCACCAGCGACACCGAGGTGCGCAGGGCATCGAGCGGGACGAACTCGTCGGCGGCAGCGGCGATGGCCGGGAGGAGCGGCTTCACCGAGTCGGGCACCACGGCCAGCGGCCGGACCCGCTCGAGGAACTCGGCCCGCTGGGCCGAGGTCGGCAGCGCGCCCTCGAACATCAGGTACCAGACGTCCTCGAGGGTGCGCTGCTCGGCGAGGTCGACCGCCGAGTACTGGCGGTAGTGGTAGAACCCCTCCTGGCCACGGACGTCGCCCACCTCGGTCTCGGCCACGATGACCCCGGCGAGCCCCTTGGGCGCCTCGATCTGGCCCGGGTGGTTCACCGGCTCGATCGACGCCACCCGCATGAGGTCGCGCATCGACACCAGGCCGACGAGCACCCCGTCGGTGATCACCGGAATGTGCCGGTACCCGCTCTCGCTCAGGCGGGCGAACGCCTTGACCGCCGTTTCGTCGGGCCCGCAGGTGTCGGGATCGGCGGTCATCCAGTCCTGCAGGTGCTCACGTGCAGGGTCGCCCCCGAAGGCGTTGAAGCGGATCAGATCGCGTTCGGTGAAGATCCCGACCGGATGGTCGGCGTCGTCGACCACGACGACCGAGCCGACCGAGCGTTCGAGCATGAGCACCGAGGCCTCGCTCACGCGGTCGACGGCGCTCGCCGTGACCGCCGGGGTGCTCATGACGTCCGCCACCGTGCGGATCACCGCGCCGTCTGCCATCGAAAGGGCCCCCTCGTTCGTCGCCGGTCGTGGGCCGATCCTACCGGCGCCCTCCTGGCCCGCGAACCGGTACCGTGAGGAGGTGGCCGACCACGGTGGCGACCTCCCGCTCCCCCATCTCGAGCACGTCCGCTGGCGCGATCGCCCCCAGCTTCGCCGCCCGGTGCTGATCACCGCGTTCGAGGGGTGGAACGACGCCGGCGACGCCGCCAGCACGGCGGTGCGCTCCCTCGCCACCCAGTGGCGGGCCGAGACCTTCGCCGAGATCGATCCCGAGATCTTCTACGACTTCACCGCCACCCGACCCAACGTGCGCCTCGACGGCGACGACCGGCGCCAGATCGAGTGGCCCGACACCGAGGCGTCGTGGGCCCGGGTCTCGCCCGACCTCGACGTCGTCATCCTCGTCGGCGCCGAGCCGCAGCTGCGGTGGCGCACCTTCTGCGAGCAGGTCATCGGGCTGGCCCGCACGATCGATGCCCGCCTGGTGGTCACCGTCGGCGCGCTGCTGGCCGACGTGCCCCACACCCGCCCCACCCCCGTGTACGGCGCCGCCTACGACGAGCAGGTGTCGGAGCGGTTCGGGCTCACCCCGTCGCGCTACGAGGGCCCCACGGGGATCACGGGCGTGCTGCACGCCGCGTGCGCCGACGCCGGGCTCGAGTCGGCGTCGCTGTGGGCGGCGGTGCCCACCTACCTCCCCGGTTCACCGTCACCCAAGGCCGGGCTGGCGTTGGTGCGACGCACCGCCCGGCTGCTCGAGATCGACGCCGACACCGATCTGCTCGAGAGCGAGACGGCGGCCTACGAGGATCAGATCAACGAACTGGTCGAGGCCGACGAGGAGACGAGCGACTACGTGCGCCACCTCGAACAGACCTACGACGACGAGAGCACGATGTCGAGCGACAACCTCATCGACGAGGTCGAGCGCTTCCTCCGCGACCAGGGCTGATCAGAGGGGCCGATCCGAGGGGTCGATCCCGAGTCGGTGCCCGCAACCGACGCCCCTCGCGAGGGCGCCGGCTCGGTGCTCAGGGGCGGCCGCCCTCCCACGGGGGGTGCCGGGGACGGTCGTAGAGCACGTCGATGGGTTCGCCGCGGAT
>JBBSTY010000096.1:0-16831 GCA_038235385.1 Acidimicrobiales bacterium | reverse complement strand
GTCTTGACGGCCGGCAGGGCGCAGGACGCGCTCGAGTCGTGGTTGGTGTGCGCGTCGACGGTCATCGCGAACCTTCGAGAGAGGGGTGTTCGCTCGAGAGCGGCATGAGCATAGGTCGATCGACCCAGTGACGCTCGGGTGACTCGATTCGCAGGGACGCCACACGGTGGCCGCGCGGCGCGGCCGGTTGTCAGGTGCTGGCGGAGGAGGACGAACCCGATCCCGAGCCGGAACCCGATCCCGATCCGGAGCCGGAACCCGAACCGGAACCGGAACCCGAGTCCGAACCCGACGACGCCGTGGAGGACGCGGCCGACGACGAATCGGCGGTGGTGCTGGTGGATGAACCGGTGTCGGAGGATCCCGATCCGGAGCCGGTGGTCGACGAGGTGGAGTCCGACCCGCCGCCCGAGGATCCCGATCGCGACGAGCTGCGCGTGTCGGTCTTGTAGAAGCCGCTTCCCTTGAAGCTGATGCCCACGTTGCCGAAGCGCTTCTTGACCGTGCCGCCGCAGGTGGGGCAGACCGAGATGGGATCGTCGGTGAAGGCCTGGACGGCCTCGAACTCGTGGCCGCAGTCCTTGCAGCGGTACTCATAGGTGGGCATCGCGGTGGGATTCTCCGTGTGTGGTTCCGGACCCGACTCGACGGCCGGTCGGCGGCCGGATCAGACCGCGCGAGGGGTCCGAGCATACCGGGGCCGGCCCGTGGCACCCCAGCCCGTCGCCGCACCGGTCCGCCGTCCCCGACTCGTGCGAGCGCCTACGATGCGAGGCGCTCGACACCGAGCGACGACGGCTCTCGGAGGTACCACCATGACGAACGGTGCGGTGACCAAGGCAGTCATCCCCGCTGCGGGGTTGGGTACGCGGTTCCTGCCGGCCACCAAGGCGCAGCCCAAGGAGATGCTGCCGGTGGTCGACAAGCCGGCGATCCAATACGTGGTCGAGGAGGCGGTCCGTGCCGGCATCGAGGACATCCTGATCATCACCGGTCGTGGCAAGCGGGCCATCGAGGACCACTTCGATCGCAACTTCGAACTCGAGTACTACCTGGAGCAGAAGGGCAAGATCCACCAACTCGGCGAGATCCAGGCGCTCGCCGAGATGGCCGACATCCACTACGTGCGCCAGGGCGAGCCGCTCGGCCTCGGCCACGCCGTCTCGGTGGCCCGCAAGCACGTCGGCGACGACCCCTTCGTCGTGATGCTGGGCGACGACATCATGGACCGTCGGTCGCAGGTCCTCGAGGGGATGATCGACACGTACGCGCAGTACGGCCGCTCGGTGATCGCGCTCAAGGAGTTCCCACTCGACGAGATCTCGGCCTACGGCTGCGTCAAGCCCGAGATCATCAACGACGGGCTCGTCCGGGTGCTCGACATCGTCGAGAAGCCCGAACCGGCCGAGGCGCCGTCGGGCATGGCCGTCATGGGCCGGTACGTCTTCACGCCCGAGATCTTCGACAAGCTCGAGCGCGTCACCCCCGGGGTCGGCGGCGAGATCCAGCTCACCGACGCCATCGCTCTGCTCCTCGCGGATCAGACCGTGTACGGCTACCTGTTCGAGGAAGGGCGCTACGACATCGGCAAGAAGCTCGACTACCTGCGGGCCACCGTCGAGATCGCCATGGACCGCGAGGACCTCGGTCCCGAGTTCCGGGCCTTCCTCCGCGAGATCGTCGAACGGCGCGGATCACTCGACTGACCCGGCGTGCCACGACGGCGGTGGCACCTGGCAGGATCAGGACATGATCTCCCTCCAGGAGGCTCGCGCCTTCGTGCTCGCCTCGCTGACCCCGGCGTCGCCGGTCGTGGTGGCCCTGCTCGCCGCCGACGGGCGCGTGCTCGCAACCGACATCACCGCCGACGAGGCGATCCCGCCGTTCGCCAACACGGCCATGGACGGGTTCGCCGTCCGGTCGGCTGATTCGGTCGGGGCATCCGACGACGAACCCGTCGAGCTCTCGGTGGTGGCCACCCTGGCGGCGGGACAGGCGCCGTCGGCGGCGGTCGGCCCGGGGGAGGCGATCCGGATCATGACCGGTGCTCCCATGCCCGATGGGGCCGACGCGGTGGTGATGGTCGAGCGGACGCGCGCACTCGCCGGCGACCGCGTCGAGATCCTCGCCGAGGTCGCTCCGGGCAACCACGTGCGCCCGGCCGGCGACGATCTCGTCCCGGGGCAGGCGGTGTTCGCCGCTGGCGCGGTGCTCGGCGCCGGCCACCTGGGGGTCCTCGCCTCGCTCGGTCATGCCGAGGTCAGCGTCGTCCCGAGCCCGCGCGTCGGTGTCTTCTCCACGGGCGACGAGCTCGTCGAGGGGTCCGAGCCGCTGCGGCCCGGGCAGATCCGCGACTCGAACCGCATCACCATGCTGTCGCTGGTGGCCGAGAGCGGGTGCGAAGCCGTCGATCTCGGACGCATCCCGGACGACCCCGACGCCATCGCAGCCGCGATCCACCTCGGGGTCTCGACCTGCGACGCGCTGCTCACCACCGGCGGCGTGAGCATGGGTGACTTCGACTACGTCAAGGTCGTCCTCGACCAGATCGGCACGATGCGGTGGATGCAGATCGCCGTCCGGCCGGCCAAGCCGCTGGCGTTCGGGACCGTCGAACGATCCGACGGCGTGGCGGTGCCGGTGTTCGGCCTCCCCGGGAACCCGGTGTCGTCGATGGTCTCGTTCGAGCTGTTCGCCCGGCCGGGCCTGCGAGCCATGATGGGCCACGACGCCGATGACCTCGACCGTCCCCAGGTCATGGCGGTGGTGGACGAGCCGCTCCACCGTCGGCCCGACGGCAAGGTGCACCTCGATCGCGTGGTGGTTCGCTACGACCGCGACGACGCCACCTTCCACCTCCGCAGCGCCGGTCACCAGGGGAGCCACCAGCTCACCGGGATGGCGGGGGCGAACGGCCTCGCCATCGTGGCCGACGGCGACACGGTCGAGATCGGCGACGTCGTGCCGGTGATGCTGCTGGGGCCGCACTGATTCCGGCGTCCGCCCGACCTCGAAGGCGGCCGGGCGCCCTACGCTGGGCCACCCATGAGCGTGCCCCTCGTCGACACCTTCGGTCGTGTCCACCGCGACCTGCGCATCTCGGTCACCGACCGGTGCAACTTCCGGTGCACGTACTGCATGCCCGCCGAGGGGATGCAGTGGCTCCCGCGCGGTGACCTGCTGTCCTACGAGGAGCTGGCCCGCGTCGCGAGCGTGCTGGTGCGCCGCTTCGGGTTCGACAGCATCCGCCTCACCGGCGGTGAGCCCACCATGCGGGCGCACCTGCCGGTGCTCGTCCGCAAGCTCAGCGCGTTGCGCGTCCCCGCCGACGCCGATGGGCCGGAGCGGCCGGTCGACGTCGCCCTCACCACCAACGGCGCCACCCTGCGGTCTGCGGCGCACGACCTCGTCGCGGCGGGGCTCGGACGGATCAACATCTCGTGCGACAGCCTGCGCCGCGATCGCTTCCTGGCCATGACCCGTCGCGACGAGCTCGACCAGGTGCTCGATGGCATCGACGCGGCGATCGAGGCGGGCCTCCATCCGGTCAAGGTCAACGTCGTGGCCATCAAGGGCGTGAACGAGGACGAGCTGGTCGACTTCGCCCGCTTCGGTCGCGAGAAGGGCGTCACCGTGCGGTTCATCGAGTTCATGCCCCTCGATGCGCAGGAGGCGTGGACCTACGACCAGGTGCTCAGCCAGGACGAGATCCTCGAGGTGATCGGCGCGACCTTCCCGCTGGAACCCGTGCGTTCGGCACTCGCCTCCCCGGACGGCACCGCCGCGGCTCGCAGCAGCGAGCCCGCCGAACGCTTCCGGTACCTCGACGGGCGCGGTGAGGTCGGGGTCATCCCGAGCGTCACGCGCGCGTTCTGCGCCACCTGCGACCGCGTGCGGCTCACCGCGGAGGGCGAGCTGCGGTCCTGCCTGTTCGCGCTCGACGCGCACGACCTGCGCAGGCCGCTCCGCGCCGGTGCGTCCGATGCCGAGCTGGCGGCGATCGTGGAGGCCGCCGTCGCCGCCAAGTGGGCCGGCCACCAGATCAACCAGCCGGTGTTCATCCGCCCGTCGAAGAGCATGAGCCAGATCGGCGGCTGAACGCCCGGTCGACTCGAGCTGCTCGCGGGTCGGCCGGAGTGGCGACGAGGGGTCGCGCCTACACTCCGACCATGTCTGATCGTGGTCTCACCCACCTCGACCCGCTCGGCCGTGCCCGCATGGTCGATGTCACGCCGAAGGACCCGACCCATCGTCGGGCCGTCGCTCGCGGCAAGGTCTTCATGACGCCCGAGACCACCTCGCTCGTCGCCCGCGGGGCGATCGGCAAGGGCGATGTCCTGGCCGTCGCACGGGTGGCCGGGATCCAGGCGGCCAAGCGCACCCCTGATCTCATCCCGCTGTGCCACCCCCTGCTGGTGGGTTCGGTGTTCGTGAACTTCCGGATCGAGGACACGTTCATCCAGGTGGAGGCCCAGGTCGAGACCGTGGACCGCACCGGTGTCGAGATGGAGGCGTTGACGGCGTGCAGCATCGCCTGCCTCACCATCTACGACATGTGCAAGTCCGCGGATCGAACCATGGTGATCGGCGAGGTCGCGCTCTGGGAGAAGACCGGCGGGCGATCGGGACCGTACCGGCGTGAGGTCTCGGCCACCGCCCCGCCCACCGGGGCGTCGGGCGCCGGGACCGCTGGCATCCGCTCGGGCGACGTGGTCGACGACATCGATGAGCTGCTGGGCTCGGACTTCACCGAGTAGCGGCGGCGGCCTCGGGGCGCCCGCCTACCACACCGCGCGCCCACCGAGGTGGACCGCAGGTGGCGAATGGCGTGGGTTCGTAGTAAAACCGCAACACAGCCGTTGTCCGATCGGACGACCCGCTCGAACCCCAACGCAGTGGATCCCACCGGGGGAGCCATCGGCTGCGGGTATCCACCGCCCGGTGCGAGCGAGTCGGTACGGTCACCGAACAGTAAAGGTAGGGCACGGAGCGTGACATTGATCTTGTTCATCCTCGCCGTGGTGTGGGCCATCGTGATCGCCAGCTGGCTCCGGTCGCGCCACGAGACCCGTGGCGTGAACTCGATCTCGACGTTCTCCAAGCACCTCTCGGTGCTCGAGCGCACCTCGCCCGCCCGCGTGGGGCCCGGTGGCTCGGGCGAGCGCCGTCCGTCCGGTCGGCCCGAACCGATCTTCCCCGCCGTGGGCTACGTGCCCACCCGGGCGGCGATGTCGCTGCCCGACGCACGCCGCCGCCGTCGCAACGTGCTCGGCGCGCTCGCCGGTGCCGCGGTGGCCACCCTGGTCCTCATCCCGTTCATGGGCTCCACCATGGTCGTCGTCCACGTGCTGGCCGATCTGCTCCTCGTCGGCTACATCGGCCTGTTGATCCGCACCCAGCGCCTCGCCGTCGAACGGCGCGACAAGGTCCACTACCTGCCGACCCGATCCACCACCGTGGTCGAACCGCAGCTGGTCCTCCACCGCTCGGCCAACTGATCGCCGCCCGGCCGGTGGCCGCCCGCCCGACCTTCCAGCCGCCGATCATCGGTGGGCGGATCCTCTCAGCCGTGGTCGTTCACCGACGCCGAGGGCTTCACGGGTCGGCCACCCGGTGAGCGCACCCACCGGCCGCTCGCTCCGCACGGAGCTCGCCGCCCTGGTCGGGCCGATCGACGAGGCGCTGGCCACGTCCAACGCCGCTCGCGAGGTGGCCCTGCCGGCGTGTCGCCAGGTGATCCGCGCGTCGGGCAGCTCGATACGCGCCGTGCACCACCTGGAACCGGACCGGGCGGCGGCGCTCGCCGACGATGCCGAGACGGCCCTGCGGACCGCGCAGACGGCACTCGCGTCCTACCCGGCCATCGCCCACGCCGGCTTCGTGCACGACGCCGAGAAGGAGTACGTCGAGGCCCGAGCCGTCGCCGCCCTCGTCGCCGGTGCCGCGCTGCCCGGTCCCGGTGAGCTCCAGGTCGATCCGACCGCGTGGATGCGCGGGCTCGCCGAAGCGGCCAGCGAGTTGCGTCGCCACCTCCTCGACCGGCTGCGCGATGGTGACCTCGCCCGAGGTGAGGAGCTGCGCGCGGTGATGGACGACGACTACGCCGCGCTCGTCGTGGTCGATTGGCCCGACGCCAACACCGGCGGGCTGCGCCGCACGCTCGACGCCTACCGGGCGGTGCTCGAACGCACCCGGGGCGACGTCACCACCACCGTGTTGCAGACCCGACTGCAGCGGGCGCTCGAAGCCCGATCCGCCGAAGGAGCCTGAACCCGCGGCGGCCGTCCCGACGGTGGCCGGTCTCGGTTCCTGGCCGTGGCCGTGGCTCGGCTAACGTGTGCGAGCCCTGCCCGGGGGTGTAGCTCAGTTGGCTAGAGCGCGTCGTTCGCAACGACGAGGTCGGCGGTTCGATTCCGCTCACCTCCACCGGTACCGGCTCACCCGATCTGTCTGATCCGCCCTGCGGCGTGATCGACAGGTCGGCGCCGGAGCTGCCAAGCCCGGACTCGTCGCAGACCATGTCCGGGCCGGCAGCGAACGTCGTCCGCGTTGCACGAGAGGTCGAGGCGGAGACCGGCACGGATCGCGTCGGCGACACCGGGGCTGGCATCGCCGGGTTGGTGCGACGTAGCCGGGCGACCGGCCTCAGGGTCTCCCGATGGGGTGGCGCCTCACGGGTTCCGACGCCATGATCGTGTGATGGCCAGTGAGGTGGTGATGCCCGATCCCGCTGCCCTCGACCGTGCCGTCCAGGCTCTGCGTGCCGGCGCCCTGGTCGCCTTCCCGACCGAGACGGTCTACGGGCTCGGCGCCGACGCCGCCAACGTCGACGCGGTCGAGCGGATCTATGCGGTGAAGGGCCGGCCCGTCGGGCACCCGCTGATCGTCCACATCGGGTCAGCCGAGGTGCTCGACGCCTGGGCCGACGACGTCCCGCCCGTCGCCCGTCTCCTCATCGACGCGTTCTGGCCGGGCCCGCTCACCCTGATCCTCCGTCGCACCGATCGCGTGCCGGATGTGGTCACCGGCGGGCGCGACACCGTCGGTCTCCGTGTGCCCGACCACCCGGTCGCTCGGGCCCTGCTCGCCGAGTTCGGTGGTGGGGTGGCCGCTCCTTCGGCCAACCGCTACGGCAAGGTCAGCCCCACGACCGCCGAACACGTCCGAGCCGATCTCGGCGCCGACGTCGACGTCGTGCTCGACGGCGGCCCGTGTCCGGTCGGCCTCGAGTCCACCATCGTGGACCTCACCGGCGACGTACCCGAGCTCCTGCGTTCAGGCGGCCTCACCACGGCCCGGCTGGTGGAGGTCATCGGCGGCGACCTGCTCGACCGGACCCGGATGGGCGGTTCCTCGACGGCAACGGATCACCGGGACCCGGGCCAGGGCCCCGAACACGACCCGGGGCAGGCATCGTCGAGGGCGCCCGGCATGGCGGCGTCGCACTACGCACCGGCCGCGACCATCGAGCTCACCACCGTCGACGAGGTGGCCCGGCGTGGCGCCGAGCTCGCCGCCACAGGCTGCGTCGTCGGGGTCCTGGCGCCGCACGCCATCGACGCGCTGGCGGATCCGATCATCGAGCTCGAGCCCGCAGGACAGGCCGAGGAGTACGCCCGGCTGCTCTACAGCCGGCTGCGCCAGGCCGACCGACTCGGGATCGAGGTGCTCCTCGTGGTGGCTCCGCCCGAGCGAGGCGTCGGCATCGCCGTCGCCGACCGACTCCGACGCGCCGCCCATCCCCGCCGCTGACCGTCACCCCATCGGCGCGCTGGACCGTCGCCCCATCGGCGCCGCCGCGCGGCGCGGCTACCAGCCCAGGTAGGTCGCGTCGCGCCGCTCGACGAACGAGGCCACGCCCTCCTGCGCGTCCCGGGTGCCCATGTTGAGGTCCTGGGCGATCGCCTCGTCGGCGAAGGCTGCGGCACGATCGGACTCGAGCGAGCGGTTGACCAGCCACTTGGTGAGCGCGATGGAACGCGTCGGCGCGTTGGCCAGCCGCCCCGCCCACTCGGCGGTGGCGGCGGACAGCTCGTCGTCGGGAACGACGCGGTTCACGAGTCCGAGCGCAGCGGCGTCGGTGGCCGAGACGCTCTCGCCGAAGAACATCAGCTCCTTGGTCTTCTGGACGCCGATCATCCGGGGGAGCAGGTAGGCGCCGCCGCCGTCGGGGACCAGTCCACGTCGCACGAAGACCTCGACGAACTTGGCGCTCTCGGCGGCGATCACCAGGTCGCAGGCGAAGGCCATGTGCGCGCCGATGCCGGCGGCGGTGCCGTTGATGGCACCGATCACCGGCTTCTCGCAGTCGAGGATCGCCGCGACGAGGCGCTGGGCACCACCGCGAATGAGGCGAGCGACCTCGCCGGCGACCCGATCGGGCGCGCCCTGGGGACGGGCCGGCGCCGGGCTGCTCGCCCCGGCCCGCAGGTCGGCACCCGTGCAGAAGCCCTTGCCGTTGGCGGTGAGCACCACCGCTCGGACCGCGAGGTCGGCGCTGGCGGCATCGAGCAGCTCGATCACCCGGTTGCGCTGATCGGGCGTGATCGCGTTGTGCGCCTCGGGTCGGTTGAGCACGATCCAGCTCACCCCGCCCTCGATGTGGTGCAGCACCTGCTCGGACAGTGGCTTCTCGTCGGTCATGGGCGGTGAGTGTAGAACCCGTTCCCCAACCGAAATTTCAGCGCGGAGCATCAATGGTGGGGTTGACCGCCGCAATTTCGGGGGGTGTCGGGGTGGGGGAGTAGTGTCGGGACCCATGCACGAAGGCGTCGACATCGCGCTGTTGCTGCTGCGGGTCGTGGTGGGGATCACGATGTTCCTGCACGGCTACAACCACATCTGGGGTGGCGGCAAGATCAAGGGCACCGCCGGGTGGTTCGAGAGCCTCGGGCTGCGCCCCGGGATCCTCCACGCCTGGTTGGCCAGCCTCACCGAGTTGGTGTGCGGTCCGTTGTTGATCCTCGGTCTGCTCACGCCCCTCGGTGCGGCGGGCGTGGTCGGCGTGATGATGGTGGCGTTCCTCACCAACCACCGCCCCAACGGCTTCTTCATCTTCAACAAGGGCGAGGGCTACGAGTACGTGCTGAACCTCGGCATCGCCGGGCTGGCGCTCGGAGGCCTCGGTGCCGGACGGTGGTCGCTCGATCGTGCGCTCGGCATCGAGTTCGATTCGACGGTCGGACTGGCGATCGCTGCGGTGGCCGGGATCGGCGGTGCGCTGGTGCTGCTCGGGATCTTCTGGCGCCCCGACCGCACCCCCGACGCCGCCAACTAGTCGCACGTTCGTCGGGCGGGCGCGAGGTCGTCGGACGGGTGACGTCGGGCGCATCGGCTCAACCTCGAGGCCGGCCGCGACGATGAACCGGTGGTCGCCTCCTACACTCGTCGACTTCGGCGCTGGAGGCGCCACGTTCCCCACGGGCGCGCCGGTTCGGCGTCGGCCGGCGGCACGCGACGCACACAGGTGATGAGGAGACGCTCCATGCGGATGCGAGTGATGGCGATGGCGATCGGAGTCGTGCTGGTGGCGGCGGCGTGCACATCGGGGGAGGTCCCCGAAGCGGCGCCGACGACGATCGAGAGCACCACGTCGACGAGCAAGCCCGAGGAGACGCGCCTCAACAAGGAGGCCACCCCGTACGAGGACGTCGTCGACCTCTCCCTCGCCGACATCCAGGACTGGTGGTCCGAGCAGCTACCCGAGGCCTACGACCTCGACTACGTGCCGATCGCCGACAAGGACATCTACGCCGGCACCAGCGACGATCCCCCGCCGGCGTGCTCGCCCAAGGGCGGCCCGGGCAGCTACGACGACATCGAGGGCAACGCCTTCTACTGCCCGCTCGGCCAGTTCGTGGCCTACGACGACGAGAACCTCTTCCCCGGGCTGTACAAGAAGTTCGGTGAGTACGCCATCGCCATGGTGCTGGCCCATGAGTGGGGTCATGCCATCCAGGACCAGATCGGCATCATCGAGGACTACCCCACGATCTTCATCGAGAACCAGGCCGACTGCTTCGCCGGCGCCTGGACCGCCCACAGCCTCTCCGACGACGAAGGGGTCAGCTTCCGGGCCCAGCCCAAGGACCTCCAATCGGCCCTCGGCGGCATGTTGCTCTTCTCCGACGCCAAGGGATCCGACATCAGCGACCGATCGGCGCACGGCAGCGGCTTCGATCGGGTGAACGGGTTCCGGCTCGGCTTCGAGAACGGGGTCAGCCGCTGCGCCGACTACCCCGACAACCAGCCGGCCATCCAGAACATCCCGTTCACCTCCCAGGACGAGGTCGACACCGGAGGCAACCTGCCCTACGAGGATGCCATCAACATGGCCACCTCCGACCTCAACGCCTACTGGGCGTCGGTCTCCGATGCCTTCGGATCGCAGTTCGAGCCGGTCGACCAGGTCGTGCGCTTCAACCAGGCCACCGCGCTGCCCGAGTGCGGCGGCAAGCCCTACGAGGACGACGCACGCGAGAAGATCTTCTTCTGCGTCGACGACAACTACGTGGCCTGGGACGACGACTGGCTCGACGAGGTCAACCGTGAGATCGGTGACTTCGGCCTCGGGGTGCTCATGGCCCAGCAGTGGTCGATCTCGGCGCAGCTGCAGGACGGCGTGTCCAAGGACGCCATCGAGTCCAAGAACGGGCGACTCCAGCAGAGCTGCTTCACCGGGGCGTGGGCCTTCGCGGTGCTCGACGGCGACAAGCACAACAACGAGTCGGTCTCGCTGTCGCCGGGAGACCTCGACGAGGCCATCCGGGCGTTCCTCGCCTTCTCCGACGTTCCCGACCAGCAGGGCGAGACCGATCAGGGCTCGGCCTTCGAGCAGGTGGGGGCGTTCAGCGACGGCTTCTTCTTCGGCGAGGAGCAGTGCTACAAGATCGCCGTGTGATCCTGGGTCGGATCGCCACCGCCTGTCGTGCGCCGCGCGTTCGGTGATCGTCGGGATCGAGTCGGGGGCGGACCTGCGATGATGGCCCGATGCGCGCGCTGATCACCGGTGCCACCGGCTTCCTCGGATCGCGGTTGGCCCGTCAACTGGTGGACCGGGGCGACGACGTCGTGGCGCTGGTGCGCGCCACCAGCGATCGCCGCCGCCTCGACGGCCTCTCCGTCGACGTCGCCGAGGGCGACGTCACCGATGCCGACTCGGTCCGACGTGCGCTCGCGGGAGCCGACCAGGTCTTCCACTGTGCCGGCGTGGTCGAGTTCGGCCCCCGGGATGCCACGTTCCTCGAGCGCGTCAACGTGGGCGGGACCCGCAACGTCCTCGACGCCGCGGTCGCCGCCGCCGTCCCCGCGGTGCACGTGAGCTCCCTGGCGGCGCTCGGCGCGACCGTGCTCGGCGAGGAGCCCAAGGACGAGGGCTGGTGGAGCCCGGAACCTCCAGCGGCGGTCTACGAGGAGACCAAGCGGCAGGGTCACGAGCACGCCCGCCGGCTGGCGGCCGAGGGGGCGTCGGTGCGCATCGTCATGCCCGGGGGGATCTACGGCGTGGGCGACCAGAGCACGCTGCACGACCTCATCCGCGCGTACGTCCTCTGGCCGATCCCGATCGGCTACTTCCCCGAGATCCGTCAGTCGACCGTGTACGTCGACGACTGCGCCGATGCCCTCGTCCGGGTGGCCGACCGGGGGACCGATGGCGGTGAGTACATCGCCGCCGCCGAGGCCGTGACCATGCGCGAGTGGTTCACCTGCATCGCCGAGGGCGCCGGGTACCGCCCGCCTCGCTGGTACGTGCCCACGGCCATCGTTCGCCGGCTCAGCGGCCCCGCTGGTGCGCTGTCGGTCCTCGCCGGTCGGTCGCCCACGGAGGTTCCCGAGACGGCTGCCGTGGCCACCCACGACTGTGCGTACCTAGGGAACAAGCTGCGCGCCGAGCTCGGGTGGGAGCCGCGCGACCTCCGCCTCGGCATGGCCGAGATGGCGGCCGGTCTCCAGGCCGAACACGCCGAACAGCGTTCCCGGCGGGGCGCCGCCGGCCAGGTCAGGCGCGCCCGCCCGCGCTGACCACCGCCGGAGCGCCGACCCGCACCTCGACGTGGGCACGAGCGGTCGGCGCCACCGCCGCCTGCGTGGACCGCTCGGTGGGGTCGATCAGGCCACGGTGACCGACCGGAGGGGCCACCCGCTGGCGCCGTCGGGTGCGACGTTGGTGCGCTGCTCGGTCTGGGTCTCGCCGTCGCCGTCGGTGGCCCGCACACGGATGTCGTGGTCGCCCGACGGGGCATCCCAATCGAGGACCCACTGCACCCAGGTGCTGGTGGCCACGGCGTCGCCGAGGCGGGCCTCGTGCCAGTCGCCCCCGTCGATCTGCACCTCGACCCGGGCGATGCCCTTGTTGGGCGCCCACGCCACCCCGGCGATCTTGGTGGACCCGGCGTCGAGCCTGGTGCCGGCGCGGGGTACGTCGATGCGCGACTGGGTCTTCACCGGGCCGTCCTTGGCCCAGCCCTTGTCGATCCAGTAGCCGTCGGCGGCGTCCCAGGTGGTGAGGGTGAGCTCGGTGATCCACTTCGTGGCCGACACGTAGCCGTACAGGCCCGAGATCACCAGGCGAGCGGGGAAGCCGTGGGGGATGGGCAGCGGTTCGCCGTTCATGCCCACCGCCAGCATGGCCACCCGGCCGTCGGTGGCGAGCTCGGTGGGGAAGCCGCCGGTCCAGCCGTCGACCGATCGTCCGAGGATCTGGTCGGCGCCGGGCTGCACGCCCGCTCGCTCGAGCAGCGCGCCCAGCGGGATCCCCTGCCACCGCGCGTTGCCCACGAGGTCGCCACCCACGCTGTTCGAGACGCACGAGAGGGTGACCGTCTGCTCGATCTGGGGCATGGCCAGGATCTCGTCGTAGGTGAGCTCGAATGGGTGGTCGACCATGCCCCCCACCTGGAGCGACCAGGTCGCCGGGTCGACCTCGGGGACGATCAGCGCCGTGTCGATCCGGTAGAAGTCGTCGTTGGGTACGAGGTACGGCGTGAGCCCGTCGATGCCGAGGGTCTCGTCGGCGAGCACGGTGCCGCTGGGCCCGACGGTTCCCGCGTTGGTGGCCCGGGGAAGGGTCACCGCCGCACGGGCGAGCGCGGCCTTGGACTGGCCGGCGAGCGACCGGCCGAGTGCGGTGATCCCGATCGCGAACGCACCTGCCGCGCCCGCCCAACCGAAGAACGCCCGGCGGGTGGCCGCGGGATCGGCCGGCGACTCGATGGTGCGGGTCGTGCGGATGGGTGAACCGTTGCGCGACGACGCCACCCGCAACAGGACGAACAGCGTGGCGAGGCCCGCACCGGCGGCCGCGATCGCCGCCAGCGCGGCGACCACGGTGGAGGCCTGCTCGTCGAGCGCACCGGCAACGAAGCCGACCACCCCGAACCCGCAGAACCCGACGATGGCGATCCAGGGACGGGTCACGGCCGCTCGGCCCAGCGCGGCGCCGATGGCGACGCTGACGATGACGATGCCGATGAGCAGCGCCGCCTTGTCCGAGGTGCCGAAGATCGCGATGGCGAGCTCCTTCAGCGGTCCGGCGAACTGATCGATGAACGACGAGCCGACGCCGGCGACGAGTGACTGGTCGGCCGGGCCGAGCGTGCTCACGACCTCGCCCACGGCGAGGGCGACCAGCGCGGCGAGGGCGCCCGCCCACCGCGCCCGGGCGCGCGACACCCCCCCCGATCCCTCGATCGATGGATCCGGCGGTCGTTGCGCTCCGGTCATGGGTCTCCTCCCGTCGACGCTCGGCTTCCCGTACCGTCAACGACGGACGCGCCCGAACCGTTCCCGTCATCGCCCATACGTCGGTCCACCGGCTCGGCGGCAACCGCCCACCGCGTCCCGGCGCTGCCGGATGTCACGTCGCTCCCGCCTGGCTTCCCTACCTACCGGTCGGTAGGCTGTCGGTTACCGTCGTTCGAGGCCACCCCGACACGGCGTCTCGCCTGCCACGCACGCCTCCTCCAGAAAGCTCGGGATGCTCGAAACGTCTGATCCTCGTTCCGATCTCGTCGCGCCACCGCCTCGCGCAGCCATGACCCGGGACCCCGACGAACGCCAGAACCGGCTCACGTCGATCCCGTTCTGGTTGATGCACCTGGTCCCGTTGCTGGCCATCGTCACCGGGGTCTCGGCCCGGGCGGTCGTGCTGTGCGTCGCGCTCTTCTACGTGCGCATGTTCTTCATCACCGCGGGCTACCACCGCTACTTCGCGCACCGCAGTTACAAGATGGCGCGGGTCCCGCAGTTCCTGATGGCGTTCGGCGGAACGACGGCAGTGCAGAAGGGCCCGCTCTGGTGGGCGGGCAACCACCGCCACCACCACCGCTTCAGCGACACCGAGCAGGACATCCACTCGCCGATGAAGGGCTTCTGGTGGAGCCACGTGGGCTGGATCCTGTGCGACAAGCACGCAGCCACCGATCTGGATCGGATCAAGGACTTCGCCAAGTACCCCGAACTGCGTTTCCTGAACCGCTTCGACTGGATCGGACCGTGGGCGCTCGGTGTCCTGTGCTACCTGATCGCGGGCTGGAGCGGCGTGGTGATCGGCTTCTTCTTGTCGACGGTCCTGCTCTGGCACGCCACGTTCCTGGTGAACTCGCTCGCCCACGTGCTCGGCCGGCGCCGCTACGCCACCACCGACACCAGCCGCAACTCGGTGTTCATCGCGCTCCTCACCATGGGCGAGGGCTGGCACAACAACCACCACAACTACCAGGCATCGGCCCGCCAGGGGTTCTTCTGGTGGGAGATCGACATGACCTACTACATCCTCAAGGGACTGAGCTGGGTGGGTGTGGTCCACGATCTCAAGGCCCCGACCGAGCAGGTGCGTCAGGCCAACCGGATCGCCGACGGATCGTTCGACATCGGCATGTTCCGGAGCCACTGGGTGAAGGCGTCCCGCTCGGTGCACGCCGCCCAGGCGTCGCTCGGTCAACGGGTCCAGGACCGTCGGACCGAGGCGGCCGACGCGATCGGCGCTCGGCGCACCTCGGCCGAAGCCGGCATCGCCGTCCGCAAGGCCGCCCTCGAGGACTTCGTGCACAACTCGCTCGAGTCGGCTGAGGAGCTGGCCAGGACCCGTCGTGCCGGCGAGCGCGACCTCGGCTGGCACGACGGCTGACGATCGAGCGCCCGTGGGCGGCCCGCACCCGGATCGGTAGTCTGAGGACCCATCGACTCGATGGCAGCAGAGGGGGCCGAGCGCATGGACGAGATCGGGGTGGGCCCCGACGCCCGCAGACCATCGATCGGTGGCGACGACGTCGACCTGGGCGGCATCGACTTCACCACGCCCGAGCACCGCGCCGACCCGCACCCCACGTACCACGCCATGCGGGCGGCCGATCCGGTGCTGGCCAGCACCCGGGAGGAGCGCACCCACCTCGTCACCGGCTTCGCGGCGTGCGAGGCGATCCTGCGCGACACCAGGTGGAGCTCCGATCCGTCCCACCGCCCCGAGCCCGATCCCGCCGACGACGTCCGCACCGCCGTGAGCCTCGGCGACAGCAACGTCCTGCTCTTCATCGATCCACCCGACCACACCCGCATCCGCAAGCTCATGACCAAGGCGTTCACGCCGCGTGCGGTCGAGCGTCTGCGCCCCAAGGTGCAGGCCCTCGTCGACGACCTGCTCGACCCGATCGAGCAGCGGGGCACCACCGAGCTCGTCAGCGAGCTCGGCTACATCGTTCCCGTCACCGTGATCTGCGAGATGCTCGGGGTGCCGGTCACCGACCGCGACCGGTTCGGTCCGTGGTCGTCGGACGCCTCACGGCTCCTCGACGGCGAGCTCGACGAGGAGACCACCAACCGAGGCCTGCTCGGCGCCATGCAGATCATCACCTACCTCGGCGACCTGATCGATGCGCGTCGCCGCCAGCCGACCGACGATCTGCTGAGCGCGCTGGTGCACGCCACCGAGGACGGGGTCGGGCTCTCCGAGGAGGAGCTGCGGGTCAACACCCTGTTGCTGTTCGTGGCCGGACACGAGACCACCATGAACCTCATCGGCAACGGGATGTACGCCCTCCTGCGCAACCGCAGCCAGCTCGAGCGCCTGCGCGACGATCCGGCGCTCATCGGGTCGGCGGTCGAGGAGCTGCTGCGCTACGACGGTCCTGCGCACGTCACGGCCCGCATCGCGGTCACCGATGTCGAGGTCGGCGGTCACCGGTTCGCGGAGGGCGACCAGGTGCTGGCGATCCTCGCCGCGGCCAACCGGGACCCGATGCGCTTCGGTGACCCCGACCGCCTCGACATCGGGCGCGACGACGGGGCGCATCTGAGCTTCTCCCACGGGATCCACTACTGCCTCGGCGCCGCCCTGGCCCGTCTCGAGGGCCAGGTGGTGATCAACTCCCTGGTGCAGCGGTTCGCAGGGATGGAGATCGTCACCGAGCCGGTCGAGTACCGCGACCACTTCGTGCTCCGTGGGCTCAAGGAGCTCGTCATCTCGGTCTGATCCGGTCGGGATCGATGGATGTCGACCCGTTCGGGTAAGGAGGCAGTGTGGACGACCCTCGAGCAGCCGCATACCAGCACGACCAGACCGACCCGCTCGCGCCGACAGGTGACCCGCCGCGCCCCGACGGGATCCGGGCCTCGGCCCGGGCCGGTCTCGCCCGGAGCGGCACCCTCGCCCTCGCCGTGGCGTCCAAGGCGGTCCCGTTGGCCGCGCGGCTGGTCGGGGTGATGAACATCTACAGCTGGGTGGTCGTGGCGTCCACGGTCACGATCGTGGGCCTGGTGGGGGTGCTCACCCGGCCCGTCACCGTCGGGTCGGTGCTGCCGTTCCTCCTGCTGGTCGCGATCCTCGCCGTGCCGG
>JBBSTY010000095.1:0-16995 GCA_038235385.1 Acidimicrobiales bacterium | reverse complement strand
GGTGGCGCCGTTCATGCGCGGCTACGCCCCCACCTCGGTGCCAGCCGACGGCGGGTCGTTGGGCGCGTGGGTCGCCGACGTGCTGGCGCTCCATGGGGCGTTCGGCGGCGACGCGCGCAGCGTGCTCATCGGCCACGACTGGGGCGCGCTGGCCACCTACGGCGCCGCCGGCCACGCGCCCGAGGCCTGGCACCGGGTGGTCACCGCGTCGATCCCGCCGTCGGCGGTCATGGCCAGCCGGCTGCTCGACTACGACCAGCTCAAGATGTTCTGGTACCAGTACGTCTTCCTGCAGCCCACCGCCGAGTCGATCGTCGGCCACGACGACCTCGAGTTCATCACCCGCCTGTGGGCCGACTGGTCGCCGGGCTTCGACGCCGCTGACGCGCTCGTCCCCGTGAAGGACGCGCTGCGCGATCCGGCCAACCTCACCGCCGCGCTCGACACCTATCGGTGCGTGTACGGCGTCGCCGCCGGCGACCCCGCGTACGCCGACTTCGAGCTCGCACCCTTCCTGCCCCACGCCCAGCCGACCCTCTACCTGCACGGCGAGCGCGACGGGTGCGTCCCCGGCTCGGTCGTCGGACCGGCGCTCGACGCCCTGCCCGAGGGCTCCAAGGCCGAGCTCATCGCCGACGCCGGCCACTTCCTCCAGTACGAGCAACCGGCCACGGTCAACCGGCTCATCATCGACTTCGTCGGCATGTGATGGAGCTCAGCGACGTCGCCGACGGCTTCGTGGCCGTGGTCAAGCGGGACTGCCCGACCTGCACGTTGGTGGCACCGGCGTTGGCGCTCCTCGCCCGGAGCGCGGCGTCGAGGGGCATGGCCCTCACCGTCCTCACCCAGGACGACCCCGCGTTCCCCGAACAGATCGCCCACCCCGACTGTCCCGCAGTCCTCGTCGACGACACCGACCTCGGACGTTCCTACCGGTTGGACATCGACACCGTGCCGACGCTCCTGCAGGTCGTCGACGGCGAGGAGACGGCCCGACTCGTCGGGTGGTCACGCGAGGCCTGGCGTCAGCTCACCGGGGATCCCGAGCTCGGCCACGACCTGCCCGAGCAGCGACCGGGCTGCGGGTCGCTCACCCTCGACCCCGGCCGGTCCGACGAGCTGCGCGTCCGTTTCGAGGGGTCGCGCCTGCGCAGCCGCCGAGTCGAGATCAGCCCGCTCGAGGACGAGATGGAGGCGATGTTCGATCGGGGGTGGAGCGACGGGCTGCCGGTGGTCCCGCCATCGCCGGCTCGCGTGCTCCGCATGCTCGAGGGCACCACCCGGGCGCCCGACGACATCGTGGCGGTCATCCCGCCCGACCTGGTGCCGTGCTCGGTCGAGAAGGTGGCCGTCAACGCCGTCATGGCCGGGTGCAAGCCCGAGTACCTGCCGGTCGTCCTCACCGCGGTCGAGGCGGCCTGCACCGACGAGTTCAACATGCACGGCCTGTTGGCCACCACCTACTTCGCCGGGCCGGTCGTCATCGTCAACGGACCGCTGAGCCGCGCCATCGGAATGAACAGCGGCACCAACGCGCTGGGTCAGGGCAACCGGGCCAACGCCACCATCGGACGCGCCCTCCAGCTCGTGGTCCGCAACGTCGGCGGCGGTGTGCCCGGCGGCGTCGACCGGGCCACCATGGGCAACCCGGGCAAGTACACGTTCTGCTTCGCCGAGGACGAGTCCGATCCCCGCTGGGAGACCCTGGCCGTGGAGAAGGGCTTCGCGCCCGACGCATCGACGGTCACCCTCTTCGCCGGCGACGGCGTGCGCGGCGTGGTCGACCAGCTCTCACGCCAGGCCGAGTCCTTGGCCCGCTCGTTCGCCGCGTCCATGGTGGCCATCCCGCACCCCAAGCTGGCGTTCGCGTTCGACATGGTGCTGGTCGTCAGCCCCGAGCACGCCCGCGTGTTCCACGACGCCGGCTGGTCCAAGGACCAGCTGCGGGCCCGGCTCACCGAGCTCACCGAGCTCGACGGCGACGACGTGGTTCGCGGCGCGGGAGGGATCGACGAGGGCATGCCCGAGGCGTTCGCCGGCCAGCGCTTCCCCAAGCTCCGACCCGGCGGGCTCACGATCGTGCGCGCCGGCGGCGGAGCCGGCCTGTTCAGTGCCATCATCGGGGGGTGGGTGAGCGGCCGCATGGGCAGCGACCCCGTCACCAGGGAGGTCACGTCATGAGCACCGTCCTCGATCCCACCGGCGAGCTCCGGGTCGTCGACCGACCGCGGGTCGAACGACCCGCGTCGCTCGACGGCCTCACCATCGGTCTGCTCGACATCACCAAGGCCCGCGGCGACGTGTTCCTCGATCAACTCGATCTCCGACTCACCGAGCGCGGCCACCACGTGGTGCGCTTCTCGAAGCCGACCTTCACCAAGGTGGCCCCGATCGATCTGCGCCAGGAGATCGCCACGCAGTGCCACGTCGTGATCGAGGCCCTCGCGGACTGAGGGAGCTGCACGTCGTGCAGTGTGCACGACATCGCCGATCTCGAATCTCGTGGCCTCCCGGGCGTGTTCGTCGCGTCGCGCGAGTTCATCGACGCGGCCGCCACCCAGGCGGCAGCCATCGGGTTCGACGCGGCGCGCGTGTTCGTCGACCACCCGATCCAGGACCGCACCGACGACGAGATGCGAGCCCTCGCCGACCGGGCGGTCGACGAGATCCTGGCGGCCATCACGACCAGGTGAGCGCACCGTCCGCCCACCGGGCGATGCCGTCGACGACGAGCGAATCGGCAGCCGACCGGGCGCGGACCGCATCGTCGGGCCATCCGGCGGCGGCCGCGAGCTCACCCTCGTCGACCGTCCCCTGCTGGCGCAACGACGCCACCAGCCGCCCGCGCCCCTGACGGTGCGAACCCTCGAACCGCGACTGGGGCGTGCTCACCCCGGCGGATCCGATGGCGGGATCGGGCTCGGGACGACCGGCGAGCGACCACGAGCACCACGCGGCGAGCGGACACCGGTCGCAGTCGGCGGATCGGGCGGCGCAGACCGTGGCGCCGAGATCGAGCATGGCCTGGTTCCACCGCCACCCCTCCCCCGCGGGTACCGCCTCATCGGCCGACCGCTGCGCATCGGCCCGGCTGAGCGCGTCGCCGGCCGTGCGGGCGAGGACCCTCGCGGCGTTGGTGTCGAGCACCCCGACATCGCGCTCGTGGGCGAACGCCAGCACGGCGCGAGCGGTGTAGGGCCCCACGCCCGGGAGCGCCAGGAGACCCGCGAGATCGTCCGGGAGCCGACCGTCGAGCTCGGTGATCACGACCGTGGCGCACCGGTGGAGGTTCACGGCGCGCCGGTTGTACCCGAGTCCGGCCCATGCGGTGACGATCTCGCCGACCGATGCCGCTGCGCATGCCGCCGGGGTCGGGTAAGCGGTCAGGAACGCCTCGTACTTCGGGATGACCCGCGCCACCTGGGTCTGCTGGAGCATCAGCTCGGACACCAGGACCGCCCACGGCTCGCGGGTGCGACGCCACGGCAGATCGCGGCGCGTCTCGTCGCTCCAGGCCAGCAGACGACGCTGACCGGCGGGCGGGATCACCCGGCGTGGCACCACGAGACCATCGTCTCGTGGGGGAAGACGAAGCGATCCTGGCCGGCCACCTGCGGATGGGTCGCGATGAGCGTGCGCACCTCGTCGAGCAGCGCCTGGCGCGGCGCGTCGTCGAGGGCGGACACGAAGCTGGTGGACGCGGCGCGAGCCACGACGTCGTCGGGGGTGACCATCTGGGGGTTCGGGAACATCTCGGTGGCGACCACGCCGAACAGACCGCTCGCGCGCACGACCTCGACGTGGTCGGCCGTCATGGCCTCGCCCGAGCCGATCTGGTGGTACGGCGTGTAGGGGCGGCCACCGCCTCGCTCCACGACCAGTTCGGTGAACTCGCGCACCCAGTCGACCGTCTCGTCCCGGACGTTCCAGATGAGTACGAACGACCCGGCGGGTCGGAGCACGCGATGGATCTCGGGCAGCGCCCGGTCGGTGTCGAACCAGTGGAAGGCCTGCGCCACGGTGACCGCATCCATCGCACCGTCGTCGAGGGGGATGGCCTCAGCGGTGCCGTCGAGCACCTCGATCCCCCCGACCGCGGCGACGAGCTGCTCGCGCATGGCGGCGACCGGCTCGACGGCGAGGAGCTCGGCGCCCGACGGCACGAGCAGCCGGGTGAGCTTGCCGGTGCCCGCCGCCAGGTCGCACACCTTGACATTGGGACCGAGGTGGCACTCGCGCACGATGAGCTCGATGGCGGCACCGGGATAGGACGGTCGGGCCCGCTCGTACACGTCGGCGGCCCGCTCGAAGCCCACCGCGGCGGCCGCGTTGATCGGGCCGGTGCCATCGGAGGAATCGCCGGTCATGGATCCATCCTGGCTCGGATCGGTCCCACCACGCTCGGCACGATCACGTCGGTCCACACCGCGTAGCCGTCGTCGCTCGGGTGGTAGTGGTCCGCCGCGAGGAGACCGTCGGGATCGGCGCGAAACGACGGTCCCGTGCCTCCGGCGATGTCGACGTAGATCGCACCTGCCGCTGCGGACGCGTCGCGAACGATCGCGTCGTACGAACCGCCCCGCCACGCGGCGATCGACCGGAGGGGCTGCGCGAGCCGGGTGACCGAGCCGAGGTCCGGCACCCCCAGCGCGACCACCGTGGCGTCGTCGGGCAGGGCGGCGAGCATGGTTGCGTAGTCCGTGGCGAACGTGCCCGTCGAGGTCACGTGCGTGGTGTCGTTGGCCCCCACGCTGATGATCACGACATCGGCCTCGGGATCGACCAGGTCGACCTGCGAGGCGACGACGTCGGCCACCCGTGCACCCGACACCGCGACCACCTGCACGTCGATGGGACGGTCGAGCTCGTCGGCCAGACGCTGACCGACCTGGCGCGACACCGACCCGTCGGCGCCGGACGAGCCGACGCCCGCCGCGGTGGAGTCCCCGATCCACGTGACGCGCAGCGGCGGGTCCGAGGGATCGCCCGAGCCGGCCGGCTGGATGCGACCGTCGGCGAGGCCGGGGTCGTACTCGGTCAGGATGAGCCCGCGGCCGGCGAGCACGACCTCGGTGCCGACGAGACCGATCAGCGCCAGCGCACCGCCGGCGAGGACGAGTGCTCCGGTGATCACCCGTCGCCGCCGCGGGGACCTCACTCGCCGAAGACGCCCTCCGGGTAGGGGTAGCGGCGGGTCGGCGCGAACTCCTTCTTCCAGATGAGCACCTTGCGACGGAAGAAGCACACCTCGTCGTCGTTCTGGTTGATGCCCTTGGTCTCGACCGTGACGATCCCGCGATCGGGCTTCGAGGCCGACTCGCGCTTGTCGACGACCTTGGTGACGGCGTAGATGGTGTCGCCGTGGAACGTGGGCTTCTTGTGCTGGAGGGTCTCGATCTCGAGGTTGGCGATGGCCGACCCGCTCACGTCGGGGACGCTCATGCCCAACACCAGCGAGTACACCAGGTTGCCGACGACCAGCGGCTTGCCCATGGGCGACTCGTGCTCCGCGAACCAGTTGTTCGTGTGCGTCGGGTGGTGGTTCATGGTGATCATGCAGAAGAGGTGATCGTCGGCCTCGGTGATCGTCTTTCCGGGCCAGTGGCGGTAGATGTCGCCGACCTCGAAGTCCTCGAAGTGGCGGCCGAACGGGCGGTCATGGACGGTCACAACGCGTCTCCTGCACTCGAAGCCTCACGGGCGGCGCAGCGTAGGTCACAATGGGAGAACGACACCACCGGACACGCCTGGCGGAACCTGCCGATGAGACCAAACCTGGGAGATCGACCGACGTCGGGCGATCGCGACCCTGTCGAACCGGTAGGTGGAGGTCGCGCCGGGCTCGAGACCCCCGATGAGCAATTCACGCTGTGGCGTCTGATCCTCCAGGCCCGCTACGCCGTGCTCGCGGTCATCGCCCTGGCCACGATGCTCCCCCAGGTCGGCGGCCGACGTCTCGAGGTCAGCCTCGCGCTGATCTTCATCGCCCTGCCCTACAACGCGATCTACGACTTCGTCCTGCGCCGCACCCGCGTCCTGTACCCGACGCTCGCGTACAGCGACCAGGTGCTCGCAGTCGGCTTCCTGGCGCTCGCCCAGGGCCAGCTCGCTCCCGTGCTGCTGTTCATGTCGGCGATAAACGCCACCGCCGTGGTGGCGTTCGGCCGACGGATCGCCGCGCAAGCAGCCGTCGTCGGGTTCGTGGGGGTCTCGGCGGTCGCCACCATCAGCCTCGACGCCGATGCGATCGCGCCGCTCATCGTCTACGGCGTCCTCGCGGCGTTCACCATCGTGGGCGTCGGTGCCATCTCCGAGCGCGAGCGGGACCTGCGGTGGCGCTACACCGAGCTGATGGGGGGCATCGACGCCATCGTCTGGGAGCAGCTCACCCAGCACCCTTCGACCCTCTACGTCAACGAGGAGGCCGCCAACCTCCTGGGCTACCCGGCGTCGGACTGGTCCGATCCCGGCATGTGGGGCCGGGTGGTCCACCCCGAGGATCGCCTGGACGTGCGCCGCTCGTACCACGAGGCCATCGGCCGGGGCGAGAGCCGCGAGCTCGAGTACCGCATGGTGGCGGCCGACGGCGCCCTCGTCCACGTGCACGACCGCATGCGCGTCGAGACCGACTCGTCCGGTCGAGCCACGCGGGTCCGAGGCGTGATGCTCGACATCACCGCGACCAAGCAGGCGCAGGCCAAGGCCAACCAGTTCGTCAACCTCGTCGACGGCATCAAGATGGCGCTGTTCGTGTTCGGGCTCGACGACATCGCCGACGACGAGTCGCTCCGGGTGCTCGCCATCAACCCGGAGGCCGCGCACATCGCCGGCGCCGATCCCGAGCAGTCGATCGGCCGCTCCTTCCTCGAGGTCGTCGACCTCCCCGAACGCGACCACGTGCTGTCGAGCCTCTGCGATGTGATCCGCACCGGCGAGAGCTTCACCATCGACGATCTGCGCATGAAGCCGCAGACCAGATCCGGGCGGGTCTACTCGGCCCACGCGTTCCCCCTGCCGGGCGATGCGGTCGGCCTGTCGCTGCACGACGTCACCGAACGCACCATGGCGGCCGAGGTGCTCCGGCGCCAGGCGCTCCACGACGGGCTCACCGGACTCCCCAACCGCACCATGCTCAACGAGCGCCTCCGCGCCGCGCTGGCCGCCTCCGAGCAGTTGGGCACGTGCGTCGGTCTCCTGGTGATGGATCTCGACCAGTTCAAGGACGTGAACGACGCCCTCGGGCACGACCAGGGCGATCGCCTGCTCATCGAGATGAGCCGGCGGCTGCAGAAGGTGCTCCGGGGAGCCGACACGATCGCCCGGCTCGGCGGCGACGAGTTCGCCTTCCTCTTCACCGACGTCGGTGACGCCGCGGGGGCGAGCAACGTCGCCACCCAGGTGCGGCGGGCCCTCGAGCAGCCGTTCCAGCTCGGAGGCATCAGCCTCCAGACGAGCGCCAGCATCGGCGTCGCCCTCTACCCCGACCACGCCACCAACGCCGACGCCCTCATCCAACGGGCCGACGTCGCCATGTACGCGGCCAAGCGGGGCGGGCTGGGCACCGCCATCTACACCCCCGAGGCCGACCAGTCGAGCATCCGGCGACTGGCCCTGCTCGGCGAGCTGCGCGGCGCCATCCAAGCCGACGACCTCGTGCTCCACTACCAGCCGAGCCTCGATCTCGTGTCGGGTGAGGTGCACAGCGCGGAGGCGCTCGTGCGATGGCAGCACGCCGAGCACGGCCTCATGCCCCCGGCCGAGTTCATCGAGCTGGCCGAGGTGTCGGGGCTGATCCAGCCCATGACCCGGTGGATCATCGAGACCGCGCTCGCCCAGATCCGCGACTGGTCCGAACGGGGCCTCCAGATCCAGTTGAGCGTCAACCTGTCGGTCCGCAACCTCTATGACCGCGACCTGGTCCCCTGGCTCGACCGGCTCCTCGTCGACCGCGGGATCGACGCCAGCATGCTCAAGCTCGAGGTCACCGAGAGCGAGCTCATGGACGATCCGCTGCTGGCGCTCGAGGTGCTCGGCAAGCTGCGCTCACTGGGCCTCGCCACCAGCATCGACGACTTCGGCACCGGCTACTCCTCGCTCGCCTACCTGAAGCACCTGCCCATCGACGAGCTCAAGATCGACCGGTCCTTCGTGGACACGATGGTCACCGACCCGAGCGACCTGACCATCGTGCGGTCCACCATCGACCTCAGCCACAACCTCGGCCTCGAGGTGGTCGCCGAGGGCGTGGAGGACGGCGACACCCTGCGCCTCCTGGCCGACCTCGGCTGCGACCGTGCCCAGGGGTACTACGTGAGCCGACCTGTCTGCGCCGCGGAGTTCACCGACTTCGTGCTCGACTCCGAGCGTCTCACCGAGGTTCGCCAGCACCTGGTCGCCAACCGGGCACCTCGTCCCTCGATGTGAGACCAGCGATCGCCGGTCGGTAACCTCGCCGCCATGACGACCGCAGATCTGAACGCCGCGAAGGCAGTCATCGACATCGCCACCGAGGTGGTCGACCAGGCCACACGCACGATCGCCACGGCCGGGAGCATCGACGACAACCAGGTCGTCGCCTACGACCTGGCCCACGCCGCCGCCACCGTCGACGCCGGCCGGGCGATGCTCGGCTACGGCGAGAAGGGCGACCTCGAGGCCAAGCTCGCCTGCGCCTACATCGCCGACCTCGTCGCCGAGCTCGCGCCCAAGCTGTTCGGCCGCGAAGCCGACTGGGGCGTCGAGGCCGGCGTGCTCGACGCCACCCGCGAGTTCGTCGCCAGCTACCGCGACCCGGCCTTCCTCGCCTCGCTGGCGATGGACGAGGGGCCCAAGCACCTCGATGCCGACTTCGAGATGGTCCAGGACACGTTCCGCCGGTTCGCCGAGGAGAAGATCAAGCCGATCGCCGAGCACATCCACCGCCACAACGCCGACATCCCCGAGGAGATCATCTCGGGCCTCGCCGAGATGGGCGGCTTCGGGCTCTCGGTGCCCGAGGAGTACGAGGGCTACTCGATGGGCGGCGAATCCGAGTACATCGGCATGGTCGTCGCCACCGAGGAGCTCTCCCGCGGCTCGCTCGGCGTCGGCGGGTCGCTCATCACCCGTCCCGAGATCCTCACCCGTGCCCTGCTGGCCGGCGGCACCGAGGACCAGCGCAACGAGTGGCTGCCCAAGCTGGCGTCGGCCGAGGTCATGAACGCCGTGGCCGTCACCGAGCCGGACTACGGATCCGACGTCGCCGGCATCAAGGTCACCGCCACCCGCACCGACGACGGCGACGGTTGGCTGATCAACGGGGTCAAGACCTGGTGCACGTTCGGCGCCCGAGCCGATGTGCTCATGTTGCTGGCCCGCACCGATCCCGACCGCTCCAAGTCCCACCGCGGCCTCAGCATGTTCATCGTGCCCAAGCCACGGGGCGAGGGCCACGGGTTCGAGTTCGTCCAGGAGCCCGGCTCCGGGGGCGGTGCCGGCGCACCGGGTGGCGCCAAGATGGAAGGCCGCCCGATCGACACCATCGGCTACCGGGGCATGCACTCCTATGAGATCGCGCTCGACAACTGGTGGGTGTCGGCCGACAACCAGATCGGCCTCGACGACGGCCTCGGCCGCGGCTTCTACTACCAGATGGCCGGCTTCGAGAACGGCCGGCTCCAGACCGCGGCCCGGGCCATCGGCGTCATGCAGGCGGCCTACGAGTCGGCTCGCCAGTACGCCGAGGACCGATCGGTCTTCGGGTCGCCCATCGCCGAGTTCCAGCTGACCCAGGTCAAGCTCGGCCGCATGGTGGTGCTCATCCAGGCCGCCCGGCAGGCGTCCTACGAGGTCGCCCGCAAGATGGCCCGGGGCGAGGGCCAGCTCGAGGCCTCGATGGTCAAGGCGTACGTCTGCAAGGCCGCCGAGTGGGTCACCCGCGAGGCCATGCAGATCCACGGCGGCTTCGGCTACGCCGAGGAGTACGACGTCAGCCGCTACTTCGTCGACGCGCGCGTGCTGTCGATCTTCGAGGGCGCCGACGAGACCCTCTGCCTCAAGGTCATCGCCCGCCGCATGGTCGACGGCGTGAAGTAGACGGCGGTCAGCCCAGGGCGGCGATGGCGTCGGCCAGCGCCAGCGTGCGCCGGGCGTTGTCGACGTGCATGTTCTCGATCATGCGACCGTTGACGGTGACGACGCCCTTGCCGGCGGCCGTGGCCTCGGTGAACGCGGCGATGATCTCGCGGGCGGACTCGATCTCGGCGTCGCTCGGGGCGAAGGCCTCGTTGCACGGCTCGAGCTGGCTGGGATGGATCAGCGTCTTGCCGTCGAAGCCCATCTCGCGGCCCTGGCGGCACTCGGAAAGGAACCCGTCCTCGTTCTTGATGTCGTTGTAGACGCCGTCGAGGATGACCTTGCCAGCGGCGCGCGCCGCGAGCAGGCACACCGAGAGCCCGAACTGGAGGGGCTGACGGCCGGGCACGTGCTCGGCGTGGAGCTCCTTGGCCAGGTCGTTCGTGCCCATCACCAGCACGGCGAGTCGTTCGGAGGCCGAGGCGATCTCCTCGGCGTGGAGCATGGCGATCGGGGTCTCGAGCATGGCCCAGATCATCGTGTGATCCGGCGCGCCGGCCGCTTCGAGTCCCTTCTCGATGGCCGCCACGTCGGCGACCGAGTTGACCTTGGGCACGACGATTGCGCCGGGACCGGCCTCGGCGATGGCGCGGATGTCGTCGGCGTGCCACTCGGTGTCGAGGCCGTTGGCCCGGATGGTGATCTCCTTGGCGCCGTACTCGCCCGATGCCGCAGCCGCGCACACCCGGGCCCGGGCCTCGACCTTGGCGTCGGGGGCCACCGCGTCCTCGAGGTCGAGGATCAGCGCATCGGCCGGCAGGCCCTTGGCCTTCTCGAGCGCCCGCTCGTTGGCGCCGGGCATGTAGAGCACGGAGCGCCGGGGGCGCAACGCATCATCGGAGGTCATTCGATCGTCGTCCTTGGTCACGTCAGAGGGTCAGAAGCCGTAGCGGGAAGCAAGCTCGGGATCACGGTCGGCGAGCTCCTCGGCCAGCCCGAGGATGACGTGGCACTGCTTCACCGAGGCGTCGTCCTCCATCTTGCCGTCGAGCATCACCGCACCGGTCCCGTCGCCCATGGCCTCGATCACCTTGCGGGCGTGATCGACGTCGGCCGGGTCGGGCGAGAACACCCGCTTGGCGATCTCGATCTGCACGGGATGGAGGCTCCAGGCGCCGACGCACCCGAGCAGGTAGGCGTTGCGGAACTGGTCCTCGCAGGCGACGACGTCCTTGATGTCGCCGAAGGGCCCGTAGAACGGGAGGATGCCGTTGGCCGCGCACGCGTCGACCATGCGCGAGATCGTGTAGTGCCACAGGTCCTGCTGGTACGCGGGACGATCACCCTCGATGTCGCCGTCGATCGGGTCCGTCCGGACCAGGTAGCCCGGATGGCCGCCCCCGACCCGGGTGGTCTTCATGCGACGGTTGGCGGCGAGGTCGGCGGGGCCGAGCGAGAGTCCCTGCATGCGGGGACTGGCGGCGCAGATCTCCTCGATGTTCACCACACCACGAGCCGTCTCGAGGATGGCGTGCACGAGCAGCGGCTTGTCGAGACCGACCTTGGCCTCGAGTTGGGCCAGGAGACGATCGACGTAGTGGATGTCCTCGGGCCCCTCGACCTTCGGGATCATGATGACGTCGAGCTTGTCGCCGACCTCGGTGACGGCGGTGACGAGGTCGTCGAGGCCCCAGGGCGAGTCGAGCGAGTTGACCCGGGTCCAGAACTGCGTGTCGCCCAGGTCGCACGTGGTGCCGACCTCGACCAACCCGGCACGGGCGGCTTCCTTGTCGGTGGAGGGAACGCCGTCCTCGAGGTTGGCGAGCAGGATGTCGACGGTGGGCGCGATGTCGGGGACCTTGGCGACCATCTTGGCGTTCGACGGCGGGAAGAAGTGGATCATGCGCGACGGGCGGACGGGGATCTCTCGCAACGGCGCCGGCGCTCCCACAGCCAGCGGGCGGAAGAAGTCCTTGGGGTTGCGCATCAGATGCCTCCTGCGGTCCGTGTCGGTCGTGACCGATCGTAGGTCAGGCGGTGAGGTCGGCCGGAACGAGCTGCTCGGTGAGGAGCCGGGCGAACCGGGTGGGATCGCCGGCCACGAAGCGTCGGCACAGCGGAAGCCCCTCGATGTAGCACGAGATGTACGCCCGCCAGACCGGATCGGTGAGGAACTCGATCATCTTCTCGGCGCGGGCGCGTGGCAGCAGGGCCCAGCGCATGGCGTACTCGACGCAGCGTTCGACGGGGAGTCCGTCCTCGTGGAGCATCCACGCCACGTTGCCCCGGACGGCGGCGAGGGTCTCGCCGGCGGTGCTGACCGCGGCGACGACATCGGCGTCGTAGGGGATGCCGAGCGGGGCGAGGTGCTCGGCGATGGTGGACTCGGGTCGCGGCCCGACGAGGACCTCGAGCCCGAGGTCGGCGAGACCCTCGGCGAGCAGGCACTGCGGCGTGCCCACGAGGAAGATGGTCTCCTCCAGGTGGCGGCCCTGACGCACGAGGCCCGCTTCCTTGCGGGTGTGCTCGGTGTGGTGGCCGGGGTAGGCCTCGTGGGCGACGAGGTGGCCGAGCGAGATGCTGAGCACCGGCAGGTCGGTGTTGATGGCGACCCGGCTGCGCAGGTCGCCCAGGTAGTAGTTGAAACCGGACCACGGCTGGTCGGTGACGAGCTCGAAGTCGACGTGCTCACCATCGGGCAGGCCGAACATGGCCTGGGTGCGGGCCCGGAAGTCCTCGGCGAGCGAGGCGATGGCGGCGTGGAGCTTGTCGGGCGGCACCGCCTGGGATTCGCGCCATGCCGGGTAGCGCTCGGCGATGGGTCCCGACCCGGGCAGCGCGTCGGTGAGGGCGCGGTGGGCGGCCGCCAGTTGGTCATCGGGGACCGGGGTGGGACGCACGCCGTAGCACGCCTCGACCTCGTCGGCGTACGCGACCTCGGCGCCGTCGAGCTTGGCGGCGACGGTGACGAGACCGTGCACCTGGGCCCGCAGCCAACGGCGCCGGCCGGCGTCGAGCCCGTCGACCCCGTCCGCCGACGGGTCATCGAGCGTGGCGCGCAGATCGCGCGCCTCCCCCACCAGCACCGCCGTGGGACTGGGGGGCTCGGCCGCGACCTGATCGGCCAGCCGGCGCGGCCCGTAGTAGGCGTCGACCACGCCGTCGATGTGGCGGTCGAGGCGCAGGCCCAGCAGCAGGTAGCGGCTGATGAGCGCGCCGCCCGGCACCTCGCGGACGTCGACCTGCGTTCGCGTCGGGGCCATGGCGACGGCCTAGACGATGGTCTGGCGGAAGAACGCGATCGTGGCGTCCCACGCCTCGGCCGAGTGCGATGCGTCGTACACCTCGGGTCGGGTGTCGTTGAAGAACGCGTGGTCGGCCCCGGCGTGCACGACGAAGTCGACGTCCTTGCCCAGGCCCTCGAGGCGGGCCTGGAGCGCGGAGACCTTGTCGGGCGAGAAGAAGTCGTCCTCGGAGGCGAAGTGCCCCCGCATCGGCGCGGCCAGCGCGGACCAGTCGGGCTCGGCGGCCTCCCAGGGGATGATGCCGTAGAACGGCGCGCACGCGACGATGGCATCGGGGCGCTGCGTGGCCAGCATCATGGCCAGCCCGCCTCCCATGCAGAACCCGATGACCCCGACGCCGGTGCTCGTGACCGAGTCGAGCGACCGCAGGTAATCGACGGCGCCGCCCATGTCCCGGGCGGCGGCATCGAGGTTGAGCGCCATCATGATCTTGCCGGCCTCGTCGGGCTCGGTCGTGGAACGACCGTGGTAGAGGTCGGGGGCCAGGGCCACGAAGCCGGCCGCCGCGAACCGATCGCACACGTCGGTGATGTGCGGGACGAGCCCCCACCACTCCTGGATCACGATGACCCCGGGCCCCCCGCCTGCGTCGGGCACCGCCAGGTACCCGGATGCGCCTCGGCCGTTGCTCGGGAACTCCACGATCTCGCCCATGGCTGTGACCCTACCGATCAGATGATGTCGCCGCGGAACAACTCGGGAACCACCGGGCAATCGGTGCGCCGGAGCGCATCGGCAACCGGTTCGACGCCGTCGGGGCCGGCGATCCGATCGACGAGGTCGAGCGGCACGACCTCGTCGTGGGCGTCCCAGGGATCATGGGGGCCTTCCACCCGCATCCGCAGCCCGTCCCACATGCGCTGCGGAAGGAGGCGTCCGACGCCACCCACCAGCCAGACCGGGACGCCGGCGTGGTGGGCCACCGCTGCGGCGGCACGCGACCCGGCGACCGCCAGGAACTCGTCGGGCCCGATGGCGGTGGATTCCAGGAGCAACAGCGAGCTGGCGGCGACGGCCGAGCCCAACCCGGCGAGGGGGACGTCGACGGCATCGACGTCGGCGCCGACCATGCGGTGGGCGAACCCGGAGCCCTCCGAGAGCGTGTCGATCACCAGGACGGTGACGTCGCCACGTCGGGGCAGCACGTCGCTGATCTCGTCGGGCCACCCCAGCACGCTGGCGGTCGCGTCGGCGGGCAGCGCGTGCGCGGTCTGCCTGGCCGTGTCGTCGGCCTGCGCCAGCCCCGCCGCCTCCCAGATCTCCGACGACGGATCGGATGCGGTGAGCACGCGCGCCGCGAACCACACCAGCGGGCCCGAGGTCGGTTGCCGCGACACGATGCGTCGACACGCCGTCACCAACCCCTGTGGATCGGACCCGAAGCTGGCCAGCGCGGCGGCCGTCTCCTGGATGATGACCTGCTGGGGCACGCCTGATGCGCGGGCGACGTAGCGGAGGCGCTCGATCGGGTGCATCACCACGACGATACCCCCGGTCCGTCGGTCAGAAACCGCCCGTGCCCGGCTTCCAGATCATGTCGATCATGAGGATCAGCCAGAACAGGTGCAGCACCCCGCCGTACATGGCCGCCTTCTGGCCCCGCTCCTCGTACTCGGCCACCTCGGCCGGAGCGGCCGTGGACGATCCCAGCTCGGATACCACGATCTCGGGCGACGCCGTCGCCAACTGGGCCTCCAACGCATCCATCGCCCGCAGGTTCGGCATGTGGAGGAACGCGGCGACGAGCACGGCGAGCGCGAACACCAGGAAGGCGATCGAGATCCACGTGGACGAGAAGGCGATCGCCTTGTCGCTGAGGACGATGAGCGCCACCCCGGCGGCGCCGGCCCCGTAGATGGGGTACGTGGTGAGGTACTTCGACACCCCGAAGGCGGTGTGGTTCACGGCGAAGGCGTCGCGCAGCGGCAGCTTGCGAGCGCGAGCCCCGAGCAGCGGATACACGAACGACGACCCGAACCCGACGACCACGCACGACAGGTGGATCAGGTACATCACCTGGTACGCCATCGACCCATATCCCATGCCAACCCCTCCTGGTCCGAACCGGCGACACGTTACTGCGCGCTCGTTCCCGCCTCGCGCTTTGCCACCAGCGGCCCGGTTTGCCTACGGTCTGCGCCGTGGCACACGAAGTTGCGAGCGATGTCGAGCTCACTCCGTTGAAGGGCGAGGCCCGGACGATCGAGCAGTGGACGACCACGTTCCACCTCGCGCTCGTCGTCCTCGACCCGTTCACCTACGAGAGCTCGTGGATCCTCGACACCGCGGTGCGCATCTTCCGCACCTTCACCGAGGCGGATTGCCGGGTGGCCTTCCTCGTCGCGGGCGATGCCGACGAGACCCGCCAGTTCCTCGGTCCCCTGGCCAAGGAGTTCCTGGTCTTCGCCGATCCCGATCGGGCCGCGGTCGAGGCGCTCGGGCTCGAGGCGCTCCCCGCGTTCGTGCACCTCAACCAGTTGCACCAGGTCGCCACCAAGGCCGAGGGGTGGGACCCCGAGGCGTGGCGCGAGGTGGCCGAGAACCTGGCGGTCAGGATGAGCTGGCAGGCACCGCTGATCCCGGTGCAGAACGATCCGGTGCCGTTCGCCGGTACCCCCGCGCTGGGCTGACCGAGCACGCCGCCGGCGCCCTCATCTCGCGGTCCAGCCACCGTCGACGGTGAGGATGTGGCCGGTGACGTAGGTCGACGCCGCTCCCGCGAGGAAGAGCAGCGCGCCGTCGAGCTCGTGCGCCTCGCCGCCGCGTCCCAGCGGCGCGTTGCGCCGCAGGAAGTCCTGGGAGGGCCCCGACTCGAACATCTCGGCGGTCATCTCGCTCGGGAACCAGCCGGGAGCGATGGCGTTCACCCGGACGCCCTTGCGGGCCCACTGCACCGCGAGCTCGCGCGTGAGGTTCACGACCGCGCCCTTGGTGGCCGTGTAGCTGGCCTGCTTGATCGGCGCCGAGGCGACCAGGCCGAGGATCGACGCGATGTTGATGATCGAACCGTGACCCTGGCTGATCATCTGACGACCGACCAGCTGCGACAGCGCGAACAGGGCGGTGAGGTTCACGTCTACCACCTGTCGGAAGTACGACAGGTCCTCGTCCTCGGCGGCGATCGGGGTGCCGATCCCGGCGTTGTTCACCAGGATGTCGATGTGTCCGAACGCGTCCATCGTGCGCGTGGTGAGCGCAGCCAGATCGTCGTCGTCGGACACGTCGCACCCCACCACCAGCGCACCGTGGAGGCTCTCCGCCAGCTCGGTCAGGCGCTCGGTGCGGCGCGCCGCGAGCACGACGTCGGCTCCCGCCGCGTGGAGCACGCGGGCGAAGCGCTCGCCGAGCCCGCTGGATGCGCCGGTGACGATGGCCACGCGGTCGTCGAGGCGGAAGAGGTCGGCGGTGGCGATGGGCTCCATGGCGAGATCCTAGGAGTCCCCCCAACCCCTAGACTCCGTTCACCAGGGGAAGAGGGGGAGGTCGTCATGACGACCAAGCAGGTGGAGTTCACCGAGACCGAGCTGCTCATGGACCACGAGTTCGCCGAGCCGCTGGTCGCCAACGGCGAACGCTGCCACGGCGGCTTCGACGAGGAGGGCACCTACGTCTCGCCCCGCACCCGCTTCCGGGCGCC
>JBBSTY010000094.1:0-17056 GCA_038235385.1 Acidimicrobiales bacterium | reverse complement strand
GAGGCGCACCGGGTCGTCGGTCCCCTCCTCGGAGAGGACCGCAACGCCAGCCGCGAGCGGGCCGGCCAGGCCCCGCATGAGGAGGTCGTGCGACTGCCGATCGCCGGCGTCGCGCAGGGACCGGCGCTCCTCGTCGGTGTCCGAGGCGAGCGAGCCTCGGAGCCTCCGCAGCAGATCCCCGGATCGTTCGGCGAGCTGGGCGGCAAGCCGATGGTCTGCGGACGTGGGGCGCGGGGGATCGGAGGTCATGGCCAATTGTTGACCGCCCAGGTCGACATTTCCACTCTGTCGTCCGGATCTTCTAGCCTCGGTGGTCCATGGACTACGAGCTGTCCCACCTCCAGATGTTGGAGGCCGAGTCGATCCACATCATCCGAGAGGTCGCGGCCGAGTTCGAGCGCCCGTGCCTGCTCTTCTCCGGCGGCAAGGACTCGGTGGTGATGATGCACCTCGCGGTCAAGGCGTTCTTCCCCGCCCGACTCCCCTTCCCGGTGATGCACGTCGACACCGGTCACAACTTCCCCGAGGTGATCCGCTTCCGCGACGAGGCGGTGGCGCGCCACGGCGCCCGCCTCGTGGTCGCGTCCGTCGAGGAGTCGATCCGCGCCGGCCGGGTCGCCGAGGAGACCGGGCCCCGCGCCAACCGCAACCGGCTCCAGACCACGACCCTGCTCGACGCCATCGAGGAGAACCGGTTCGACGCGGTGTTCGGTGGCGCACGTCGGGACGAGGAGAAGGCCCGGGCGAAGGAGCGGGTGTACTCCTTCCGCGACGACTTCGGTCAGTGGGACCCCAAGAACCAGCGACCGGAGCTGTGGAGCCTCTACAACGGCCGCCACCACCACGGCGAGCACATCCGGGTGTTCCCCGTGTCGAACTGGACCGAGCTCGACATCTGGCAGTACATCGGTCAGGAGGAGATCCTCCTGCCGCCGATCTACTTCGCCCACCGGCGCGAGGTGTTCCGCCGCGACGGGATGCTCTACGCCGTCGGTCCCTTCGTCACCCTCGCCGACCACGAGGAGCCCTTCGAGGCACAGGTCCGCTACCGCACCGTCGGGGACGCCTCCTACACGGGCGCGGTCGAATCCGACGCCGACACGGTCGACAAGATCATCGACGAGGTGGCGGCGACCCGGCTCACCGAGCGCGGCGCGACCCGCGGCGACGACCGCGTGTCGGAGGCGGCCATGGAAGATCGCAAGCGCGAGGGGTACTTCTGATGGAGATGTTGCGTCTGGCGACGGCCGGCTCGGTCGATGACGGCAAGAGCACGCTCATCGGCCGGCTCCTGTACGACTCCAAGGCAATCTTCGAGGACCAGCTGGAATCGGTCGAACGCACGTCGCGGGATCGCGGCGACTCGTACACGAACCTCGCCCTGCTCACCGACGGGCTCCGCGCCGAGCGCGAACAGGGCATCACCATCGATGTGGCGTACCGCTACTTCGCCACCCCGAAGCGCAAGTTCATCATCGCCGACACCCCTGGTCACGCCCAGTACACGCGCAACATGGTCACGGGCGCGTCCACCGCCGACCTGGCGCTGGTCCTCGTCGACGCCCGGCGCGGCATCCTCGAGCAGTCCCGTCGACACGCGTTCCTCGCGTCGCTGCTCCGCGTCCCGCACCTGGTGCTGTGCGTCAACAAGATGGATCTCGTCGACTACGACCAGGACACCTTCGAGGCGATCAAGGACGAGTTCCGCTCCTTCGCCACCAAGCTCGACATCACCGACCTCGTCTCGATCCCCATCTCGGCGCTCAACGGCGACAACGTGGTGAACCGATCGGCGAGCATGCCCTGGTACGAGGGCTCATCGCTGCTGCACCACCTCGAAGAGGTGTTCATCGCGTCGGATCGCAACCTCATCGATGCCCGGTTTCCCGTCCAGTACGTCATCCGGCCGATGAGCGACGAGTACCACGACTACCGGGGCTACGCCGGCACGGTTGCCGGCGGGGTCCTCAAACCGGGCGACGAGGTCGTCGTGCTGCCATCGGGGTTCGCCTCTCGGATCCGTTCGATCGACACCGCCGACGGTCCCGTCGGCGAGGCCTTCGCACCGATGGCCGTCACCATCACGCTCACCGACGACATCGACATCAGCCGCGGCGACATGATCTGCCGCGTGAACAACCAACCTCATGTCGGACAGGACATCGAGGCCATGGTGTGCTGGTTCTCCGACCAGAGCCAGCTCCGACCGGGAGCGAAGTACCACCTCAAGCACACCACCCGGACCGGCCGTGTGCTCGTGAAGGACCTGCAGTACCGCCTCGACATCAACACGTTGCACCGCGACGAGGGCGCCGACGCGTTGGCGCTGAACGAGATCGGACGAGTCCGGCTGCGCACCACCGTCCCGCTCTTCTACGACGGGTACCGCCGCAACCGCGACACCGGCAGCTTCATCCTCATCGACGAGGCCACCAACGGCACCGTCGCCGGCGGCATGATCCTCGGGCCGACGCAGTAGCCACACGCGGACACTCCTTCGTCGGTCGACCGGTCCGATACCGGCCGACAGGTGCAGGACCACGAACGCCAACGGTGCCGGCGAGAGCCACGAGGTGAACCATGAACGAGACCGAACGCACCAGTCCCAACGTCGTCTGGCACCCGGGAGCGGTCGAACGCTCCCGTCGCCGGGCGAGAACTGGCCTGAGCGGCGCCACCGTGTGGTTCACCGGCCTGTCCGGATCGGGCAAGTCCACGGTCGCCATCGCGGTCGAACGCCTCCTCGTGGAGCGGGGGGTGCCCGCGTACCTGCTCGACGGCGACAACCTCCGTCACGGCCTCAACGGCGATCTCGGTTTCAGCGCGGTCGATCGCGACGAGAACGTCCGGCGCGCGTCGGAGGTGGCGCGGCTGTTCGCCGACGCCGGGCTGGTTGCCCTGGTCCCGCTCATCAGCCCGTACCGCGCCGGGCGCGAACGGGCGCGCGAGGCGCACGCGCTGGCGGGGCTGCCCTTCGTCGAGGTGTACGTGAGCACGCCGATCGAGGAGTGCGAGCGACGCGACCCCAAGGGCCTCTATCGCCAGGCCCGCGCCGGTGCGATCACGGGGTTCACCGGCATCGACGACCCGTACGAGGCTCCTGTCGCGCCGGAGCTCTCGGTCTCATCGGCGGATGGGTCCGCTGACGAACAGGCTGGGCTCGTGATCGCCGAGCTTGCCCGGCGCACCGGGCTGCCCGTGCCCCCTCGCTGAGCGCGCGGTGCCCGACGGCGACTGCCGCGACCGATCCCACGGCGCGACGGCGTGGTCGTGCTGCTCGGGGAGGGTGGTGGCGGCGGTCGGGCCGGGGCCCCGATCGACGTCGGCCTACTTGCGAACGAGCGGCTTGTACTTGATGCGGTGGGGCTGGTCGGCGTCGGCGCCGAGCTCCTTCTTGCGGAAGGCCTCGTACTCGGAGAAGTTGCCCTCGAACCAGCGGACCTTGGACTCGCCCTCGAACGCCAGCATGTGGGTAGAGACGCGATCGAGGAACCAGCGATCGTGGGAGATGATCACGGCGCAGCCGGCGAAGGCCTCGAGGCCGGCCTCGAGCGCCTGGAGGGTGTCGACGTCGAGGTCGTTGGTGGGCTCGTCGAGCAGCAGCACGTTGCCACCGCGCTTGAGCACCTTGGCCAGGTGCACGCGGTTGCGCTCGCCGCCCGACAGCACGCCGACCGTCTTCTGCTGGTCGGGACCGCGGAAGTTGAACGCCGACACGTAGGCACGGGCGTGCATCTCGCGGTTGCCGAGCTTGATGATCTCGTTGCCGTCGCAGATCTCGTCGAACACCGTCTTGTCGGGATCGAGCGAGTCGCGGGACTGATCGACGTAGGAAAGGTCGACCGTGGGGCCGATGCGCAGGTCGCCCGAGTCGGGCTCCTCGGCGCCGGTGATCATCTTGAACAGCGTGGTCTTGCCGGCGCCGTTCGGTCCGATGACGCCGACGATGCCGGCCTTGGGCAGGGAGAACGTGAGGTCGTCGATGAGCAGCTCGTCGCCGAAGCCCTTGCTCAGGTCCTTGGCCTCGATCACGACGTCGCCGAGACGACGGCCCGGTGGGATGAAGATCTCGAGTTCGCCGCTGGCGGTGGCCGCCGCGTTGGACTCGGCCAGCAGCTCCTCGTAGTGGGTGAGGCGCGCCTTGCCCTTCGACTGCCGCGCCTTGGGTGCCATGCGCACCCACTCGAGCTCGCGGGCGATGGTGCGCTCACGCTTGTGGTCGGAACGCTCCTTCTGGCGGAGCATCTCCTGCTTCTGCTCGAGGAAGCTCGAGTAGTTGCCCTCGAACGGGTGCCCGCGCCCGTGCTCGAGCTCGAGGATCCACTCGGCGGCGTTGTCGAGGAAGTAGCGATCGTGGGTGATCGCCACCACGGTTCCCGAGTAGTTCTGCAGGAAGCGCTCGAGCCACGCGACCGACTCGGCGTCGAGGTGGTTGGTGGGCTCATCGAGCAGCAACAGGTCGGGCGACGACAGCAGCAGGCGGCACAGCGCGACGCGACGACGCTCACCACCGGAGAGCGGCGTGACGTCGGCATCGCTCGGCGGCAGACGCAGCGCGTCCATCGCGATCTCGATGGTGCGCTTGAGGTCCCACGCGTTGGCGGCCTCGATCTTCTTCTCGAGCTCGGCCTGCTCCTCGCCCAGCTTCTCGTAGTCGGCGTCGGGGTCGGCCCACTTCGCCAGCACCTCGTCGTAGCGGCCGAGGAGGCCGGCGGTCTCGCCGAGGCCGTCCATCACGTTGCCGATGACGTCCTTCTCGGGATCGAGGTGAGGCTCCTGCTCGAGCATGCCCACGGTGAAGCCGGGGCTCAGCCGGGCTTCGCCCTCGTAGCCGTCGTCGACCCCCGCCATGATCTTCAGCAGTGACGACTTGCCCGAGCCGTTGGGGCCGATGACGCCGATCTTGGCGCCCGGGTAGAACGACAGGCTGATGTCCTTGAGGATCTCGCGGTCCGGTGGGTAGAACCGGCTGACCTTGTGCATCGTGTAGATGAACTGCGAACTCATGGCTCAGACGGTAGTTGACCCCCTTCGCGCGCCAACAACCGGTGCCGACCGCGCCGACCTGTCCTTGTGCCCGTCGAGCCAATGGATCCAGGCCCGGTGCCCGATCGGAACGGTTCTCCGATGCGCGGCCCGCGGACGCCGCCTTCGGTGCATCGGAATCTCGTCGGTCGGTCGGCGGCACCCGCAGGTGGGGCGCGGTTCCGGCGGCCGAACGCGAACGGGACCCGCCGAAGCGGGTCCCGTTCGAACCGATGTGTCTGGTTCAGCGCTTGCGGGCAGCGGCCTTCTTGGCCGGTGCCTTCTTGGCGACCGCCTTCTTCTTGGCCGGCGCCTTCTTGGCGGGTGCCTTCTTGGCCACCGTCTTCTTCGCCGCCGCCTTCTTCGCGACCGTCTTCTTGGCGACGGCCTTCTTGGCCGGTGCCTTCTTCGCTGCTGCCTTCTTCTTCGCCGGGGCCTTCTTGGCCACCGCCTTCTTCGCGACCGTCTTCTTCGCGGCCGCCGCCTTCTTGGCCGGTGCCTTCTTGGCAGCGACCTTCTTGACCGGTGCCTTCTTGGCGACCGCCTTCTTCTTCGCTGGGGCCTTCTTGGCCACAGCCTTCTTCTTCGCTGGTGTCACCGGCGCCTCCTCGGCGTTGAATTCACTTGGTGAAGTTGTATCAGCGGTGGCAAGCACCGTGGTGGCTTTCGTTGCGTCGCGGCCACGCCGCGACGAGCTCGCACCCGATGCGGTCGAGGGTGAGGTCGAGCGGCCGCGGCCTCGTCGACCCCGATCGTCGCTCGCGGTCGACGTCGGACCACGGTCGTCCTCGGAGGCTTCGCTGGTGTCGGTGGCGGCCGTGCCCTGACGCGAATCGGCGACGAGCGCGAGGTCGATCCCGCGCCGAGGCGTGTCGAACGACGACACGGTGAACGACCAGGTCTCGCCGATCGACACGACGTCGCGTGCGCTGCGTGGGGCCGGATCGCCCATCGACTTGAGCGGCACGTAGCACCGGGCACCCGACGCGACGACGTAGGCGCCGTGGGACGCGAACTGGTCGATGGTGCCCTCGAGCGTCGATCCGAGCGGATGGTTGGCGACGAACTCGATGAACGGAAGGGGTTCGTTGATCGGCTCGGGATCTCGCTTGCCTCGTCGTTCGGTGCGGGCCGAGCCGTTGCGGGGTTCCGACGCTGCCTTGCCCTTGGCCGTGGCCTTCCGACCGCTCGTCGGTTCGCCGGCATCGGCCTTGGTGCTCACCTTGGCTCCCGAGGTGGCGGTCGCCGCGCGCTTGCGGGACCGGCCCGAGCCGCGGCTGTCGCCGTCGGACGTGGAGCTCTCGCTGCGGCTCGGTCCCGAGGATCCGGTCGAGCGCACGCCGCGCTCGTTCTTCGGCCCGGACTTGGCTTCGCGAAGCGACCTTCGGCTGGCCGGTCCGCGAACCGGCGTGCGGAGGAGGAACACCCATCCCACGCCCGGGACCGGCTTGCCGCCGACGAGCCGGCCCTCGTCGAAGAGCCACGAGTACTGACCGTGGAACTCCTGGAACGAGTCGTTGGACAAGATGACGGCGTCGGCCCGATCGGCGATCTGCAGCACGAACGCGTCCCCGCGTCCGATGGCACCTGCCGGAGGGGTCAACAGCTCGTTGGCGGCGAGGGCGGCCTCGAAGTCGGCCCGTTCGGACTCATCGATGCGGTGCCCGAAGGTGGCGTCCACGATCACGGTGAGCTGTTCGGTGGGGTTCTCCTCGAGGAAGGCGCGCACGGCCTCGTCGAGTTGGGCGAGGCTCGGGAGCGAGCGCCCTTCGGTCGCGATGTTGGATCCATCGACGATGACGTGTTTGATGTCCATGGGTTCGGTGGTGGGTTCCCTTGTAGGTGGAGTGGTGGCACCGGACCTGGCAGGGCGCACAGCACGGAGCGCGAGGGCAACCGTGCGGCCGCAGCAGCCAAGGTCGGCGTCGCGACGAGCTCGGCGCGATGACCACGAACGTTCTGTCGGCGGGTGCCGACCCGGCCAGCCTACGCTGCGCCACGTCGCCACCACGACCATGCCGACCGACCAGGTGCGATGGGAGACCTCGATGACCGCGACCGACGATCGACCGGAGTTGGTGAACGAGAGCACCGAGTTGCTGCAGGAGCTGATCCGCAACGCGTGTGTGAACGACGGCTCGGCGGCGTCGGGGCAGGAGGTGCGCAGCACCGATCTGCTCCGCTCGTACCTCGAGGACGTCCCCATCGATCTGGAGGTGTTCGAGTCCGAGCCGGGGCGCACCAGCCTGGTCGGTCGTGTCGAGGGGTCCGACCCCGAGGCACCCACCCTGCTCCTGATGGGTCACACCGATGTCGTCCCGGCCAACCCGGACACCTGGTCGCGGGATCCCTTCGGCGGTGAGCTGATCGACGGTGAGGTGTGGGGCCGCGGCGCCGTCGACATGTTGAACCTGACCGCCACCATGGCGGTCGCGACGAGGAACCTGGTGGCCGGTGGGTTCCGTCCCCGCGGCACGCTCATCTACCTGGCCGTCGCCGACGAGGAGGCACTCGGGACCTACGGTGCCAGCCACCTCGTTGCGCACGAGCGCGATGCGGTGCAGGCCGACTACGTGATCACCGAGTCCGGGGGCATCCCCATCCCCGCACCGTCGGGGCTCTGCCTGCCGGTCATCGTGGGGGAGAAGGGCGCGTTCTGGTCGACCCTCCGGGTCCGGGGTTCGTCCGGTCACGGGTCGCAGCCGTTCCGCACCGACAACGCGCTGGTGAAGGCGGCCGAGGTCGTCCGCCGCATCGACCAGTACAAGCCCGAGACCCACATCCACGACGTGTTCCGCCAGTTCATCGAGTCGATGGGGTACCCCGAGGAGATCAGCGGACCGCTGCTGTCGCCGGACGGTCTCGTGGAGATGCTCGACGCGCTCCCGCTCGGCATGGCGCGTCAGTTCCACGCGTGCACCCACACGACGTTCGCCCCGAACGTCATCGCCGGAGGAAGCAAGATCAACACCATCCCCGACGTCGTCGACCTCCAGGTCGATGTGCGCACCCTCCCGGGTCAGACCAGCGACCATGTGCGCGCCATGCTGCACGAGGCGCTGGGTGACCTCGCCGACGACGTCGAGATCGTCCCGATGGCCGATGATCCCTCGACCGCATCGCCGGTCGACACCCCGCTGTGGGATTCGCTCAGTCGGGTGGCCCAGTCGTTCTACCCCGGCAGCACCAACGTCCCGTACCTCACCGTCGGTGCCACCGACGCCCGCTTCTTCCGCCAGCTCGGCGTCACCGCCTACGGGTTCGGTCTGTTCAGCGAGCAGATGAGCTTCGAAGACTACGGCTCGATGTTCCACGGCGACGACGAACGTGTCGATGTCGACTCGCTCCGGCTCTCGACCGATCTGTGGCACGCCGTCGCGCACGACCTGCTCGGTTGAACCGGCACGGCGGCCCCTCCACGGTCGCGGCCCCCTCCACGGTCGTGGCGGCAGCGGGGCCGTCGGTTCCGCCTGGGTCGCCGAGTACGGTGACGCGGTGATCCGCGCGGCGCTGTTCGACTTCGGGGGAGTCATCCTCTCGTCTCCCTTCGACGCCTTCGCCTCGTTCGAGCGCGAGCGTGGTCTGCCCCCCGGCTTCCTGCGCACGGTGAACGCCACCGACCCCGACACGAACGCGTGGGCGAAGCTCGAGCGGCGAGAGGTCGGTCTCGATGAGTTCGGTGAGCTCTTCGCCCGCGAGTCGGCGGCCCTCGGACACGAGGTCGACGGACGACACGTGCTCGGTCTGCTGATGGGCGAGCTGCGACCCGCCATGGTCGAGGCGGTGCGCCGCTGCGCCGAGCGGCTCAAGACCGGGCTGCTCACCAACAACTTCGTGACCACCGCCGACGGGCACGTGGACCGCGAGACCGAGATGGGCGCCGTCATGGACCTGTTCGACGTCGTGGTCGAGTCCAGCCGGATCGGGGTGCGCAAGCCCGACCCCCGCTTCTACGAGGTGGCCTGCGAGCAACTCGGGATCGAACCCGATGAAGCCGTGTTCCTCGATGACCTCGGCGTCAACCTCAAGCCGGCCCGTGCGCTCGGCATGACCACGATCAAGGTGACTGATCCGCAGGTGGCCATCGCCGAGCTCGAAGCCGTCGTCGGTTTCCCACTGGGGTAGAGGCCGCCGCACGAGAGCCGACCTGCGGCCGAGGTCGCGGCGGCGTGTGACGGCGGGTGCCCTTCCCCTGGGGGACCCGGTGGTGTTTGGGGGATCTCCCGGATGGGACCGCCCCGGCGCGGCAGCGATCGTTGGCGGACCGTTGACCGAGGGAGACCCGTGCGCGCCACCACTGCCATCGAGACCACCGAGACGATCCGAGACCCGGCCGAGCACGCGGCGAGACCGCCCCGTGACCTCACCGTCGACGCCCTCCGAGCCCTGGCGATCTGCGCCGTGGCCGTGGGGCATTGGCTGGTGGTGGTTCCCTCGTTCGCCGACGGCCGCTTCGGCGGGGTGAACGCCCTCGAGACGGTGCCGGCCATGCGGGGGTTGACGTGGGTGTTCCAGGTCATGCCCCTCTTCTTCGTGGTCGGCGGCTGTGCCAACGTCCACTCGTGGCGATCCGGTCGGGCCCGGGGCGTGACCTACCACGAGTGGCTCCGCACGCGACTCGTCCGGTTGCTCCGCCCGTCGGCCGCGTTCGTCGGCGTCTGGGTCGTGGTCGGCGCCGCCCTTCGCTCCGTCGGCATCGACCCGGAGGTGGTTCGGCTGGTGGCATGGCTCGCCGTGGTGCCGGTGTGGTTCCTCGCGGTGTACGTCCTGGTCGTGGCGGCGGCACCGCCGTTGCTGTGGTTGCACGGGCGGTTCGGGCTTCGCGTGCTGATCGTGCTGGCGGCGCTGGCGACCGCGGTCGATGCCGTGCGTCTGGGCACCGCCATCGACGGGGTCGAGTGGACCAACTTCTTCTGGGTCTTCCTCTTCGCCCAACAGGTCGGGTTCTTCTGGTCCGACGGCTCGTTGGTGCGGCGGCGGTGGGTGCCGGCGTCGATGTTCCTCGGCGGTCTCGCGCTCTTGGTCGCCCTGACCGGGTTCGGGCCGTATCCGCTCAGCCTGGTCGGGGTCCCTGGTGAAGCGATCGCGAACAACGCGCCGCCCACGATCACCCTGATCGCGCTGGGGATCGCCCAGACCGGCCTCGCCCTGCTGCTCCGGGCCCGGATCGCCCGGGCGCTCGAACGCCCGATGGTGCTTCGATCGGTGGTCGGATTGAACCGAAACGCCATGACCGTGCTGCTCTGGCACTTCACTGCCCTGATCATCGCCTCGGCGGTGATCCTGCCGACCGGCGCGGTGCCGAGCTTCGCCGACGGGTCGGTGTCGTGGTGGTTCGGGCGGGTGCTCGCGGTCCTGGTGCTGTGCGGACCCCTGGCGGCGTTGGTGGCGGTGTTCGGACGGGCCGAGCGGGGTCGGGCTCGGCCGCCCGCTCGATCGGCCACGGATCGATCAGCCACCCGCCGACCGGCCGTTCGGCCGTCGGCCCCGTCGGCTGTGGCGAGGTCGACGGCGGCGATGGTGATCGCCGCCGTGGCGAGCGCGGCATCGTTCGGCCTGATCGCGGTCGGCGGGCTGAACTCCGGGGACCAGTGGTTGGGGTTCCCCCGGGTTCCGGTCCTGCTCCTCGTGGTGGCGGTCGCCCTGACCTCGGTCGGATCTCGCCCGACCTCGCTCGTGGTCAGGACCCGCGACGCCGGGATCCCGCCCGGTTGATCGCCTCCGGTTGGCGGCCGGGCTACTCGTCGGGCGAGAACGTCGCCGCGAGGAGATCCTCCTGCTCCTGGTCGTGGATCGCCTTGGTGCCCGTGGCCGGGCTCCCGGATTCGGCGCGGCTCACACGGTGGATGCGGTGGGTCGTCTCGTGGGCCTCGTAGAGACGACCCTTGATGAAGTTCCAGGGACCCATGTTCTCCGGCTCCTCCTGGAGCCAGAAGATCTCGGCGGCGTTCGGGTACTGCGCCAACACCGAGGCGACCGCGTCGTAGGGCCAGGGGTAGAGCTGCTCGACCCGGGCGACGGCCACGGTGGTGTTGCCGTTCCTCGCCCGTTCGGCGAGCGCGTCCACCGCCACCTTCCCCGAGGCGAAGACCACCCGGGTCACGGCGTTGTCGTCGGGGAGGCCCGGATCGGGGAGCACCTCCTGGAACGAGCCGGTCAGGAACTCGTCGATCGTCGACCGGGTCGTCTTGGCCCGGAGCAGGGACTTGGGCGTGAAGATGATGAGCGGCTTGCGGATGTCGCGGTGCATCTGGCGGCGGAGCAGGTGGAAGTACTGGGCCGAGGTGGTGCAGTTGGCGACCTGGATGTTGTCCTCTGCCGCGAGGATCAGGAAGCGCTCGGGGCGAGCCGATGAGTGCTCGGGTCCCTGGCCCTCGAAGCCGTGGGGCAGCAGCAGGACGAGTCCCGAGGTCTGCTCCCACTTGTCCTCGGCGGCGACGATGAACTGGTCGGTGATCACCTGGGCGCCGTTGACGAAGTCGCCGAACTGGGCCTCCCAGATGACCAGCGCCTCCTTGTTCTCGACCGAGTAGCCGTACTCGTAGCCGAGGGCGGCGAACTCCGAGAGGAGCGAGTCGTAGAGCCAGAGGTGGGCGCCGTCGCGACTCAGCGAGTCGAGCGGTGTGTGCTCGGCGCCCGTCTCGTAGTCGACGAGCACGCTGTGACGTTGCGAGAACGTTCCGCGGCGGCTGTCCTCGCCCGCGAGGCGAACCGAGGTGCCCTCGTGGAGGAGCGAGCCGATGGCGAGCGCCTCGCCCGTGGTCCAGTCGACCTCACCGTCCTCGCGAACGACCTTGGACCGCGCCGCGAACTGCTTGGCCAGCTTCGGGTGCACGACGAAGTCCTCGGGCCACGTGTCGAGCGCGTCGAGGACGGTGTCGAAGACCTCTCGGGAGATGCCCGTGTCCACGTGGGGACGCACGCCCATGGCGGGCGGAGCCGCCTTGGCTCGCGTTCCCGACGGCGGCGCGGCCTGCTTGGTCTCGTCGAGTGCCGTCTGGAGGCGATCGTGGAAGTCGGTGAGCGCCTCTTCGGCTTCGTCCATCGAGATGTCGCCCCGCTTGACGAGTTGCTCGGTGTAGACCTTGCGCACCGAGCGCTTGGCGTCGATCCGGCGGTACATCTCCGGCTGCGTGTAGCTCGGGTCGTCGCCCTCGTTGTGCCCGTGGCGGCGGTAGCAGACCATGTCGATGACGACGTCCTTGTGCCAGCGTTGGCGGTACGCGAACGCCAGGCGGGCAACGCGAACGCAGGCTTCGGCATCGTCGCCGTTCACGTGGAAGATGGGTGCGGAGACCATCTTGGCGACGTCGGTCGGGTACTCCGAGGAGCGGGCCGCCTCGGGGGGCGTCGTGAAGCCCAACTGGTTGTTGATGATCAGGTGGACGGTGCCGCCCACCTTGTACCCGCGGATGTTCGAGAGGTTCAGCGTCTCGGCGACCACGCCCTGGCCCGCGAACGCCGCATCGCCGTGGATGAGGATCGGCAGCACCGGGTAGTCGCCCGGGGGCTCGATGAGGTCCATCTTCGCCCGCGCCATGCCCACCACGACCGGGTCGACCGCTTCGAGGTGCGACGGGTTCGCCGCGAGATCCACGGGGATGGTGTTCCCCAGGCGGCTCACGAACTTGCCGGTTTGGCCGAGGTGGTACTTGACGTCGCCGGACCCCTGGGTCGAGTTCGGATCGACGTTGCCCTCGAACTCCTCGAACATCTGCTGGTAGCTCTTGCCGACGATGTTGACGAGCACGTTGAGACGACCGCGATGGGCCATGCCCATGACCGCGTGGTGCATGTGCGCGTCGGCCGCCTCGGTGAGCAGCGCGTCGAGGATCGGGATGGCGCCCTCGGCGCCGTCGATGCCGAAGCGCTTCTGGCCGAGGTACTTCTTGGCGAGGAACTGCTCGAGCGCCTCGGCGGCGTTGAGCCGGCCGAGGATGTGGCGCTTCTCGTCGGGAGTGATCTCGGTGGTGTGGCCCTCGACCTGCTCCTGGACCCAGCGCTTCTCCTCGGGGTCCTGGATGTGCATGTACTCGATCCCCACCGTGCGGCAGTACGCGTCGCGCATGATGTGGAGGATCTCGCCGAGCGGGAGCTGCTCCTTGCCGCCGACACCGCTGGCGATGAACTCGCGGTCGAGGTCCCAGATGGTGAGCCCGTACGACGCGGGGTCGAGCTCGGTGAACATCACCGGTTCCTTGGCCGACAGCGGGTCGAGATCGGCGATGAGGTGGCCGCGCTGGCGATGCATCGAGATGAGGCGATCGACGTGCATCTGCTTCTGGATCATCGACGTCTCACGGTCGATCGGGTTCACGTCGCGTCGCCACAGGACGGCTTCGTACGGCACGCCCAGCGAGCGGAAGACATGGGCGTAGAAGTCGTCGACACCCATCAACAGCTCGTGCACGCGCTTGAGGAACAGGCCCGACTCGGCGCCCTGGATGATGCGGTGGTCGTAGGTCGACGAGATGGTGATGACCTTCGAGAGGCCGAGATCGGCGAGGGTCACCGGATCGGCGCCCTCGAACGCGGTCGGGAAGGCGAGCGAGCCGACCCCGACGATGAGCCCCTGTCCGGGCATCAGCCTCGGCACGGACTGGACGGTTCCGATGGTGCCCGGGTTGGTGAGGCTCACCGTGACCCCGGCGAAGTCGTCGGGTCCCAGCTTGTTGCTCCGGACCTTGCGGATGAGGTCCTCGTAGGCGGTCCAGAACCCTCGGAAGTCGAGGGTGTCGGCGTCCCTGACGCACGGGACCAGCAACGTGCGCGACCCGTCGGACTTCTCCTGATCGACGGCGATGCCCAGGTTGATGTGCTCGTGGCGGATGACGTAGGGCTTGTTGTCCTCGCTCTCCTCGTAGTGCGAGTTCATCACCGGCATGGTGTCGGCGATGGCCCGGATGACCGCGTAGCCGATGAGGTGCGTGAAGCTGATCTTGCCGCGGCCGGTCCGGCCCAGGTAGCCGTTGATGATGGTCCGGTTCACCTCGAGGAGCTTGGCCGGCACCTCGCGGAAGCTCGTGGCCGTGGGGACACCGAGGCTCGCCTCCATGTTCGACACGATGCGCGCGCCGGCGCCGCGGATCGGCTCGCCGAGTTGCACCTTCGGGGTGTCAGCCGACGGTTGCGGGGTCGAGGGTTGTCGCGCCGGTTGGGGTGCGGCGGGAGGCGTGGGGACCGGACCGGGCGGCGCGGCGTGCCCGCCGCCGGGGCGGTAGTCGGCGAAGAAGTCCTGCCAGCTCTCGTTGACCGAGGTGGGATCGGCGAGGTACTGCTCGTACATCTCGTCGACCAGCCAGGCGTTCGGACCGATCGTGTTCTTGGATCTCTGCTCGGAAGCCATCGGTGCCGAGCCTACCGGCCGGAGAATCACCGGCGATCGACCGGACGCACCATCGGGAGCCACTCGGCGTCGGGCTCGGCCGGTCCCGGTGACGAGGGCGACCGACCACGAGGTCGGTTGGTGCATCCGGGGTTTCCGTGCCCCCGAGGCCGCCGGTCAGGACCTGGCGAGGAGCCGGGTCACCCACCGCTCGATCGTGTCTCGAGGTTGGGCGCCGGGGATCAACAGGCTGTCGTTCACCCACCATGCAGGCGTGGCCGTGGCCCCCACGGATCGAGCGAACGCCATCGACGCGGCGAGTGCCGCGGTCCCGATCCCGTCGGCCACGAGCTCATCGACGGCATCGACGGGCGCGCCCGACTCGGCGAGGAGGTCGGACACGAGCGCTCGATCGCCGAGGTCGCGTCCCTCCACCCAGTGGGCGCGGGCGAGCGCCTCGTCGAACGCGTCGAACGCGTCGGGGTGGTGCAGCCGTACGACCTCGGCGGTCTCGAGCACGTGGCGGGTGTTCGGTGAGCGGCGCGGCGGTGTGAACGGGATGCCGAGCTCCGCGCACTCCGCCCCGATCACCGAGAAGACCCGGTCGAGACGCCCCCCGGGTCGTACGGCGACGCCCTCGGGCGGGATCTCGGGGTGCAGCTCGAACCCTCGGACGGTCACCCGCACGCCGAGTTGTCGCATCAGGTCGGTGCGATCGCGCCCGAGGTACGCCCACGGGCACAGGTAGTCGCTCCAACCGATCGCATCCATGCGCCGACCGTACCGGCCCGCCGTTCGGGACCACTACGGTGACCGTGTGCGCCTCGTGACGTGGAACGTGAACTCGCTCAAGGCCCGGCTCGACCGGGTCACCGAGTGGCTCGCGACGGTGCAACCCGATGTGTTGTGCATGCAGGAGACCAAGCTCGCCGATGCCGCGTTCCCGGCCCTCACCTTCCAGGAGATGGGCTACGAGGCCGCCCACGTGGGTGAAGGCCGGTGGAACGGCGTGGCCATCTTGAGCAAGGTCGGTCTCGACGACGTCGTGGCCGGCTTCGGCGACGACGCACCCGACGACCCCGAGGCCCGCATCATGTGGGCCACCTGTGGCGGCGTGCGGGTGGCGAACGTCTACGTGCCCAACGGACGCGGCCTCGACGAGGACCACTACCAGTACAAGCTCGCCTGGTTGGAGCGGCTCCGCGCCCGGATCGCCGAGTCGCTGACCCCTGCCGACCCGTTCGTGATCTGCGGCGACTTCAACATCGCTCCCGAGGACCGCGACGTCTACGACATCGCCGAGTTCGTCGGCTCGACGCATGTGAGCGAGCCCGAGCGCGACGCGCTCGCGCGCCTCGTCGACTGGGGCCTCGTCGATGTCTTCCGGACGCACTACGACGCGCCTGGCCTGTTCTCGTGGTGGGACTACCGAGCGGGCAACTTCCACAAGGGCAAGGGGATGCGCATCGACCTGGTGCTCGCCACCGAGGCCCTGGCCGCCGGGTCGACCGCCGCGCTGATCGACCGCAACGCCCGCAAGGGCAAGAGCCCGTCGGACCACGCCCCCGTGGTCGTCGACTTCTGATGCCCGGACCACGAACCCGGCGATCGAGAGGGGTGTGCGATGGCTGAGGAACCACTCGACCAGGGAACCGCCGCGTCGCCGGGATCGCCGGCGATGCGGCCCGACCCGGCGGTCGTGCGGTCGATCATGTCCGCCCGCTGGCAGGACATCCCCACCTCGCAGCTCACCACGCGCACCGTCGAGATGCGCCGTCTCGCCGACTCGATGCGCATCATCATCGAACGCCTGGTCGCGACGGCCGCGCCCACCGAGGCCATCATCGATGCCGCCGACGAGCTGGCGCGGGTGGCGCTCGCATTCGATCGCATGCCCCAGGGGTCGAACTACGAGGGGTTCAGCGAAGCAGCCAACGCCGGCGGCAACCCGCACGCCTCGTTCGAGCACAGTCCCTTCACCGGTCGGGCCAACCCGCTGTCGCCTCCCATCACGCTCCAGGAGATCGACGGGCTCGTGCATGCCCGCTGCGTGTTCGGCGCGGCGTACGAGGGACCGCCCGGGTGCGTCCACGGCGGGTACGTCGCGGCGGCGTTCGACGAGGTCCTCGGGGCCACGCAGTCGCTCTCCGGCGCGCCGGGCATGACCGGCACGCTCACGGTGCGCTACCGCTCGCCCACGCCGTTGCACGAACCGCTGCACTTCATCGGTCGCCTCGACCGGGTCGACGGTCGCAAGATCTTCACCGAGGGCACCGTCTACGCCGGCGACCGCCTGTGCGCCGAGGCCGAGGGCATCTTCATCTCGATCGATCCCATGCGCTTCCGCACCTTGATGGAACAGCGCCTGGCCGCCGAGCAGGAGCGCCTCGGCGAGCATCGACGCGGTTGATCCCTCGCCGCCGGGGGCGCTTGCGGGTCACGGCGCCATGAAGTCGATCGCGAGGCGCGCCTCGTCGGCGAGGTGCTCGCGCAGTCCCGAGACGATCGCCCGCTCGACCTTGCCGCCCACCAGCGGCATCCGCACGGCCACATCGCCGTCGATCGTGCGGGTGGTACCCGAACCGGTGTCGACGAAGACGGCGGTGGCCGACGCGATGAGCCGGTCCGGATAGTGGTCGGGCAGCAAGCGGGACCGACTGGAGCGCGTCGCGAGGTCGTAGGTGGTCTCCTCGACCCAGGTGAGCT
>JBBSTY010000093.1:0-17287 GCA_038235385.1 Acidimicrobiales bacterium | reverse complement strand
CGGCGGGGGGGCCGGGGCCGCCGCGCCCGGCCCGGCCACGTGACGTGCTTTTGGCCTTGGTCTTGGAGTTGTACCGCGACGTCTGGCTGCTCGCGGCCTGCGCGGCAGCCGCGGCGGCCGCCGCTTCGGTGGCCTTGACCGACGGCGTCACGCGACCCCCGGAGCCCCGGCCCTGGGGCGGTCGCTTGGTCATGGTCCGAAGCGTACGCGACCGCCGCCAACGGGCCGAACCGGGCGGTGGACCTACCCCGACGGCAGACGGCCACCATCCCACCGGCCGCCGCGTGCGATGACTACCGTCTGAGGCCATGATGCGCCAGTGCAACCGGTCCGCGTGCAGCGAACCTGCCGCCGCCACGCTCGGCTACGACTACGCCAACCGCACGGCCTGGCTCGTCGACGCCGCCAGCGAGGCCCACCCCGCGACCTACGACCTGTGCAACCGTCACGCCGACGGCCTCACCATCCCGATGGGCTGGGAGCTGCACGACCGTCGACGGGTCGTCACCCCGCTGTTCGACGCGCGAGCGCAGGCATCCTGACCGAGCGAGGCTCCGTCACCGCCGGAGACCGTGCGCAACCGGTCCCCGCGCACCCGCGTTCTGCGGACCCTCCCCTAGGCTGAACGCCATGGATCAGGAGCTCCCGCCCTCGAGCGGCAACGGCGAGAAGACCAACAAGGGTGGCTTCGGCGGCGAACAGGGCTGGCCCCGCTGGATGATCGGCGTCCTCATCGCCGTGATCCTCGGTGCGCTGATCCTCCCCTCGCTCTTCCAGACGCCGCCCGGCAACGAGGTCAGCTACTCCACCTTCCTCACCGACCTCCGCGCCGATCGGATCGAGGAGGCGACCTTCGACAACACCAACAGCAAGATCACGGGCACGTACACGGGCGACGACGCCAAGCGCTTCACCTCCACCGCACCGCGGCAGCCCACCGACGCCGATCTCGAGCTGATGACCTCCAAGGGGGTCGAGTTCTCGACCCCTCAGGACAGCATCTGGAGCAGCATCATCCCGCTCATGCTGCCGATGTTGTTGATCATCGGCTTCTTCGTGTGGATGCAGCGCCGAGCGTCGTCGCAGATGGGCGGCATCATGTCGATCGGCCGCTCGAAGGCCAAGACCTACTCGAGCGAGCGCCCCGGCACCACCTTCGCCGACGTCGCCGGGTACGAGGGCGTCAAGCAGGAGATCACCGAGGTGGTCGACTTCTTGAAGTACCCCGAGAAGTTCGCCGAGATCGGGGCGCGGATCCCCAAGGGCGTGCTGCTGGTCGGACCTCCGGGAACCGGCAAGACCCTGGTGGCCCGGGCGGTCGCGGGTGAGGCCGGCGTGCCGTTCCTGTCGGTCACCGGTTCGGACTTCATGGAGATGTTCGTCGGCGTCGGCGCCAGTCGGGTCCGCGACCTCTTCCAGACCGCCCGCAAGATGGGTCGGGCCATCATCTTCGTCGACGAGATCGACTCGATCGGCCGCAAGCGAGGCGCCGGCCTGGGTGGCGGCCACGACGAGCGCGAGCAGACCCTCAACCAGATGCTCTCGGAGATGGACGGCTTCGAGGTCACCACCGGGATCGTGATGATGGCGGCCACCAACCGGCCCGACATCTTGGACCCGGCGCTGCTGCGTCCCGGCCGCTTCGACCGTCAGGTCGTGGTGCCCCTACCCGAGCTCGACGACCGTCGCCAGATCCTCGACGTCCACTGCAAGCACAAGCGGATCAACGCCGACGTCGACCTCGATCTGGTCGCCCGCGGCACGCCCGGCATGAGCGGCGCCGATCTCGCCAACCTGGTCAACGAGGCTGCGCTGTTCGCGGTCCGCGAGGGCGATTCCGAGATCCACATGAAGCACTTCGAGGAGGCCCGGGATCGGGTCCTCATGGGTCAGCGGCGCGACTCGATGGTGCTGTCGGACAACGAGAAGGAGGCCATCGCCTACCACGAGGCCGGCCACGCCGTGTGCGCGGCCGTGCTCCCCACCGCGGATCCCGTCCACAAGGTCACCATCATCCCGTCGGGCATGGCCCTGGGCGTCACCCAGCAGCTCCCCGCCGAGGAGAAGCACATCTACCGCCAGAACTACATCGAGGACCAGCTCGTCATCCGCATGGGCGGTCGCATCGCCGAGGACCTCGTCTTCGAGCTCATCTCGACCGGGGCGAACAACGACCTCGTGGGCGCCACCGGCCTGGCCCGCAAGATGGTCCGCGAGTGGGGCATGAGCGAACGCGTCGGGCCGATGGCCTGGGGTCAGCAGGGTGAGGTGTTCCTCGGCGAGGACCTCATGCACACCCGCGACTACTCCGACGACACGGCCCGGGTGATCGACGAGGAGGTCGAGCGCATCCTCCGCGAGGCCGAGGATCGGTGCCGCAACCTGCTCATCGAGCACCGCAAGGGCCTCGACCTCGTCGCCCGGGCGCTGCTCGAGTACGAGACCATCGACGGCCTCGAGGTCACCCGCCTCATCCAGCTGGCGGCGAACAACGACTCGGTGGTCACGGTCGCCGGTTCGTCGCTCAACCTCGGGACCACGCCGAACTCCCCACGATCGCCGGACTTCACCGGGCTCCCCGTCTCCACGGCGGAGACCACACGCGACGACTTCTGACCCGCAGGGTCGGCCGACCGCGTCGGATCAGCCTGTCGGATGGGATCGGCCCTGTCGGATGGGATCAGGCCGTCTGGCCGTGATCGCAGCCGGGGGGCACGCTCCCGGGCTCTCGGAGCTCGGCCATGGTGGCCCAGAGGTCGGCCGCCGTGACCGGACCGACGAACGAGGCGGCGACCACACCCTCGCGATCGGCGATCACCAGGGTCGGGACCGCGTCGATGCCGTAGCGGTCGTGCAGGTCCTTGTCGGCGACGGCCTCGACGTCGTGCACCGCCACGGTGGCGCTCTCGAGCAGGGCGACCTTCTCCTTGACGCTCGCGCACGACGCACACGAGGCCGATGTGAACACGACCACGAGCCAGTCGGCATCGGGGTGTTCGAAGTCACGTCGATCGAGTTGGGCCGGGACGGTCCACGACGACTGGGTCGGGGCATCGGGCCGGCGTCGTTGCAGCACCACCGCGACGACGACCGCCACGGCGACGATCACGACGGTGATCACCACACGTTCCATCGGTGTCGAACCTACCCGGGCGCGACCGTGGTCGGCGCGTTCGGATCGACGGCCGCACCCGTGGCCGGGTCGACGCCGGCATCGGGCCCCGCGGGCACCACACCACTGTCGGGTGCGGTGGAGGTGGTCGACTCGTCCGGTGCGATCACGTCGCTGCCAGGCGGCGCCTCAGTGGTGGGTGTCGTGCCCGGAGGAACGGTTCCGGCATCCGGCAGCGGTCCGTCGTAGGGCTCGGGCTCCACGACGTCGGTGTCGCTGCGGTCGACGACCTCGCCACCGGGGAGCACAAGCGAACCGGCCACCGGGAAGGGCACCACGTCCGAGAGGGTGCCCGGATCGTCGAAGGCGAACCACTGGCCCACGATCACCGGTCCCGATGCACGGACCCGGAGCATCAGCGAGGCGGCGCCCTGCGCATCGGAGAGATCGACCACGGTGCGGGCCCCGGGTGCCAGGGTGACCCCGTCGAAGTCATCGAGGGCGCCCTGGTCGCCCTCGCCGACGGCATCGACGGTGAGGGTCACGGTCTCGGACACCGACGGGTTGGCCACCGACACCTGCATGGACTCCTGCCCGTCGATCCCGCCGACCGGCACCAACCAGCTCCGGGCCAGGAGCGGGCTCCCGATGGTGAAGGTGGCACCGTCGGGGTCGACGGGTTCGGTCTGTCGCATCACGCGTTCGACGACGACCGGGACGTCGTTGCGGCTGACGGCCACGACGAAAGCGCCGAACCCCACCGGGATCCGGGTGTCGGCTCCGACGGGGACGCTCGCGTACTGGCCGGCGCGGACCGTGACCACGAACGGCTCGATCCGGGTACCGGGCGCCTGACCGTCGACCTCGACGTAGATCTCGACGTCGGCATCGACGCTTCCGGGGTTGTAGGCCACGAAGGACGTCTCGACGCCGTCGCCGAGCGGTCGGTTGTCGGCGAACAACCAGGTGGGGGCGGCGACCGGCGCACCGAGGGTCAGCGACAAGCTCTCGGGCCAGTTGCTGCGCCCGTCGGAGTCCATCACCTGATCCACGACGACCCGGCCGAGACCGGAGCGGGTCGTGACGGTCGTCGCCACCTGATCGCGCACGGTGATGATGTCGGTGATGTCGACGGCCACGACGCTCTGCGGGGGCACGAGGATGCCCTCGAGCTTGTCCGATCGGCGAGTGGCCTGGCGGCCGCCGTCCTCGGAGACCATGAACGAGAAGTCGACGACCGCCTGCTGGGGGAACGGGTTGAACACCGAGTACACGTGGCGGGTGCCGAGTCGCGTCGTGCCCGCCGGGAAGTACCACGAGGATGCGGCGGAGGAGGCACACGAGCTGACGGCGCGGCCGTGGGGTCCCTCCACCTCGTGCTCGACCGCCACCTCCCCCCCGTCGGTCTCCACCAGCGCCGCGGCCTGAGGTGCCTGCACCAGATCGGACAGGGTCACCGTGGTCCGGGTGCGGGCGGCGACGGTCCTGGTCTCGACGACCTTGTCGCCGACGCTCGGCACCACCGTGACCACGGCCTGCTGATCACGGTCGGAGAAGTTGGCGATGGTGACGCGATGCTCGGCGACCACGGGGTCCGGCCCCGCTGCGACCGTGGTTGCGTCGGGTGAACCGGTGCTGCTCCCCGGATCGGATGTGGCATCGGGTGTCGGTTCCTCGACGACGGACGGCTCGACCGGGTCGGTGGATCCGAGCGCCGTGCCGCCGGCGCAGTAGAAGGTCGAGGAGCGGGCATCGGGAGCGCTGGCCACGGGTGCCATCCGCGCCAGATCGGTCGGGGCCGAGGTGTCGACGGTCGGATCCGCATCGCGCCGGTCGACGAGCGCGGCGCCGACGAGGAGCGCGACCACCACGACCAGGGCCGGGAGCCGGAAGGCCCGCATCCGCGGGGCGATCGGCTCGGGGGCGGTCGGGGTGAGCGCCTCGGTGCGATGGCGGGTGGTGAGCGCGGCGATCTCGGCTGCCTCCACCGAGGCCTCCGGAGCCGAGGAGGCGGATGAGGACGAGGACGACGAGGCGACCGGGGCCACCGGGGTGGTCGGACCGGTCGGACCGGTCGGATCCGCCTGCGGGGCTCCTCCGAGGTCGGCGGTGATGGCTGCGAGCGCCTCAGGGATCGGCGTCGCCGGTTGCGCCGACGTCGCCGAGCGACGGCCCTTGCGTCGGGCCTTGCGGGATCGTCCCGAGACGGGATCGGCCGCGGTCCGGTCCGGTCCCTCCGGTTCGATCCGCTTCTTGTTCCGTCGAGCGCTCACAGGTCGACCGCCTTGCGCAATCGAGCTCGGTCGCGTGCATCTTCCTTGGCGACCCGGGAGTGCCACAGGTACCACAGGCACAGCACCCACAACAACGCCTGGAGGCCCAGCCAGGCGTAGCGCAGCGCCGGTGTGGTGTAGGTCAGCTCCAGCGCGCCGGGATGGTCGACGCGGTACTGGTTGGCCCAACCCAGGGCATCGCCTCGATCGACCGGCTGACCGTCAGCGCTGAGCTGCCAGCGGTCGCTGGCGGCAGTCGACAGGTACACCGTCGCCGGGTCGTCGAGACGTCCCGAGGCGTTCGTCGGACCGGCGAGGTCGCCGAGCGCGGTGGGGGCGCCCGCCAGTTCCGGGATGACCCGATCGGTGATGTCCTGGCCACCACCCGCCGGCACCGACGTGTCGGGCGGCAGCGCCGCACGGGTCGGGCCCCATGCCGTGTTGCGGTACACGTCGATGCCCGGCACGAGCTCGACGCGTGCCAGATCGAGCTGGCTCGCCAACACGTCGAGCAGGGCTGTCGGGCTCGACTGGTCCTCGCCGACGTACGGGAACGGGGCCAGCCGCCTCGGGACCGCGACGTACTCGACCCCCATCGGCGCGAGGAGCGCGCCGAGACGGGTGGTCTCGCCGGCGGCGGCGGCCCGCAGAGCCTCGGTGAGCTGGCCGGTGGATCCCTCGCTCGAGCCGGGCCAGAGGTCGGTGACGACCGGCGTCCGACCCGTCGTCGTGGCGTAGACCAGATCGGCCGAATCGGCATCGCCCGCCGTCGACGCCGGCAGATCCCATCCGGTCACCGGCATGACGTCGGGTTCGCCGATCCACAGCATGCGGAACGACTCGCTCGGGCTCTGGAGGTTGACGAGCAACGGGTTGAAGTCGCCACGCGGCAGGTCCCAGTCGCCGTCGAAGGATCGTTGCACGAACGGCACGATCGCCACGACGAGGGCGGCTCCGGCCACGAGCGACGCGATCTGGCGCCAACCGAAGAGGTAGTCGGGCAGATCGACCTCGAACGCCGCCATGCCCATGGCACCGGCGAGGGCCAGGCCCACCGCCGCAGGCGCCAGGAGCAGCTCCGGGGCGGGGAGGTACCCGCCGAGCGCTCCCTGCGAGCCGGCCCACAGCACGCCCCACGAGGCGAGGGCCACGGCCCACCCCCGCATCGCCCACCCCAACCGCCACTGGCGGCCGATGAGCAGCGCGAGCGCCGCGGTCACCAGCACGGCCCACCCGAGGGCGGACGACGACGGATCGTTCGGCGTGAACCGCAGGATCGCGCCGAGGTCGCTCGCCGGGTCGCCGGCCGAGCGGAGGCCGATGACGTCGGCCCACGAGGTCGTGGCGAACTCAAAGCTCCACGGGAGCTGCAAGATGGCGGCGACCAGCACCGCACCCGAGGTGACCACCAGGAGCCGGACGATGCCGCGAACCTGGCCCACCACGAGGCCACCGATCGCCATGGCGACCGCGATGCCCACGAGGAGGACGACGAGGGCCGGCACCATGATCGAGCCGACCGCCGTGAGGACACCCAGGACGAAGATGCGCTGCACGATCGACCGTTCGGTGACACCGGGGCCGGACCCACCCCCGACCAGCCCGAACGGAGCCAGGCGCGAGGCCCGGGCGAGCTGGTTCACGATCCACGGCGCGAACCCGTACACGACGAGCCCGCTCCAGCTGCCCACCGCCATGGCTCCGGTCGCCACCGGGATCACGGCGTAGAGCACGAGACCCACCGCACGCGATCGTCGGGAGCCGATGGGTCGGGCCAGGCGCCACATCCCGATCACGCCGAGCGGGAGCATCCCGAGGATCAGCACCTTGCGCAGCGTTCCCATCGCCCCGAGGAAGACGAAACCGAGGATGCCGAGCGCGCCGTACGCGGTGGCGTTGGCCTGGTCGGACCCGAGCCCGGCCTGGTGGTACCCGCTCACCCACTGGCTGAGCAGATCGCCCGCGGAGACGGAGAACTCGGCGAACTCCCCCACCGCCGGGATCGAACCGGTGAGCAGGTCGCGCGATCCGATGGCGAGGACGACCGCCACGATCCCCCACGCGACGAGCGACACCCGGGCGTTGCCGGATCGCACGGTCTGGGCCAGTCCGCGACCGGCGCCGGCCATCGAGCGCAGCCGATCGTCGCCCGTCCCCCGTTGGCCTCGGAACACGCTGGTGAGCTGCGCGCTGCCCGACACCTGGAGTCGTCTGACCTCCGGATCGGACACGCGGCGGATGCCGGCGAGCTGGCGGCGGCGCCGACGGATGTCGCCGAGACGACGGAGGTTCCACGTCCACGCGACGACGACGTCGCCGGCATGGCGGAGCCGCCCGAACAGCAGCGCGTAGAGGGCTTCGAGAACCGCCAGGAGCGCCGCCTGCGGGACGATGCGGATGCGGTGCGCCCGGCCGTAGCAGGTCAGGACGGTGCGGAGGCGGTGGCGCCGGACGAGCCGCCGGCGGTCCGAGGTGTCCCGGCGCTCGTCGAGCGCCAGACGGTGCGCCACGGTTGCCCCCGGGGCCACGAGGACCCGGGCGCCGACGACGTGGGCCCGCCAGCAGAAGTCGAGGTCCTCGCCGAGGAAGTCGATGCCGGGGTCGAACCCACCCAGGGTGGTGAACAGGTCGGAGCGGACGAGCATCGCGCCACCGGGGACGGTGAACACGTCGCGCACCGAATCGTGCTGCTCCTGGTCGAGCTCGCCCCGTTCGACGAGCGGCGACGGCGCGCCGAACTTGTCGGCGCCGAGACCCACCGACACCAGGCGGCGGGGGTCGTCCCACTCGACGACCTTGGGACCGACGACGCCTGCGTTCGACCGGAACGCCTCGGTGACCATGGTCTGCACCGCGGTGGGGTCGAACACCACGTCGTCGTGGCACAGCAGCAGGAACGACGCGCCCTCGACCGAACCCAGTGCCTCGTTGGCGGCCGTGGCGTAGCCGGGGTCGTGATCGAGGCGACGCAGGTGGGCAGCGGGCATGACCCGAGCGAGCTCGGCACCGAGATCTCGGGCGCTGGCGGTGTCGATGACGAGCAGCGAGAGGTTGGCGTAGGTCTGCATCGCCAGGCTGGCGAGCACGTCGGTCCACCACGCACCGGGATCGTGGGCCACCATGACCACCACGACCGGTGGTGCCACCAGCTCCTCGTCGACACCCGAGGTCTGCTCGGCCGGCGCACCGGTCGCGGACGCGGAGCGCTCGGCGCGCAGGGGCTCGGCGGGCCCGGGTCGGGCGGGATCAGGGGTAGCCACGGTCGGCGCCACGGTAGTCGCCCCCGTCCCCCGTTCCGGGCACCCCACCCCGGTCGGAAGGCCCCCGCCCGAACGGGGGCGGCGGCGGTCCAGGACCTTCCGCGCACCGACCGAACCGGCCCGCGGCCCCCCGGCCATCCGCTTGCACCTGTTACACACCCTGCGTACTCTGCTTCGCACATTCCCGTCGACGTCGTCGGACGCCGTCTCGAACCAGAAGGTGCCATGCCCGTCCACGACCTCTCCCTCACGACCGCCCACCGACTCCGCGACGCGCTCTTCATCGCCGTCGGCCTCGGCGTCATCGGGGCCACCAACCTGCGCGCCCGGCTGGAACCACCCTCGGTGGACCTCACCTCGCTGACCGGCGCGGTCGACTCGCTCACCGAACGGTTCGACGCCGCCACCCACGACCTCGATGCGCGGCTGTCGGCGATCGAGGCCCGCGTCGATCTTGCGCTCGACCAACTCGAGGACGGCCTCCCCGGCCCAGCCCGCGAGGCCATGGCGAACGCGCGGGGTGTCGCCCAGGAGGCGAGAGCCCACCTGCGATCCCTCGCCGGTCGCGCCGCCTGATCGATCCGGCCACCGCATGCCGGTACCGTGACCCGGTGCCCGACCACCCCGCCCCGCACCGGGAGCTCCGCGTCGCCTTCGACGCCACCCCGCTCCTCGGCCACCGCACCGGCATCGGCAACGTCACCCACGAGCTGATCGAGCGGCTCGCCGCCGACCGGACCCTCGACATCATCTGCTTCGCGGTGTCGTGGCGCGGCCGACGCCAGCTCCGTGGCCAGGTGCCCCGACGCGCACGCGTGACCGAGTGGCCGATGGCAGCCCGACCGCTGCGCGCCGCCTGGCTGCGCAGCGACGTCCCACCGATCGAGATGTTCACCGGTGCGGTCGACGTGGTCCACGGGCCCAACTTCGTGGTGCCGCCCTCGCGTCGCGGCGCCGAGATCGCCACGGTGCACGACCTCACGTCGGTGCGGTTCCCCGAGCTGTGCACCTCCGACACGCTCGCCTACCCCGCCCTCGTCGGGCGTGCGCTCCGACGCGGCGCCACGGTGCACACGCCGTCGGACTTCGTGACCGCCGAGGTCATCGACCACTTCGGCGTCGACCCCGACCGGGTGGTCACGATCGCCAACGGCGTCTCGCCACCACCCGACGCCGACCCAGCCGACGGCCACCTCCTCGCCGGCGGCGACCGGTACCTCCTCGGTCTGGGCACCGTGGAGCCGCGCAAGGACTTCCCCCTCCTCGTGGCGACGTTCGACGAGCTCGCCGCGTCCGACCCCGAGCTCCGGCTGGTGATCGCCGGGCCCGACGGCTGGGGCGCCGACGCCCTCACCGAGGCCATCGATCGCTCGCCGAACGCCGCTCGGATCGTCCGCCTCGGGTGGGTCGACGACCTCGACCGGGCGGCCCTGGTCCGGGGGGCGTCGGTCTTCGTGTTCCCGTCGGTGTACGAAGGGTTCGGCCTCCCACCCCTGGAGGCGATGGCGGCGGGCACGCCCGTGGTGTCGAGCCGAGCCGGCGCGCTCGACGAGGTCCTCGGCGACGGGGCCAGCCTGGTGGCGCCCGGATCCCGCGACGCGCTCGCCGCCGCGATCAGCGAGGTGCTGGCTGATCCGGTGCACGCCGCCGACCTGGTGGCACGGGGACGTGCCCGGGCCAGCAGGTACTCGTGGGACGCATCCGCCCGGGCGATGAGCGAGCTCTACCACCGCGTCGCCACCTGATCGCCGCGATCGCGTACCGGGACTAGGGTTCGAGTTCGGCTCGAGCGACAGGGAGGCGCCGTGAAGGCCCTGATCACGGGAGCGGCCGGGTTCGTCGGCCGACACCTCACCCGCCACCTCGAGAGCCACGGCGATGACGTGACCGGCGTCGATCGCGACACCGGACCGGACCTCCTCGATGCCCGAGGGTGCCTCGACCTGCTCGACGACGTCCGACCCGACGCGGTGTACCACCTCGGCGGTCTCAGCGACGTCGGTGGGTCGTGGAACACCCCGAACGAGACGTTCCGGGTCAACGCGGAGGGCACGCTCAACGTGCTCCAGGCCTGCGTGGGCGCCGGGGTGCAGCGCGTGGTGGCGGTGAGCAGCGCCGATGTGTACGGCCGGGTCACCCTCGCCGAGCTCCCGCTCACCGAGGACAACCCGCTGCGTCCGGTGAGCCCCTATGCCGCCAGCAAGATCGCCGCCGACTACCTCGCCCTCCAGGCGCACCTCGGGTACGGCCTCGAGGTCATGCGCGTCCGTGCCTTCAACCACCTGGGAACGGGACAGACGAACCGCTTCGTCGCCCCCGCGCTGGCCGAGCGCATCGCGCTCAACGAGGTCGACGGCGGCGAGGTGGTGCCCGTCGGCAACATGACCCCACGCCGGGACTTCACCGACGTTCGCGACGTCGTCCGGGCCTACCGGCTCCTGATCGAGAACGGCGAGCCGGGTGAGGCGTACAACGTCTGTAGCGGCCACGACATCGCCATCAGCGAGCTGGCCGACCGACTGGTGGCCAAGGCGGCCCGACCCATGCGCCTCGAAGGCGATCCGTCGCTCCAGCGCCCGGTCGACGTCCCGGTGCTGCGCGGTGACTACACCCGGCTCAACAAGACCACCGGGTGGGAGCCCGAGATCGCGCTGGACCAGACCCTCGGCGATCTGCTCGAGGAGTGGCGCACGCGGGTCGAGATCTGACCGTCACCTGGCTGGTGTCGGACGGACCGTTGGCGCCGCGGCTCAGGTGAGGGCCGCCAGCTCGCGTCGGAGCCGCTGACGGGCGTCGTCGACGGCGCGTCGCTCCCGCTGGTCGTGGGTGACGTGGGCGAGCGCCGTCAGGCGGACCACCCAGCCCTCCAGCTGGACCCGAGCCAGCGCGGGTCCGACCAGCGTCGACCACTCGAGGTCCCGATCGAGCAGCGCGATCTGGAGCTCGACCTCGGTGTGGGTGGCCACGACCAGCGGCAGGCGCTCCGCTCGGGCACGCGGGTAGGTGGTCCCGGCGACGAGGTCGTGCGGATCGACCTTGAACACGCTCGCCAGGAGGGCGACCGTTCGCTCCCCGGGGTCGGACATGCCGGCCTCGAGGTGCGACACGGCCACCCGTGAGATGGCCAGCCGCACGGCGAGCTCCTGCTGGGTCCATCCGAGCTTGGCCCGGTGGGCCGCGATGCGCCGTCCCAATCCCTCGCCCGGAGGACGGTCAGATTTTTCGGACATGTGCCAACCCACTTGGCAGACGGTGCGGCCTGCGCAGCGTAGAACGGACCCCATGACCAAGCGCGCGCTCATCACCGGGATCACCGGCCAGGACGGTTCGTACCTGGCCGAGCTCCTCCTCGACCAGGGCTACGAGGTGGTCGGCATGGTGCGACGGAGCTCCACGGTGAACTTCGAGCGCATCGGTCACCTCCAGGAGCATCCGCGTCTGGAGCTGGTGCCGGGGGACCTGCTCGACGAGATCTCGCTCATCGATGTGCTGCGGACCCATCGTCCGGAGGAGGTGTACAACCTCGCTGCGCAGTCGTTCGTCCAGACCTCGTTCAGCCAGCCCGTCCTCACGGCCGAATCCACCGCGCTCGGGGTCACCCGCGTCCTCGACGCCATCCGCATCGTCGACCCCGACATCCGCTTCTACCAGGCGAGCTCCAGCGAGATGTTCGGCAAAGTCGTGGAGGTCCCGCAGACCGAGAGCACACCGCTGTACCCGCGCTCGCCCTACGGCGTGGCCAAGGTCTACGGGCACTGGATCACCGTCAACTACCGGGAGAGCTACGGGCTGCATGCGTCGAGCGGGATCCTCTTCAACCACGAGAGCCCTCGGCGCGGCCTCGAGTTCGTGACCCGCAAGATCACCTACCACGCCGCCCAGATCAAGCTGGGGCTGGCGACCGAGCTGCGCCTCGGGAACCTCGAGGCGCAGCGCGACTGGGGCTTCGCCGGCGACTACGTCGAAGCCATGTGGCTCATGCTGCAACAGGACGAGCCGGACAACTACGTGGTGTCGACCAACGAGACCCACTCGGTCCGGGAGTTCTGCGAACTGGCCTTCGATCGGGTCGGCCTCGACTGGCAGGACCACGTCGTGCAGGACGAGCGGTTCTTCCGCCCCGCCGAGGTGGAGCTCCTCGTGGGCGACTCGACCCACGCGCGGACCACGCTGGGCTGGAAGCCCAAGACGTCGTTCGAGGAGCTCGTGACGATGATGGTGGACGCCGACGTCGCGCTGCTCGAAGCCAAGCACGGCCTGCGGTGATCGCCGTCCTCGCCGGCGGCGTCGGCGCGGCACGGCTGCTGACCGGGCTGGTGCAGGAGGTGGCCGCCGATCAGCTCACGGCGGTGGTCAACGTCGGCGACGATCTCGAGCTCCACGGGCTGCACATCAGTCCCGACATCGACACGGTGATCTACACCCTCGCCGGCGCGATCAACCCCGAGACGGGCTGGGGTCTCGTCGACGAGACCTGGAACGCCATGGCCACGGTCGCCCGCTACGGCGGCATCGATTGGTTCAACCTGGGCGACCGCGACCTCGGCACGCACCTGTTCCGCACCCAACGCCTCGCCGAGGGGGCGACGCTCAGCGAGGTGACGGCGGAGATCGCCCGGGCCTGGGGCCTGGGGCTCACGATCCTGCCGGTCACCGACGCCGACCTGCGCACCAAGGTGATGGTGATCGACCCCGACGGGCCGCCCGAGGGCACCGAGGTCGGGTTCCAGGAGTACTTCGTCGCGCGTCACCACGACGTGCCGGTCACCGCCGTTCGCTTCGACGGCGCCGAACTCGCCGATCCCGCACCGTCGGTCCTCCCGACCCTCGCGGAGGCCGAGGTGGTCGTGGTTGCGCCGTCGAACCCCATCGTGTCGATCGGGCCCGTCCTGGCGGTCCCGGGCGTGCGCGACGCCGTGATCGCCCGCCGCGAGCACGTGGTGGCCGTGTCGCCCATCATCGCCGGCGCAGCCCTGAAGGGACCCGCCGACCGGATGCTCGCCGAGCTCGGCCACGAGGCGTCCGCCCTGGGTGTCGCCCGGCTCTACGCGCCGCTGGCCGGCACCATCGTGATCGACCGGGCCGATGCCGATCTGGTCCCGGCCATCGAGGCCGAAGGTCTCCGCTGCGTGGTGGCGCCGACGATCATGTCGGGGCCAGCCGAATCCGCAGCGCTGGCCCGGATCGTCATCGACGCGGCGCGTGGTTGACTTCCGACATGAGTCGACTCGAGATCTTCGGCATCGATGGCCTCCCCGAGTACCGGGTCGGTGACGACCTCGCCACCACGATCGCCGGTGCCGCCGCCGACGCCGGGACGCCGCTGCTCGACCACGACGTGATCGTGGTGACCCAGAAGATCGTGTCCAAGGTCGAGGACCGCCTCGTCGCGATCGACCCCGACGACCCGCTCTCGCACAAGCCGCTCGTCGAGCAGGAGTCGGTGCGGATCCTGCGCCGCCGTGGCGACCTGATCATCAGCGAGACAGCGCACGGCTTCGTGTGCGCCAACGCCGGCATCGACCTCTCCAACGTCGAGCACGGCTACGCCGCGCTCCTGCCGGTCGACAGCGACCGGTCGGCCCGTCGGATCCGTGACGGGCTCCGCGGCCGCGCCGGGGTCGATGTCGGCGTCATCGTGAGCGACACCTTCGGGCGAACCTGGCGGCGCGGGGTGACCGATGTGGCCATCGGGTGCGCCGGGATCGCCGCGGTCATCGACCTCCGGGGGACCAACGATGCCTTCGGCCGGGAGATGCAGGTCACCGAGGTCGCCCTGGCCGACGAGATCGCCTCGGCCGCCGAGCTCGTCATGGGGAAGTCGACCAACATCCCCGTGGCCGTGGTCCGCGGGCTCGACACCTCGTGGTTCCGCACCAGCAGCATCGCCGACGAGATGGTCCGCCATCCCGCCGAGGACCTCTTCCGCTGACGCCGCGGCCTCCACCGCGTGGGCGGCGGCTCTCGAACTGCACCCGAGCGGACGCCCGAGTGCGAGATCAGCCCTCGTGATCGGGGACCCGGGCCGCGACGAGGGTCCGCCCGGGCTCGACCCGGACGTCGTGCCCCGTGACGGTGAGCTCGCTCAGCGATGCACCCCGACCGACCACGGAGCCGGGCCCGACGATCGATCCCACGACCGACGCTCCCGCTTCGATCGTTGCGCCCGGCAGGATGACCGAGTCGCGGATCTCGGCGCCTGCGGCCACCGCGGCGCCGGCCATGATCACCGCCCGCTCGACCGTGGCCTCTGCGGACACCTGGGTGTCGGACGCGATCGCGGCCTCACGGGCACGGGTGCCGTCGACGAGGTCGAGCTGGCAGCGGAGGTAGGCCTCGGGTGTTCCCGCGTCGACCCAGTAGGCGTCGCTGTGGAGCCCGTACAACGCCGCGTCGGTGACCATGGCCGGGAACACCTCGCGCTCGATGGACACGCGACGACCGGCAGGGATGCGGTCGATCACCGACGGCTCGAGCACGTAGGTGCCGGCGTTGATCCAGTTGCTCGGAGCTTCACCCGGGGGTGGCTTCTCGATGAACGCCTCGACGCGGCCGTTGTCGTCGAGCGGGACGACGCCGTAGCGCGACGGCTCGTCGACCGGTGTCAGGGCGATGGTTCCCTCGGCGCCGTGCTCGATGTGGTTCCGCCACAGCGCATCGATGTCGAGATCGGTGAGCACATCGCCGTTGACGACGATGAAACGGGAGTCGACGCCGGCCTCGATCGCCGCGAACCGGATGGCGCCGGCCGTGTCGAGCGGTTCGGGCTCGACGGCGTAGTGAAGCCGAACCCCGTCGATCGTGTCGTCGGGATACGCGTCGAGGAAGGCGTCGGGCCGGTACCCCAGCGACAAGATGGCGTCGGTGACACCGACGGTGCCGAGGGTGCTGACCACGCGTTCGATCATGGGTCGACCGACCACCGGCAGCATCTGCTTGGGGGTGTCGAGCGTCAGCGGACGCAGGCGGGTACCGAACCCGCCGACCAGGACGATGGCCCTCACGGCTCGGACGGTGTCGGCGTGGGCTCACCGCTCGGGACGCTCGCCGCGTCGCTCACCGGCGGCGCCGCACCCGGACTCGTCGGGCTGCCGGGAACGATGGGAGCACCCGTCGCCGGATCGATCGCCAGCTGGCTCGGATCGATGAGGCTGGGGTCGAGGCCGGCGGCTCCCGTCGGGGCACCACCGGCGCTCGGGACGTCGACGAGGTTGTCGAGGCCGGGCACGGTCGGGGGCAGCGGCGGCGTGACGCCTTCGGGCACCACGGCGATCGTGTAGGCGACGCGATCGGCATCGAACAAGATGTTGTTGAAGTTGCCGTCGAAGACGTCGCCCGGTCGGGTGGGGTCGTCGGGATGCCACTCGAACACCGAGACCTTGGCCGGTTGCCCGTTGCAGTCGTAGCCGTCCTTGTACTCGGTGCCGTCGGGTGCGACGAAGCCGTCGTCGGTGAAGGTGACGCCGACCTGCTTGGCGAACACCGACATCTTCGCCTTGGTGCCCGACGAGGAGGCCGAGAACGGGTGGATGTGGATGATGCCGTCCTCGTGGGTGTGGATCCCGTCGCGATCCTCCAGCACGTCGACCCACCGGGGCAGGAACGCGTCGCAGACGTACACGCCGTAGGCGGCGTGCCAGTGGTCGCGGTTGAGGTAGGAGGGAGGAGCTGCCGATGCCGGCTCCTTCGAGGTCCGGGCGAACACGACGAGTGACACGCCGAGAACGACGATCACGAAGACGGCGAGCGGGAACGCGATCTTCGGCCGCTCCCGCTTGGCGGTGCCGCCGGCGCGAGCGGCGCGGGCGACCTTCTTGGCGGACGATGCTCTACCCATAAGATCCGACACGCTAGCCGCCAGGCCCCGGCCACGGTAATGCGCCCCCCGGCGCGATGGCACCGTCGGACCGGCCGAAATCGGCCCGGGGACAAGGGTTCAGCGGCCGTGAACCAACTCGCGGAACAACGCGTCGTAGGCGGCGGCGGCCGCCGTCGGCGACGCCCAGCCCTCGACGAACCGGCGGCCCGACTCCCCCGCTCCGGCGAGGCCCGATCGGTCGGCGAGCATGGCGCGCACGGCCGCGGCGAAGGCGGCGGCGTCGTCGGGCGGCACCGATCGGCCGGCACCGGCGCGCTCGATCGTGCGGGCGACCTCGGTGCCGGCATCGACGCTGGCGAGGACGGCCCGACCGGACGCGAGGATCGAGTAGAGCTTCGACGGCACGCTCGACCACGCCAACCCGCGCTTGAGCGGGACCACGTGGAGGTCGGCCGCCGCGAGGACCTCGGGCAGCCGTGCCTTGGGTTGCATGCCGACGAAGACGACGTTCGAGAGGTCGGCCGCCCGGCGGCGCAGATCGGCGAGCGCCGCACCGCCACCGTTGATCACGAACACCACCCCGGGGTCGTCGGTCATCTCCCTGGCCGCATCGAGGACGAGGTCGAGCGACTGCGAGAGCCCGACGTTGCCGGCGTACATGACCACCTGACGATCGCCGAGGCCGTACTCGTCGCGATAGGCGTTGCGACGTTCGCCCGGGGCGATCCACGACGTGTCGACGAAGTTCGGTATCACCCGGACCTTGGCCGCCTCGCGCTCGGCGCGGGGCCCGCCGAGACCTCGGGTGATCTTGGCGCGGATG
>JBBSTY010000092.1:0-17371 GCA_038235385.1 Acidimicrobiales bacterium | reverse complement strand
CGCCGTGGACCTCGCCACCGCGCTCGTCTCCGGATCCCCGACGGTGCTCTTGGTGTCCACGCCCCAGTTCTGCCAGATCGGCGTCTGCGGACCCGTCCTCAACCTGTTGATGGAGGCGAGCCCGACCTACCCCGACCTCACGATGATCCACGCCGAGGTGTTCGTCGGCCCCGAAGGTCCGACCGGTCCCACCACCCCGACCCTCGACGCGATGGGCCTCACGTTCGAACCGTCGCTGTTCCTCGTCGGCGCCGACGGCATCGTGCGCGACCGCCTCGACATCGTGTTCGACCGCTCCGAGATCACCGAGGCACTCAACGCCCTGAGGGTCTGAGGGTCTGATCTCGGACTTCGGACTTCGGATCTCAGATCTCAGATCTCAGATCTCGGATCCTGACCCCGGCCCGGGCACCGGAACGGCACCCGAACCGCTCGGCGACGGTCGAGGGAACCCGTCGTTCGCCGACACCGTCGTCGGGGTGGAGCCGATCTGCGGACGCGCAACGACCGGCTCCGCGTGCCGCGGGCCGGTCGGCAGGAGGTCAGCGCATCTGCACCGCAGCGGCGATCAGCTGAAGGACGAACCGCACCCGCAGGTCTTCTGGGCGTTCGGGTTGTTGATGGCGAAGCCGGCGTCGGTGAGACCGTCCTTGTAATCGAGCGTCGCGCCCGAGAGCAGCTGTGCGCTGGAGGGGTCCACGACGACCTTCACGCCGCTGAAGTCGAGGGTCGTGTCGTCGGACTCGAGCTCGCTGTCGAAGAACATCTCGTAGCTGAACCCCGAGCACCCGCCGGGACGGACGGCGACCCGCAGCATGAGCGTCTCGTCGCCTTCCTGGGTGATGAGATCCTTGACCTTGACCGCAGCGTTGTCGGTGAGCGTGATCACAGTTGCCTCCTGAGCAGTGAGTGCAGGACAAGGGTAGCGGTCGTTCGCCCGAACCCGTCAACACCCGATGCCGACGGCCGGACCGTGCCGTCCCGCTCGGCGCGGCTCAGCGGACCACCAGTTCGACCTGGCACGGCTCGCGATCGAGCAGCGAGTGGAACCGGGTCACATCCAGGCCGCCGATCGACCCGACGAGCCCGTCGACCAACCCGTGGTGGAGTGCGCACACCAGATCCGGGTGGGCCTCGGCGAGCTCCCGGAACGGGCAGTGGGTGAACGCCATGGTGGCGGTCGACGCGGCCTCGACCACCGCCGGGTCGAAGCCCAACTTGGCCTGCTCGATGACGAGCGCGTCGAGCGCATCCGTGTGATCGGGCCACTGCGACGCGTCGATCGCGCCCTGGTCGCGGCCTGCATCGGTGAGCTCCCGGGGATCGAGCCCCGCCGCAGCCGCAGCTCGCAGCAGCACCCGTGCCAGCGTCGGGAACGGCGACGGTTCGAGGCCGAGCGATGGTGCATCCGGCGCGAGCGAGTACAGGTGCTGGGGACGACCGACCCCGCCGCTGGTGCTGGCCTCCACCTTGAGGAGACCGACATCACGCATGCGCTCGAGGTGCGGTCGCACCGTGTTGACGTGCAGATCAAGGACCTCGGCGATGTCGGCGGTGGCGAGAGCGAGGGGAGAACGAGCGAGCTCGAGGTAGATCGCGTAGCGCGTGTTGTCGCCGAGCGCCTTCAGGACGTCGAGGCCGATGGGCCACGTCGAGCGGCCGCCCCTGCGCGTGGTCGGCCCGCTCGGGGCACCTCCGTCGCCGGCCGCATCGGGGGCGTTCACACCAGGTCGCGTCGATTCTTCGGGCACATCGCACAGATTACACGGCGAACCCCGGTAAAATCGGCTCGTGCACCGCCCCGACCACCCAACACCAGCGCTCCCGACACCCGACGACATCATGGGCATGCTCCGTGGGGTCATCGATCCCGAGCTCGGCAGCGACATCGTCGACCTCGGCATGGCCAAGCGCGTCACCGTCTCCGACGACGGCCTCGTCACCATCACCATCGCCCTCACCACCGCCGGTTGTCCCCTCCGCGCCCAGATCCAGCGCGACATCCGTGCCCGGGTCGAGGGCCTGCCGGGTGTGACGAAGGTGAAGCTCGACTGGACCGAGCTCGATCAGGCCGAGAAGGCGGCGGCGATGGCCAAGGCTCGGTGGAACGTGCGTGAGTCGGCCCCCGACACCGAGATCCCCGCAACCACCAAGATCATCACCATCGCGTCGGGCAAGGGCGGCGTCGGCAAGTCGTCGGTGACCGCCAACCTCGCCGCGGCCCTCGCCGCTCGAGGACTCACCGTCGGGGTGATGGACGCCGACATCTGGGGGTTCTCCATCCCGAGGATGCTCGGCGTCGACGGCCGGCTGCGGGGCGAGGCGGGCGACGGCGGCTCCGGCAAGAAGATCATCCCCTTCGAGCGCTCGATCGGACCCGGTCTGGTCAAGATCGTGTCGATGGGCCTGCTCGTCGACGACGAGGAGTCGGCGCTCATGTGGCGCGGCCTCATGCTCAACCGCGCCGTCCAGCACTTCCTCGAGGACGTGCACTGGGGAGCGATGGACTACCTGCTCATCGACATGCCACCCGGTACCGGCGACGTGCAGATGGGCCTCGCCCGCATGCTTCCACGCGCCGAGATGATCGTGGTCACCACGCCGTCGCTCAGCGCCCAGAAGGTGGCCACGAGAGCCGTGAGCATGGCCCGCAAGAGCTACCTGCGAGTCGCGGGCGTCATCGAGAACATGAGCGCGTTCGAGTGTGCGCACGGCGAGTCCTACGCCCTGTTCGGGACCGGTGGCGGCCAGGCCCTCGCCGACGATGCCGGCGTGCCGCTGCTCGGGAGGATCCCGCTCGAAGCGTCCGTCGCCGCCGGCGGCGACCGTGGCGAACCCGTGGCGCTGGGCGAAGGGCCCGCGGCCGCCGCCTTCGCGGCGATCGCCGAGATCATCGTCACCGAGGCCGTCCCCCCGGTTGCCATGGCAGGCTGCTCGGCTCGCATGCTCGATGCGGCGATCGCCGCCCTCGATGCCGAACCACCGAAGACCGCGGTCTCCGGGCTCACCAGCGACGGCACGCTGCCCGTCTGACGCGCGCCTCGACCGACGCGCCCCGCACCGGTGCTCAGGTCGAGCCGAGGAGCTCGTCGAGCAGGACCACGTACTCCGCCGGAGCGACGAGGCGGTAGCTGCCGATCAGCAGCTCATCGACCTCGTCCCAGCTCACCTGACCGTCGAGCACGACGAGGGTCCACCCGAAGTGCCCGGTCTCGGGCTCCGGCTCGAAGCCGACGCGTCCCACCACCACCGACTGGAGCTCGGAGGCAATCTTCACGCACACCGAACGCTTCGAGCCGATCACCTCGAAGGTGGCGAAGCCCCGAGCGCCAACGCGGAAGGTGGGGTTGCCGAAGACATCGACCTCGGTGGTCTCGGGGAGCAGGGCACAGAACGACCGCAGACGTGCCAGCGGGTCCTCGATCTCCTCGGCGCTCACCATGCGCTCACGTTAGGACACCGGTGCCGGACCGATCCGACCGATCCGAGCGGGCCGAGCGCCTCGGGCACCGATGACCGCGCCGCGGTGGGATCGAGAAGCTCGGGTCAGCGGATCAGCGTGCGGCGAAGCGCCGCAGGGAGCTCGCCGACCACGCGCGACGGTCCACCGGTGGCCACGGTGGCGACCGGGGGTCCGTCGGGCACCACGCAGACCTCCGGCTCGACCCCGAGATCCACGCCGAGACCTCGAAGGATGAGCCGCCGGTCGAGCTCGGTCTCGATGGACATCGACTCGGCGACGACCTCCATCACGTCGATCACGACCCCGTCGTCGTCGGGGTAGTTCGCCCGCAGGTACGCCGGCGCGTACACGGGTACGCCTGCGACGGTGCCGACCTCGGCCTGGTCGGGTCCGGGCCAGAAGTCCTCGTAGAGGAACGGGGCCGTCGACTCGCAGCACCCGGTTCCGATCGTGATGGTGAGCCTTCCCGATCGGACCTGCTTCATCTGCTCGACGGTCTGCTCTGCCAGTTCGGTCGCTTCGACGCGCATGGTCTCAGGGTACCGACCCCGGGAACCGATCCTCGGGGTGGGTGCGCGTGCCGTGCGCACCGGGGACTCCCATGTGAGGATGGATGGTCCCACCCCGTCACCCCGACCGTCTCCGGTCCTTGGAACCCATGGCACCTTCCGCTCCGCCGGCGCGGCGAACGAGAGCGACCATGCGCGCGGCACTCGCCGTCGCCGTCGTCGTCCTCGTGGGTGTGGCGACCGCCTGCGTCGGAACGACGCCGACCGGTCAGCTCGTCCGGGGCGACGCGCCGCGGCGACCACCGGACGATGCGCTGGTACCGGGCACGGTTCGGGCATCCAACGACTTCGCCGTCGATCTGTACCGTTCGGCGGACCAGCGGAGCAACGTCGTCCACGCGCCGTACTCGATCCTGTCCGCCCTCGCCATGAGCCGGGCCGGCTCGGTCGGCGCCACGCGCGACCAGTTCGATGCGGTGCTGCACGCCGATGAGACCGAGAACCTCGACGAGGGCATCAACGCCGTCGATCAGCTCCTGGAGTCGCGGTCGGGCGAGAGGTCCTCGTCGAACCGCAAGGGCCGGGTCACGCCGTCCTTCGATGCCTCGGTCTGGGGCCAGCGGGGAACGCGGTTCACCCGCACCTACCTCGACACCCTCTCGTCGGACCACGACTCGCCGATGCGGGTCGTCGACTTCCGGTCCGACGACGACGCGGCGCGCGAGGCCATCAACCAGTGGGGGAGCGACGCCACCCAGGAGCGCATCACCGAGGTCGTCCCCCGCGGCGACGTCACCGCCTTCACCCGGTTCCTCCCCGTCGCCGTGGCGTACCTGCGGGCGCCGTGGCTGGTCCCGTTCGATCGCGCCGCCACACGCGCCGGTCGGTTCGTCCAGCTCGACGGCGACACGATCGAGGCCCAGACGATGCAGGTCAGCTCCCCGACGGGGATCCGCACCGCATCGAGCCTCGACTGGGACGCCGTCGAGCTTCCCTACCTGGGTGACCAGCTCTCGCTCCTCATCGTGGCCCCACGCTCGGGAACCTTCGAGACGTTCCGGCAAGGTCTCGACATGGCCACCATCCGACGCGTCTCGGACCGACTCGAGGACGATCCCGTCGATCTCCGCCTCCCGATGTTCCAGTTCACCACCTCGGGCGATCTCACCAACGAGCTCAAGGCGCTCGGTCTCGGACGGGCGTTCACGCGAGACGCCGACTTCTCGGGCATCACCACCGACGAGGTCCTCAGCTTGTCGGGAGTCGCCTACCAGGGCTACGCCGCCATCAACGAGGAGGGCACCGACGCAGAGCGCACGGCGACCGCCCCGCCCCCCAGCGGCGAGACGCCACCGAAGATCAAGTTGGCCATCGACCGACCGTTCGTCTTCGCCGTGCGCGATCGCGAGACCGGCCTCATCCTGATGCTCGGCCAGGTCGTCGATCCGTCCTAGTGGGCTCGGCCGGGCCGCACCGAAAATCGTTTGACGCGCTCCGATGCCCGTGGTCGGATGAGATCCACGTCGCTCACGATCACTGCATCGAGTGCGACGTCGCCGTCCGACCGCACCGAGGAACTCCGTCATGAAGAACCACGCGAGCACCGCCGCAGGCATCCACGCCGCCGCTGGCGCCGCGCGCCTGCGTGACGGCTCCGGGATCTGCGTCGGCTCGTGGCAGATCGGCATCACGGTTGCATCCGCCTCGATGGATCGCCCGATCGTGGTCCCGGCCGATTCCACCTTTCGACACCGACGGCTCGAGGAGCCCTCCCCTTGATACACGAGGGAAGGAGCGAACTCCGAGAGGCCGCCGGGAAACCGGCGGCCTTTCTGCTTTTCGGACATCGGCCCCGCCCAGCGGAACACACCGAGAAGCCGACACCACCTCGACCACCGACCACCGACCACGACGGACCACCTCCGATGACCGATCGAACAGCACACACACGACCCGGATCCGATGGGACCGGCACGAAGGGAATGGAAGCAACGATGTTGGCGCCGCTGAGCAGCGAAGAGTTCAGCCCTGATTGGTGGGACGAGGCCGCCTGCCACGACGGCGAGGGATCACTGTCCGAGGTGTTCTTCTCCGACGAGCTCCAGGACATCGCACGGGCGAAGACCCTGTGCACCGGGTGCCCGGCGATGCTGACGTGCCTCGAGGGTGCGATCGCCCGACGGGAACCCTGGGGGGTGTGGGGCGGACAGCTCTTCCTCAACGGACGCATCCTGGCGACCAAGCGCCGTCGGGGCCGTCCGCCGAAGCATCCTCGTCCCGAGGACACGCTGCCCGAGATCCCGGTCCCCGTGCAGTTCCGGAGCTACCTCCGGAGCGCGTGAACCTCGACCCGGGACCGCGATCACCCCCGGTGCATCCGACTCCCCCGGATCGCACCCGTCAGGGCCTCACCCGTACCCGGGTGGGGCCCTGGCGCGCGGCGCGCCCCGTACCCCTCGCACGGCCCGATGCGTTGTGGTTCTGGCCGCACGGTCCGGTACGGTCGAAAGACCATGGACCCCGTTCCCGGCGCCGACGACACCCCCGCCGGGACCCCCGTCGACGCGGATCCGGTGCTTCCGGGATCGCTCGGTCCGCACCCGGAACGCCACCCCGACGACCTCCCACCCGGAGAGCCGCGACCACGACGGGTTCCGGCCGGTGTGGCGTGGGCGGTGGTCCTCGCCATCGTCGTCCTCGCCATCGCCAGCCTGGTGGCGCTGTCGACCGAACCGACGCCGGATCCCGACATCGTCCACCTCTCGGATCCCGACGCCGCCACCCCGGTTCCGAAGCTGGGCGGTGGCGTCGACATGAGCGGCCGACCTGCCCCCTCCACGACCTACACCGCCTTCGACGGCGGGACCTCCAGCCTGACGGCGCACGCGGGGACCCCGCTGGTCGTGAACTTCTGGGCATCGAGCTGTGCTCCGTGCATCACCGAGATGCCGGCCTTCGAGCGCGTGCACCAGGCTGCCGGTGACGACGTCGCCTTCATCGGGTTGGCGGTGTCGGATCCCGAGGACGCCGCACGGGCGTTGGCCGAACGCACGGGGATCACGTACGAGCTGGGGTTCGATCCGGTCGGTGACATCATCACCCGGTCGGGCGGCACCCTGCTTCCCACCACGGTGTTCGTGAACGCCGACGGCACCATCGCCGAGACCCACGCCCTGTCGCTCGACGAGGCCGGGCTGCGCGAGCGGATCCGCACCAACTTCGGGATCGAGGTGCCCGAGACGCGGTGAACGACGGCACCCTGGCACTCGCCTTCGCCACCGGCATGGTGGCCACCATCAACCCGTGCGGCTTCGCCATGCTCCCGGCTTACCTGTCGTACTTCCTGGGCATGGACGACCCGTCCGCCGACACGAAGGCCGGGATCCGCCGAGCGCTCGCCGTCGGGCTCGCCGTCTCCGCTGGCTTCCTGCTGGTGTTCGGCGTCATGGGGGTGCTCATCACCCAGTTCTCGGTGACCATCCAGGAGTGGTTGCCATGGGTGACGATGGTGATCGGGGTGGCCCTCGTCGGTCTCGGCGTCGCCATGCTCCGCGGATTCGAGCCGGTGGTGAACCTTCCCAAGCTCCAGCGGGGCACCGGGAGCCGCCAGCTGTGGTCGATGTTCCTCTTCGGCGTGTCCTACGCCGTCTCGTCGCTCTCGTGCACCATCCCGCTGTTCCTCGTGGCCGTCGCCGGTACGTTCACCCGGAACAGCTTCGCCGCGGGGATGTCGGCGTTCCTCGCCTACGGGCTCGGGATGGCCCTCGTGCTGATGGCGCTCACCCTCGCGATCGCCCTCGCCCGTCAGGGCCTCGTGAGGCGGCTGCGCAACGCCCTTCCGTACATCAACCGCATCTCCGGGGGCCTGCTCATCCTCGCCGGGGCCTACATGGCGTACTACGGGTGGTACGAGCTCCAGGTGTTCGCCACCAACGCCGACCCGGGCGGGCCCGCCGGGACGATCTTCGCCTGGAACCAGTCCATCTCCGGTTGGGTGACCCGCACGGGTCCCGTGCGCATCGGGTTGGTGCTCGGGGCGGCCATCGTGCTCGTCATCGCCGTCGGGTGGGCGCGCCAGTCGTCTCGGCGCGACCCGCGCTGACCGACGCAGATGACGGTGCGGCCACCGAAAGCGCCGCCCCGAACTGGCCGACCGCTCGAGAATCCCTCCAAACGCCGGTGTGCGACACTTCCGAGATGCTCCCAGATCTCCAGCTCCGTGCCCGCGTCGGCGCGAGGCGTCCGTGATCATCACCTTCGTCGTCGCGAGCGCGCCCCATCCCATCGGTGGGATCATCGTGAACTACGAACTTGCGAATGCATTGAGTCGTCGCGGCCATCGCGTGCACATGCTCCATGCTCCATTTCTCGGCAACCGGATCCAGAGCATGGACGACGTCGCGTGGTTCCGGTTCGAGGATGGCATCGAACATCGGAACTACGGCGATGGCGACACCTGGACACCGGAGAACATCGGCGAGATGGAGGCCACCTGGCCATCAGCCGACATCGCATTCGGGTTCACGCAGCTAGCCAGGTCAGGACTTCCCGTCCACGTCGTACAAGGGCTCGGCATGCTGTCCCCTGATCTCGAGCACGCCGTGCACCAGCACCCTGGGCTGAAGGTCTGCGTGTCAACGTGGCTCGTGGAGGAAGGCCGGCGTCGCGGTGTGCCAGACGAACACCTGGCCCTCGTACCGAACGGCATCGACCACAGCCGGTTCCGCGTGACCAAACCGCAGGCAGGCAGACATCAAAACGTCGCGATCCTACGAAGCGGCCACCCGGCCAAGGGGTGGACCGTCGGTATGGATGCTCTGAGCAGGGTCAACCGGTCGATCCCCGAGATGAGAGCGATCGCCTTCGGAACGACCGAACCCGAGCATCCGATTCCGCCGTGGATGACCTTCGTCCGAGGTCCATCCCCCGAGGTGCTCGTCGAACGCATCTACAACGAAAGCCGAATCCTGCTCCAGCCCTCTCACTACGAGGGTTTCGGTCTCACAGCCGTGGAAGCCATGGCTTCTGGGTGCGCGCTCGTGACAACGGACAATGGGGGATCACAAGACTACGCGATACACAATGAAACTGCACTCGTTGCCGAACCAGGCGACTCCGCCCATTTGGCAAGAATGATTGTCTCCCTGTTGGCCGATGACTCCAAACGGACGCAGCTCGCGCATGCTGGTACACGGCTGGTCCGGCGGTTCGACTGGGATGAGAGCGGACGGCTCCTCGAGGGCTACCTCGAACGGTACCTAGCCGATCCTGTCCGATTCGGTGGCACTGCTGCTGCCATCACCCCGATCGCCAGCCAGCCCTCCTGACGCACGGATCGGCCCGGTAGGCCGATCACGGCTCGACACGCTCGCGATAGTGTTCGCCAATCCGGAGGCTCAGCGCCAGGGGAGTTTCTGCGCCTTTGCTGCGCGGTGATCAGCAATCGGACGGGTCGACTGAGGGAGAATGAACTGCACGAACATGATGTGGTTTTCAACATGGTCTGGACGGACAGCGTGTTCCGCTATTTCAGCGGGTTCCTCGCCAGCCTCATCGACCACAGCTCGGCGCGGTTCCGCCTCGTCGCCAACCGATGCCCCGCCGATGAGATCGCCCGCATGGAGGCCTTCGCGACCCGCCACCCCGATGCCATCGTGGAGGTCCTCGAGGTCTCGTCGACCGAGATGCTGCGCCACGGCCACGCGCTCGACGCCGTGCTGGCGGCGCGGGACGACGGCGGGCACTTCGCGTTCATCGATCCCGACATCCTCGCGACCGGCCCGTACATGCCGCTGTTCCTCGATGTCCTCGAGAGCGCCGACGCCGTCACCTCCGGGGCCGAGGTGTGGTCCGACGGGAACGTGCTCCCCGAGGGGAAGATCGGGTTGAACGGGGAGTACTTCTTCGACTCGACCGGCTACGTGTTCGGGAGCCCCCACCTGGCCATCTACGACGTCGCCACGCTGCGCACGACCCTCGATCGCTGGGGGGTGGGGTTCGGTTCCGCCGGCAACGACATCACCGACGAGACCCGCGCCCGGCTCGTCGAGGTCGGGCAGGACTACTGGATCTACGACACGGCCAAAATGGTCAACATCTTGTTCCAGGAGGACGGCCACCGGCTGCGCCACGTCGACCAACCCTCGCTCCTGCACATCGGCGGGATGCTCCACTACTTCTCCGCACCCATGGTCGAAGGCGCCGACGGCGAGCTGGAGCCGGACTGGGCCCGCTGGGAGGGCGTCGAGACCCGCTACGAGGTGGCCCACTACACCGCCCAGGTCCTGCGCGACCTCGGCGACGGGAAGCCGCCACCTGCCGTGCCCACCGGTGCGACCCCGGACACCCGCGACGTCCTCGTCCGGGTCCGTCAGGCGCTCATCGACCTCACCGACACCTACGGCGTCCTGGCCGACACGACGAGACGTCCGGCGTGACGCTGAACGTCGAGCACCTGCCCTGGGATTCGGAGTTCTTCGGTTTCTCCGTCGGCCGGGTGGATCTGGACGGTGGCGACGTCGAGGATGTGGCGACCGCGCTCGCCGAGGCGAGAGCCGCAGGCATCGTGTGCCTCTACGGCGGGCTGGACCCGATCCACCTCGAGATGGCGTACACCGTCCAGGAGCTCGGGTTCCGGTTCGTCGAGACGACGATCGACCTCGAGCACCCGACCAGCGTTCCGACCGTCGTCCGACCCTCGCGCTCGGTCGCTCGCCGGGGCACCCTCGACGACGTCGCCCGCCTCGACGAGGAGCTCACCCTGATCGCCCCGTGGAGCCGGTACGCATCCGATCCGCACTTCGGTCTCAGCGCGGCACGACGCATGCACCAGGCGTGGATCGAACGCTCGGCGCGAGGAGAGGGCGGACGCATGCTCGTCATCTCCGAGGACGAGAGCGGCATCACCGGGTTCTCCGGCAACCAGGTGTCCGCCGACGCCGAGCCCCGGATCGACCTCGTCGCCACCACGAAGCCGGGCTCCGGCGCGTCGCAGGCGCTGATCACGTTCTCGTTCGACCTCTTCGGTCCGGGCCGGAGCTGGGGCGGACCACTCATGGCGCGCAACATGGCCTCACTCCGCTTCTGCGAGAACATCGGTTTCCGGGTGCACACGCCGAGGTACCAGTACCACTGCTGGCTCGACGGCCACGAGGTTCGATGACCGCCGAGTGCGAGTCGAGCGGCAACCCGGTTCCGGGGCTCGTCCCCCCTCCGGAGAGCAGGCCCGGGAGTCGCGACATCCCGTTCAACCGACCACGCCTCGAAGGCCACGAGATGGCCTACATCCAACAGGCGGTGGAGCAGGGGTACACCTCGGCCGATGGACCGTTCTCGAAGGTGGCCGCCGAGATCATCCGCGAAGAGGTCGGCGCCAAGGGCGTCCTGCTCACCACCTCGTGCACGGCGGCGCTCGAGATGAGCGCGCTCCTGCTCGACATCGGACCAGGCGACACCGTGGTGGTGCCATCGTTCGGGTTCGTCACCACGGCCCTGGCCTTCGCTCGTCAGGGCGCCAAGATCCTGTTCTGCGACATCGAACGCGCCACGCTCGGGCTCGACGCCGACCACCTCGCAACCCTCATGGACGACTCGGTGCGTGCCGTGGTGCCGATCCACTACTCGGGCATCGCCTGCGACATCGCCGGCATCGGTTCCGTGCTGGCCGGGTGGCAGAACGCCAGCCTCGTCGAGGACAACGCACACGGGCTCTTCGGCCGGTGCCGGGGCGAACCGCTCGGCAGCTTCGGACGGTTCGCCACGCTCAGCTTCCACGAGACGAAGAACTTCATCTGCGGCGAAGGTGGGGCGCTGATCATCAACGACGACGCCGACCTGGAACGCGCCCAGGTCGTGTACCACAAGGGCACGAACCGTCAGGCGTTCCTCCTCGGCACCGTCGACAAGTACACCTGGAAGGACACCGGGTCGTCGTTCGGGTTGTCCGACGTCCTCGCCGCCTACCTGTACGGCCAGCTCGAGCAGCGCGAGTCGATCCTCGCCCGGCGCCGTCACGTCTTCGACCGCTACCAGGCGGCTCTCGCTCCCCACGCGGACCGTCTCGGGTTCGCCTTGGCGAACGTTCCACCCGGCACCGAGCAGGCGTACCACATGTTCTTCGCGCTCCTGCCCGACGGGAGCACCCGTGACCGCGTGCTCACCGCCATGGGACGCCAGGGCATCCACCCCACGTTCCACTACGTGCCGTTGCACAGCTCACCAGGTGGGCGCCGGGTGGCGGCGCGCCCGACGGCGTGTCCGGTCACCGACGACATCAGCGGCCGGCTGCTCCGCCTGCCGTTCTTCACCAGCCTCACCGACGACGACATCGACCGGGTCGTCGAGTCGTTCCTCGAGGCGGCCGACCCGACCTGAGCTGGCCTCCGCGCCTCCGCCGTCTCCGCCGCGCCTCGTCGACCTCCTGCGGTGCGACGCACCGGTCGGTCAGGGGAGGACCGGGTTGACCTTCTCCGCCAGCAGGTGGACGTGGTCGATGTCGTCGAGGTCCAGCACCTGGAGGTAGATCCGGCTGGCACCGGCCTCGGCGTAGTCGGCGATGCGATCGATCACCTCGGCGGGCGAACCGGCGGCACCGTTCTCGCGCAGCTCGTCGGCGGCCCGGCCGATCCGACCGGCTCGGAGGCCCACCTCCTCTTCGTTCTCCCCGCAGCACACGACCAGGGCCGCGGAGTACACGAGGTCATCGGGGTCACGCTCGATGCGCTCGCACGCCTCTCGCACGCGTGCGCGTTGGCGGCGGAAGCCCTCGACCGGGGTGAACGGCAGGTTGAACTCCGACGCGTAGGTGGCCGCGAGCCGTGGCGTGCGGGTGGGTCCTCCCCCGCCGATGATGATCGGGGGTCCCCCGGGCTGGAACGCCTTGGGCAACGCCGGCGACCCGACGACCGTGTAATGATCGCCCTCGAAGGAGAACTGCGCCTCGGGTGGTGTCCTCCACAGACCGGTGACGATCTGGAGCTGCTCCTCGAGACGGTCGAAGCGCTCGCCGAGGGTCGGGAACGGGATCCCGTAGGCCGTGTGCTCATCATCGAACCATCCGGCTCCGATGCCGAGCTCGACACGTCCACCGCTCATCTGATCCACCTGGGCAACCGCGACGGCGAGCGGTCCGGGCAACCGGAACGTGGCCGAGCAGACCAGCGAGCCCAGGCGGATCCGGCTGGTCTCCCGAGCGATCGCACCCAGGGTCACCCAGGTGTCGGTGGGCCCCGGTAGCGGGGAACCGTCGCCCATGCGCAGGTAGTGGTCCGAGCGGAAGAAGCCGTCGAACCCTCCGGCTTCGGCCGCTCGGGCGACCGCCAGCTGCTGCTCGAAGCTGGCGCCCTGCTGGGGCTCGACGAAGATTCGCAGTTCCATGGTGGCGGAGTCTACGGGGCTCGATCCGAGTGCCACCTGGCTGGTGCGGGCGAGGCGGGGGGGCCGGAGGCGCGGAGGACGCCGAGGTCGTGAGCGCCGACGACGAAGCCGGTCACGCCGTCCGAACCGCGGCATCGAGGCCGGCGATGAGGGCCATCGTGTGAGGAGCGAGACCGGGTTCGGTGCGGTCGGCCCAGAACGGGCCGAGCCCCCGCACACGTGGCGGCAGCTCGATCTGGACACCGGCGTGGCGCGGACGGTTCACGGGGTTGTCCGGATGGAGTCCCCGCAGCTCGACCGGGATCGCGTCGAGGTCGTCGACGACGGTGTACCCGTCGAGGTGGTCGGTGAGCGCCGATCGCACGTGCGCCGCGAGCTCACGGTTGCGCCCGCCCACCAGCACGGTCGTGAACATCGCCTGGCGTCCGAACCCGTGGAGCGCGATGGCGGCGTCGACGTGGCCGATGAACGACGCCAGCGCCGGAGATGCCGCCGGGTCGATCAGCATCGAGGGGATGTGCCAGCGAAGGTCCGGTGGCTGCACCACTGCGTACAGCGACGCGCCGGTCGAGTCGGCGACAAGCCGGGCGATGACATCGGTGGCCTGCTCGAGCGAGCCGCCGTGGAAGGCCATCATCCCGAACCTCGAACGCAGCTCGCAGTGCTCCTCGACACCTGGGTGAGCCAGCAGCTGGGCGAACATGGCGACGTCTGACGGTACCGGCATCGACGGGTCATGGGGTCGGATCCGGTGCGCCTCGTCACCCTCGTCGCGATCGATCAGGGCGACAGACGTTCGACGCGCCAGCTGCCGTCGGCGTCAGGCAGGTAGCGGAAGCGATCGTGCAGCCGGTTGGCCCGGCCCTGCCAGAACTCCCACTCGTCGGGCACGACGCGGAAGCCACCCCAATGCGGGGGTCGCGGGACGTCGTGGCCGTGCCAACGTCGTTCCTCCTCCGACCAGCGGGCCTCGAGGTCGTCGCGATCGACCAGGACCTGGCTCTGTGGCGACGCCCACGCACCGATCTGGCTCCCGCGGGGCCGGGTGGCGAAGTAGACATCCGCGTCCTGCTCGGACACCCGATCCACCGACCCGACGATCCGAACCTGACGCGACACCTGGTGCCACGGGAACAGCACCGCAGCCACGGGGTTGACGCGCAGGTCCCCGCCCTTCCTCGACCGCTCGTTCGTGTAGAACACGACGCCGCGTTCGTCGAAGCCCTTGCCGAGCACGAAACGAACCGACGGCCGCCCGTCGGCCGTCGACGTGGCGAGGGTGATGGCTTCGGGTTGGTGCACGCCGCTGCGTCTCGCGTGGGCGAACCACTCGCGCAGCACGACGATCGGATCAGGATCGAGATCGTCGGCACCGAGACCGCGCTCCTCGAGCCGGCGGCGCTCGTCGTCGACGGGATTCCACTCATCGGACATCTCCGAAGTGAACCGCCTGGAAGGAGCCGATGCCAAGCCGGGTCATCGGTTCACACGCTCGGGCCGTTGCCTGCGGCGTCCAGCAACGGTACGGTGACGTCACCGCGATGGAGCTCGCCGGGATCACCGCTGCGTGATCGAACCGCCTCGAGCTGATGGCTCCTACCGACCTGAACGAGTTGTTCCGTTGGTAGGCCGTCGCGTGGAACCGGGCGTGGCGAACCTGGAGCAACCACCCTGCCGGTGTCCCGGAGACTGCGGTGCGCGACCCCCACGATCGAGGACCCATCGACGCCCGACGGCGCGTTCCGCGCCATGGGCTCTGGGCGCGCGTCGTCGACGCGGCGCGGGACCTGGACCGGCCACGTCCGGCCGAGCACCTGCACCTGGCCATCCACCTCCTGCGGTGGGTGGGCCTCGGCGCCGTGGTCGGCGTCCTCGCAGGGGTCTCGTCCGCCGCGCTGCTCCGCGCCCTCGAATGGGTGACGACCCTGCGTCTCGAGAACCCGTGGCTCCTCCTGCTGCTGCCCGCAGCCGGCTTCGTCGTGGGGTTCGCCTACCACCGATGGGCGGGAACGGCGGTCGACGGGAACAACCTCCTGCTCGACGAGATCCACCAACCGCGTGCCTGGGTGCCCCAACGCATGGCGCCACTGGTCTACCTCGCCACCGTCATCACCCAGCTCTTCGGTGGATCAGCGGGGCGCGAGGGCACGGCCATCCAGAGGGCCGGGAGTCTCACCGATCGGTTCTCGCGTCTCGTCCGCCTGGCCCCCGACGATCGGCGCGTGCTGTTGATCGCCGCGCTGTCCGGCGGGTTCGGATCGGTCTTCGGGGTGCCGATGGCGGGCGCGGTGTTCGGTCTCGAGGTCCAGTCCGTGGGCCGCCTGCGCTACGACGCGCTGGTACCCGCACTGGCCGCGTCGGTGATCGGCAACCAGGTGGTCGGCGCACTGGGTGTGCACCACGCCATCACGCCGCAGCTGTCGGTCGACATCGACCCGATGCTCATCGCCAAGGTCGCGCTGGCGGGGCTTGCGTTCGCGGCCGCCGGCGCGCTGTTCATCGAGCTCACCAACGCCATCAAGGCGCTCGTCGGTGCCGCCATCCCGTGGGCGCCGGCTCGGCCGATCCTCGGCGGCGTGGTGATCATCGTCCTCGCGGTCGTGGTCGGCAACCAGGACTACCTCGGCCTGTCGCTGCCCCTCATCTCGAACGTGCTCGACGGCCACGCGGTCGGGTTCGAGGTCTTCTTCTTGAAGATCGTCTTCACGGCGGTCACGCTCGGCACCGGGTTCCAGGGTGGCGAGGTGACCCCGTTGTTCGTGATCGGCGCCACGCTCGGCGCCGCGCTCGGGACGGTGCTCGGTGTCCCCGTCGAGGTCATGGCCGCCATCGGCTACGTCGCCGTGTTCGCCGGAGCGACGAACACCCCGCTCGCCTGCACGATCATGGGCATGGAGCTGTTCGGATCCGAGGTCGTGGTGCCCGTGGCCGTGGCCTGCGTGGTGAGCTTCGTGTTCTCGTCCCACCGCAGCATCTACGGTCGCCAGCGAGTCACCGTCCGCAAGGACGGCACGCTCGCCGACGGACCGGACCCGACCATCGGCGGCGTCCACCTGCCGCCCCGGCGCCGTCGTCGCGAACCCGACGCCTAGTGCCCCGCGCCGAGCGTGCCGCCTGCGTGGTCGGCGTCAGACCACACCTCGACCCAGCGCCCAGCTCGCCGCCGCGAACGCCACACCCGCGATCACGCCGACGACCACGGTGAGGACCGACCCGACGCCGCCCGGGAGCCGGCGACGCACGGCCGCGTCCGCCGAGAGGGTGCCGTGCACCAGGGCGAGCGCCAGCACGAGCCAGGTCAGGATCCTCCATGTCGGGTCGGAGAGTTGCTCGCTCATCGAGCGGGCCGTCGTGGAGCCCACATCGTCGGCGATGAACGTGACCGCGAAGTGGAGCGGGACGAGGACGACGAGGAGCAGCGCCGCGGCGCGCGACAGGTGCCAGCGCCACGGGCGATCGGGCACCCGATCGAGCGAGGAGACGGTCCCGGCGGCCGTCGGCGCGCGGTTCGGCGTGGTCACGAGGCGAACCATCCGCGCACGGCGGGCCACACCATCACCAGGGCGGTCGGGATCCAGACGCCGAAGAGCACGAACGAGACGACGCCGCGAGCGAGGCGATCGCGCGGTGCCAGCCGGGGGACGGCATCGATGATCGCCACCCGCGCCCCGTCGAGCCCGTGGTACAGCAGCGCGAGCCAGGCGGCGCAGAGCACGAGCCGGAACCCGAGCGACCCGAGCGACTGGTGCATCTGGGTGTAGGCGACGCCGCTGGTGCTCAGCACCACGAGATCGACGATCACCCAGACCACGTACGCGAACGACACGACGCCGGCGATCACGGCGAGTCGTCGCGCGCCAGCCGAACCTCTGGCCGCCGCCGGATGTCCATCGCCGGGGTCGGAGCCCTCCGGCGACGAACGTCCCGTCCAGTCGATGCCACCATCGGAGGGAGCCGACCGCGGCGTGGACGGCGACGGAGGTCCCGTTCGAGCTCGATGCGGCGTGACCGGCTCGTCGACCGT
>JBBSTY010000091.1:0-17448 GCA_038235385.1 Acidimicrobiales bacterium | reverse complement strand
GCGTTCGTCGAGAAGCGCCGGATCGTCGACCGCATCATCGAGGAGCTCTCGGTGCACGCCGCTATCGAGGAGCAGGTGTTCTACCCCGTGGTCCGCGCCACGGTGCCGGGAACCGAGTCGGAAGCGTTGGAGAGCCTGGAGGAGCACCACATCGTCAAGTGGGTGCTCGACGAGCTCGACGGCATGGATCCCGAGCACGAACGGTTCGATGCCAAGGTGACGGTCCTCATCGAGAGCGTTCGGCACCACGTGAAGGAGGAAGAGGGCGACCTCTTCCCGAAGGTGCGCGAGGAGCTGGGGCGCACGGCGCTCGGCCAGATCGGGGATGCGTTGGAAGCGGCGAAGAAGCTCGCGCCCACCAGCCCTCATCCCACCTCGCCCGACACGCCTCCCGGCAACCTGGTCGTCGGTGTTGCCGCCGGAGTCGCCGATCGGGTGGGTGACACCGTCAGCGGGGCGGCCCAGGGAAGCATCAACGCGGTCTCGGACCTCATCGCCACGATCCTGCGGCGCGATCGCCCCAAGGTCTCGGCTCGAGGCTCGTCTCGATCGCGACGGACCGCCACCTCGGTGCGTGACAGCGCGTCCGACGCAACCGACGCCGTGATCGACGCCGTGCGCCGCGCCCGCCAGGCCGGCGACACGGCGGCGGAGGAAGGGACCAAGACCGCCTCGACGGCTGGACGAGCGACTGCGGGCACGACCTCGGCCGCTCGGGCGGGAGCGAAGGGCACCGCGACGTCGGCTCGCCGAGGCGCTGCGAAGGCGGCGTCGACGGCCAAGCGCGGTGCGACCACCACGCGCCGGAAGGCGTCGTCGGGGGCCACCCAGACCAAGAAGCAAGCCAAGAAGGCAGCGGCAAAGACTTCGAAGGCGGCGCGCAAAGGCTGACATCCGGGGCGCACACTCGACGTGCGTCGGATGGCGACCACCCCCGGCGGGTCCGCCGAGGAGATCCACCCTCGACGAGCTGCAACTCGGGACGCGTCAGCAGTCGGGCATGGTCGACGGCTCGGTCATCCCGGCGGTGGCGCGTCCGCGTCCGAGGTCGGCGTGCTCGTCCCGTCCACCGGATCCATCAATCCCTCGAACGCATCGATCGAGGGGTCGTGTCCGTCGGGTTCCTGCTCGTCGGTGTCAGGGACGAGATCGCGGTCGCGTCGGTTGTTCGTCATCGTGGTCTCCTTGTGGTTCGTGCTGATCGCCGGGCGCCGATGGTCGGCATCTCGCGGCCACGGCCGGTCAGGCCTCCGGGCGGTTCCGCAGTCGGGAGCGGGCCCCGTCTCGTCATGACGCCGATCGACCGGCGCGGCTTTCGCTCGTGCGCGACTCATGCGCTCGCCGCCAACCGATGGCGTCCTTGACCGTGTTGACCGCGGACTCGGCGAAGGTGGCCGCCGTTTCCGGCAGGGTGGTGAGGAAGCTCGGATCGAGGAAGCCGCCGGCTCGGTCACCGAACTCCCCGTGGGATCCCACATCGTGATCCTCGTCCACTGGCTTCCACAGGTTGCTCGGCCGGTCTTCGCGCACCTGTTGGCCGGTGAGCTGTCCGTCCCAGGCGCTGAGTGCGGCGAACTGGTTCCCGAACGAGGGTGCCAACTGGGCGGCGGTGACCAGGAGCCTGTTCCAGGAGCCGACGATCCTCGACCGTCGACCATCTTCGGCCACGTCGACGATGAAGGCGGCAGCGGTCTCGGGTTGGTAGATGGGCGGCACCGGCTGGGGCCGGCGGTCGAGCGTGGTCTCGCACCACGTGAACTGCGGCGTGTTCACCGCCGGGAGGTGCACCATGGAGATGCGGACGGCGGAGCCCTCGTGGATGAGCTCGGCCCGCACCGACTCGAAGAACCCGCGACATGCGAACTTCGATGCGCAGTACGGGGACTGCAGGGGGATGCCGATGAACGCCAATGCGGAACCGATGTTGACGATCTGACCGCGGTCGCGAGGCTTCATGACCTCGAGGGCGGCCTTCGTTCCCCAGACCTGCCCGAGGAAGGTCACCTCGACCGCCCGTCGGAAGTCGTCGGGCTCGATCTCCGAGAACGGGGCGAACACCGTGGTCATCGCGTCGTTCACCCAGACGGCGATCTCGCCGAGTTCGTCCTCGGCCGCAGCGGCCGCACGACGTGATGTCTCGGGATCGGCGATGTCGCCTGGGACGGCCACCGCCCGCCGACCGAGCGCCTCGACATCGTGGACGGCCCCGTCGAGCCCGGCCTCGCCCCGGGCAACCAGGACGAGGTCGTAGCCCCGTTCGGCGAACGTCACGGCGGTTGCCCGGCCGACTCCCGCCGACGCCCCGGTCACCACGGCCACCTTCGGTTCCTTCGTCATGTCTTGGACCTCTTTCATCTCGTGTTCGCATCTGTTCGCCGACGTCGGGCGCCGGGCTCGCCAGGACGGCGGCGCGCCGCGTGCCGGTCGCGCTCGTCGTTCTCCCCGGTGGCGTGGTGCGGTCCCGCAGCGAGCGTCATCCGATCCGGTACCGATCGGCGATGGGATCTCGGAGCGTCAGGCCATGACCGGGACGGTCCCGCGACGGATCGAGCCCGCCGCCTTCGGGGTCGAGGGCGCCCTCGAAGAGCATGCGTTCGATTCGCACGTGGTCGTGGAAGTACTCGAGATGACGCAAGTTTGCGATGGTCACGCCAGCCGACGCGTGCAGGTTCGGTGCGCAGTGGGCGGACACCTCGAGCCCCCCCGCGGCGACGAGGTGCGCGATGGCGAGCCAGTCGGTGTATCCGCCGCATCGCGTCACGTCGACCTGCACGCAGTCGACAGCTTCGGCCGCGAGCAGGTGGTGGAAGTAGGCGGGGGAGTAGCCGTACTCGCCTGCGGTCACGTCGGCGTCGCAGGCGGCGCGAACGTGGCGGAGCCCCTCATGATCGTCCGATGACACCGGTTCCTCGAACCACGTGACGCCGTGCTCCTCGGTGAGGTGTCGTCCGATGCGTATCGCCTGCTTGCGCCGATAGCCCCCATTGGCGTCGACGTACAGGTCGGCATCGTCGCCGATCGCTCGTCGGGCCACGGCGACCCGATGGAGGTCGCGTTCGGGTCGCCGGCCCCACGACTCGCCGATCTTGATCTTGACCCGGGGGATACCGGCATCGAGCCACGACGTCAACTGGGCGACCGTGGTGGCGTCGTCATAGGTCGTGAACCCGCCACTGCCGTAGACCGGGGCGGTGTCCCGAGCCCGTCCCCACAGGTCGCACAGCGGCATGTCGAGCAGACGGGCCTTGAGATCCCACAGGGCGATGTCGACGGCCGAGATCGCGCAGGCGGCCTCGCCCGGTCGTCCCAGGTTCCGCACGGTGCGGACCATCTGCTCGTGGAGACCGGGCACGGCCAAGGCGTCGCCGCCCGTGACCACAGGCGAGAGCGCATCGTCGACGATGGTCTGCGCGCCCGGCCCGGCATAGGTCCACCCGCACCCCTCGTGGCGTCCGGACCGGACCCGAACGAGCACCATGGTCGTCGAGCTCCACTCGATCGTGCCGTCGGCTTCGGGTGCATCGGTGGGAACCCGGTACACCGCGGTTGCGAGGTCGGTGACGGTCGCCGTCGGACGAGTCATGACGCCGACCCCCGCAGGCTGCCATTGCGCCGGGTGGCGATCAGACCGTCGGCGCAGCGGGCGGCGAGGGCCATGATGGTGAGGGCGGGGTTGGCGGCGCCCTGGGTCGGGAGCACGCTTCCATCGGAGAGGTAGAGGTTCGGCACGGCGAACGTCCGCTGCTGCGAGTCGACGACACCGTGCTCGGCGTCACTCGCCATCCGGCAACCCCCCACCAGGTGGGCGTACCGGGAGATGGCGATGGTCTCGGTAGCACCTGCCGCCCGGAGGAGATCCTCCTGCACGTGTTGCGACGCCTGCATCAGCGCGCGGTCGTTGTCGCACTGCGAGTAGGAGAAGTGCGCGACCGGATAGCCGTTGCGGTCGCACTCGTCGGCCAGAGTGACTGCGTTCTCCCATCGGGGCAGGAACTCGCACAGCGCCCCGAGCGACGACCAGTGCGTGTAGTCGCGCATGTACTCGCGCAGCACGTCGCCCCAGTGCCCCTGTGCGGTGACGTGCTCGGCGTAGGTGATCGGCAGCGGCGACACGGTCTGTACGGAGAAACCGCGACGGTAGGGCTTGGAGGGGTCGGTTTCGTAGAACTCCTCGGTGCTGACCTCCGGAGGCGGTGCCTTGTACATCCGAACCTCCTCGTCGAAGCGACCGGCGACCTGGGGGGCGCCCTGGACCATCACGTAGCGCCCGACCTGGCCGTGGTCGTTGGCGATGCCGTCGGGGAACTCCTTGCAGGCCGAGAGGAGCAGCAGGCGAGGCGTCTCGATCGAATAGCCCGCGACGACGACCACGCGGGAGCGCTGGAACCGCTCGATCCCGTCGGTCAGGTAGGTGACGCCGACCGCCCGTCCCTGGTGGTCGAGCACGACGCGAGTGACCATCGCGTTCGGGCGGATCTCGGCGCCGTGGGCGAGTGCGTCGGGCACGTGGGTGATGAGTGGTGACGCCTTGGCGTTGACCTTGCAGCCTTGGAGGCAGAACCCCCGGTAGATGCAGTGAGGCCGGTTGCCGAACCGTCCGTTGGTGATGGCGACGGGACCGACCCGTGTCCGGATGCCGAGCGCATCGCCGCCTCGCACCAGGATCTCGCCGTTCCCGCCGACCGGGTGCGGAGCGTAGGGGTAGCGGTGTGGATCGCCCCACGGCCACGGTTGGCCCGACACGGGTAGCTCCTGCTCGATCGCTTCGTAGTAGGGCCGCAGATCCTCGTACCTGATCGGCCAATCGGCACCCACGCCGTCAGCCGAGTCGGTTCGGAAGTCCGACGGGTGGAACCGTGGTGTGTACCCGGCGTAGTGGATCATGGATCCACCGACGCCCCGACCGGAGTTGTTCGACCCGAGCGGGACCGGGTCCGTCCCTCCGATGACCCTCGGCTCGGTCCAGTAGAGCCCGTGCGAGCCGTACTCGTCGCTCACCCAGTCGCGGTCGGGATCCCAGAACGGGCCGGCATCGAGACCGACGACCTGCGTACCGGCGCGCGCCAGCCGTTGGATCAACGTGGCGCCCCCGGCGCCGCACCCGACGACGACCACGTCCACTTCGTCGTCGGGGTCGTAGCGACGCATGTCGCGTCGGAGCCCGTGGTTGGTGCGCTCGTCGCCGGTGGGGAGCAACCAGGCCGAGGCGTTCCGTGAACGCACGTCGGTGTCGCTGAAGCGGCCCATGGCCTACCCGTGCCTTCCGGTGCGGCGGGCGTGAGTCCGTCGTGCGGCCTCGGCCCGGTCGGCCCATGGAACGGGGTCGTGGGCATCGATCTCGGCGCGCTCCCAGGGTTCGCGCCGGTCGAGTCCGATGTTCTTGTAGCCGCGTGGATACGCCGGCCCGCCGAACCCGATCTCGTTCCACGCCCACGGATGGCTGTAGAACGCCGTGCAGGCGTAGCGGGTCCAGAGGCTCCAGAGGTGGTTCGCATCGAACCCCTCCCACACGTCGCCGTTCTGGATGCGCTGCACCAGTTCGCCCTGGTCGCCGATGTCGATCTCGTGGAAGCGGTGACCGAATCCGGCATCGGCGGCCCGGTCGAGGGCGCTCAGGCTTTGCCGCCAGGCTTCGCCATCGGAGGGCATGTCCTCGTAGCGCCACCCGTCGGTCTCGCCCAGGACGAGTCGGGCGTCGATCAGTTCGACCACCGGCACCCGTGGCTCCTCGTGCTGTGCGAGCAGCAGATCGACCAACGCCCGAACGGTCGGCTCCTCGTCGACGCCGAAGAACCTGAGGGATCCGTGCTGGTGGAGGCGTCCCAGCACCGCCGTCCTCGTCGGTTCGTCCCAGCGGTCGGCTTGGCCGAGGACGTCGAAGTCGCCGAACCGGCCCTGATGGCCCGGCGTCACCGCCCCCTGCGGCACATCGTCGGCAGCGGATGCGAGTCGCTCGCGACCGGGCCCGGTCATCGGTCGCCCTCGCGGCGGAGCAAGGCAGCGAGGATCCCCATGCCGCCGACCATCGCGGCGAGCATCGGCGCGAACAGGGGCGGTCCCATCTCGAGGTTGTAGCGGAGGTTGCGCCAGCCCCCCGGCTTGGCCAGGACCCCCCGCGCGTGCAGGTAGGTGCCCTGCAGGCCGTTCGCCACGACGAGCGAGGAGGCGAGGGGCAAGATGGTGCGTGCCGCCTTCGGGCTCATGATCGCGGCGACGCCGGTCGGGATGATCGTGGGCACGATCACGATCGGCCACCACATCATCTTGTTGCCGAAGCTGGCGCTGTCGTGCTCGGTGAAGATCTCTGCGGTCGTGACCGCGGCGCCGGCCACCGCCAGCCCGGCCATCGATCGCTCGAACCTGCCTGTCCGGATGTCGGTGACGGCCCGATCGATGATGGAGTCGTCGGGGGTCGACCCGTCCTTCGCTCGCCGGCCCACCTCAGGCGTCCTTGGTGCCGGGGATGAACTCCTGGGCCTTCTGGCGGATGCCGGTCTTCAGCACGTCCCACGCATCGGGGTCACCACTGATCAGCGCCTTGCCGGCGTTGGTCATCTGCTCGATGGTGGCGTGCGGGGGGATGGGCGGGACGTTCGGATCGGTGCGGACGTCGAGCACCGTCGGACGATCCGCAGCCAGGGCGCGATCCCATGCCGGGCCGATCTCGTCGGCTTCTCGCACCTCGATCGCCTGCAATCCGAGGCTGGCCGCGAACCCGGCGTAGGAGACGTCGGGAAGGTCCTGGGAATCGGGGAACTTGGGCACCCCGCTCTGGGCCCGCATCTCCCAGGTCACCTGGTTGAGGTCGTTGTTGTGCAGCACCGCCACGACGAGCCGGGGGTCGCTCCACTCCTGCCAATAGCGCTTCACGGTCACCAGCTCGGCCATGCCGTTCATCTGCATGGCGCCGTCGCCGACCAGTGCGATCGCTGGCCGGTCGGGATGGGCGAACTTGGCGCCGATGACGTAGGGCACGCCGGGACCCATGGTGGCCAGCGTCCCGGACAGCGATCCTCGTTGGTTGCCGTGCAGCTGCAGGTGTCGGGCGTACCAGTTCGCCGAGGACCCCGAATCCGAGGCGACGATGGCGTTGTCGGGGAGACGAGACGAGAGCTCCCAGACGAGGCGCTGCGGGTTCACGTAACCGTCGAGGTTGCTGTCGGTCATCGCCTGGCGCTGCACGGTGTTCCACCAGCTCGCCACGTTCGATTCGACGGTGTCGCGCCAGCGACGATCGGTCTTGCGGTCGAGCAGCGGGAGGAGGGCCTGGAGGGCAGTGGACGCGTCGGCGACGATGTTGAGCTCGTAGGGGTAGCGCATGCCGATGAACGAGCCGTCGATGTCGATCTGGACGGCGCGGGCCTGGTCGAGCGGCGGCATGAACTGCGTGTACGGGAAGTTGGAACCGACGGTCAGCAACGTGTCGCAGTCCATCATCAGCTCGTAGCTCGGTCGTGTGCCCAGCAACCCCAACGCACCGGTCACCCAGGGGAGATCATCGGCCAGGACGTCCTTGCCGAGCAGCGCCTTGGCCACCCCGGCGCCCAGTCGATCGGCCACCTCCGTCACCTCGGCACGCGCGCCCCGGGCACCCTGACCGATCAGCATGGCGACCTTGGATCCGCTGTTGAGGAGCTCGGCCGCCTGCCTGATCGCGGCGTCGTCCGGGGAGATCCGGGGCCAGGAGATGCCGAGGCTCGACGGCACCATCTTGAAGGCGTGGCCGGGAGGGTCGTAGTCGAGCACCTGGACGTCGTAGGGGACGATGATGCAGGTGGGGGAGCGGGTGGCGAACGCGGTTCGGATCGCCCGGTCGATGAGGTTCGGGAGCTGTTCAGGCACCGACAGCGTCTCCACGTACTGGTGGCACACGTCCTTGAACAGGTTGGCCAGATCAACTTCCTGTTGGTACGAGCCGCCGATCGCGGTCCGGTCGGTCTGGCCGACGATGGCCAGCGCGGGAACGTGATCGAGCTTGGCGTCGTAGAGGCCGTTGAGCAGATGTATCGCGCCGGGGCCGGAGGTGGCCATGCACACGCCCAGCCTCCCGCTGAACTTGGCGTACCCGACCGCTTCGAACGCGGCCATCTCCTCGTGCCGAGCCTGGATGAAGGCGGGGGCGGAGTCGGCACGCTCCCACGCGGCGAGTATCCCGTTGATCCCGTCGCCGGGGAAGGCGAAGACCTTGTCGACATCCCAGTCCTGCAGGCGTGACAACAGGTAGCTGCTCACTGAATGGCGCTGGCTCATGGGCGCCCTCCGATCTTTCGAGTCTTCGTCTGTTCGATCCGTCGTCCTCTCGTGACCCGTCCGGCGGCACCCCTACCCCGCGATGAAAGGGTGGAGACGCGGAATCCACGAAAGGAGGAATCGAGTCCGGTCCGTCCGGGGTAGGGAGGAAGCGATGGACCTCGCGGTCGACTACCCGCCCCACGTGCTGCGGGAGTACGCGTTCATCGCGGATGGCGAGCGAGGGGGTCTCATCGGTCCACGGGGTGATCTCTCATGGATGTGTGTGCCCCGGTGGAGCTCGGATGCGGCGTTCTCGCTGTTGATCGGCGGGGCCGGCGTCTACGGCGTGACTCCGCTCGATCGCTACACCTGGGGGGGCTACTACGACCGCCGGTCCCTCATCTGGAACAGTCGATGGGTGGGAAGTGGTTCCGTCATCGAGTGCCGGGAGGCGCTCGCGCGCCCCGCCGACCCGACCAGTGCCGTCGTCCTGCGGAGGATCCGGGCGATCAAGGGCACCGCGAGGGTGCGCGTCGTGCTCGAGGTGCGCTCCGGATTCGGAACCGAGACGATGCAACGCACCCGGTGTCACGACGGCGTGTGGACCGGACACTCGGGCTCGGTGTGCTTCCGGTGGACGGGCGGGGCCGACGCGCACCGGGCCGGCTCCGGTCCGCTGGTCTGCGAGTTGGTGCTGCGCGAAGGCGACGAGCACGACCTGGTGCTCGAGGTGTCCGACCACGCCATCACCGACCCGCTCGCCCCGGCGGATCGCCTCTGGGCAAGCACCGACGCGGCGTGGGCCGACGCCGTGCCCGCGGTCGCGGACGACTCGCTGGCCCGACGCGATGCCGAGCAAGCGGTCGCGGTTCTGTCGGGACTCACGAGCGTCGCCGGCGGGATGGTCGCAGCGGCGACGACCAGCCTTCCCGAGCGTGCCGGGGCGGGGCGAAACTACGACTACCGCTACGCATGGATCCGCGACCAGTCCTACGCGGGGATCGCTGCCGCGGCACACGACAACATGGGCATCGTCGACGCCGCTGTGCGATTCGTGAGCGAGCGAATCCTGAGTGATGGGCCGGATCTGCGACCGGCCTACCGAGCAGACGGCGGCCCGGTGCCCGGTCAGCATCTGCTGGAGGGACCGACGGGATATCCGGGTGCGCCGGACCGGGTCGGGAACTGGGTCACGGGGCAGTTCCAACTCGACGTCTTCGGCGAAGCGCTCGAGCTGTTCGCGGCGGCCGGTCGCGTCGATCGTCTGAGCCGCGAGGTGTGGGGAGCGGTGCAGTCGGCGGTCGGGGCGATCGCCGCACGGTGGCACGAGCCCGACGCCGGGATCTGGGAGCTCGATGACCAGCACTGGGCGCATTCGAGGCTGAGCTGCGCATCCGGGTTGCGGGCCATCTCCGTTCACGCGCCGATGAACGAATCCGGCGCGATGAGCGCCCTGGCCGATGCCATCGTGGCGGACGTCTCGAAGGATTGCCTTCACCCGAGCGGACGTTGGCAGCGAAGCCCGACCGACGATCGCATCGATGCCGCCCTGCTGCTCCCCGCGATCCGAGGCGGCATCCCTTCCGACGACCCTCGCAGCGTCGCCACGGTGGCGGCAGTGATGGCCGAGCTCACCGACGACGAGTACGTGTACCGGTACCGTCCCGACGCCAGACCGCTCGGCGAGGCCGAAGGTGCGTTCCTCTTGTGCGGCTTCCTGCTGGCGCTCGCCAAGCACCAACAGGGCGACGAGGTCGGGGCGCGTGCGCTCTTCGAACGCAACCGGGCCGGGAGCGGGAGTCCAGGACTGCTCACCGAGGAGTTCGACATCAACCAACGCCAGCTCCGCGGGAACCTGCCACAGGCGTTCGTCCATGCGCTGCTGCTCGAGTGCAGCGCCGTGCTCGGCAACCCACCGACTCGAGGAGCAACACCGGCGGCGAGGAACGAGCCTCGATGATCCGCCCGACCACCGCTATGGCGACGCCGATCTCCGTGACCGTGCTGCGCGTGGTGTGGGGTCTCACCCTCGTGGTGGTGCCGGGCCGCGTGCTGGGTGCGCTACGAGCGCCCGATCGCAGCATCGGGCATCGACGGATCATCCAGGTGCTCGGCGCTCGGCATCTGGTCGAGGCGGTCGTGGCTCGGCGCCACCCGAGCGCCCGCCCGTGGATGGTGGTGGTGGATGTGCTCCACGCGTGCTCTGGGCTCGGGCTCGCGGTCGTGTCGCAACGTTGGCGCCGAGCTGCCCTCACCGACGCGGCGGTTGCTGGCGGCTTCGCCGTGATGGGTCAGTGGGCGGAATCCTCGGCCCGATCGGCCAAGGTGCCGATGCGACTTGTCGGTGAGGGTCACGACGCGGGGCACTGATCACTGATCTCGGTCACCGTCACGAGGATGGCGATCCGTCGTCGGCGTTCGGCTCGCAGCGATCGACGGCGACGACCGCTGCCCTCATCTCGTGGTTCCCTGCGGCCGTTCCGTCGTCAAGTCGCCAGCCAGTTCGAGTGGAAGCCGAAGGGGACGCGAGCGGGAAGGTGGATGCGAGCCACTGGTCCGCCGGCAACGTCTCGGGCGTCGATCACGACCAGGTCGGTTCGGTCATCGGTTCGGTCGGTCACGCAGGCGAGCAGCCACCCGTCGTCTTCGGTTGTGCCGTCGGGGTCGGGCGCGAAGGTCGCCTCGCCGGTGACGCAGTTCGGTCCGCAGTACCAGGTGGTGCGAGTGCCGTCGTCGTCGTACTTGGCGATCGTGTCGAAGTGGCCAACGATGGTGGCCTCGTCGCGGAACCCACCCATGTACAGGTAGCGGCTCCGGACCCCGCAGTACGCATCGTTGATGCGCGTGTAGTCGCCGCCCATGTCGTCGAACTGCTCGACCTTCACCGTCCCGGCAACCAGGTCGACATCGAAGCGGGTGGGTCGGCCGGGTTCGGCATCTGCGCCCTCGCGGTCCATGGCGCCGTCCTCGCCGGCGGTGTACGCCGCGCCGACGAGGCGCGATCCGGCGAAGGTGATCGTCGTGCCGTCCTCCCAGGCGTTCCAGAAGTGGTTGACGTAGGCGGACTCGGTCTCGTACCAGCTGACCTGATCACCGTCCCGGGGCATGACCCCGACCCGCGTCGCGTGGTCCGGGTTCCAGCGGAACATCGGTTCGCCGTTGAGCGCCGCCATGATGTCGAGGACCATGGGCGAGTCGACGAACACGACGTGGTTCTCGGTGATGGCGAAGTCGTGCATGACGATCGCCTCGGGGAGCTCGATGTCGACCGTGCGCGACATGGTGCCGTCGGCGGCGATCTCGTAGTAGCGCAGGTAGGGCGCGAACGGGAGGTACGCGAAGGCCAACATCTCGCCGGTGCGCGGGTCGATCTTCGGGTGGGCGGTGAAGGCCCCGTCGACGCTTCCGCCGAAGTCGTGCAGGCCGATCGTGTCGAGGTCACGCGTGACCTCGGTCGGGGGGCCGGCCTCCCAGAGGGCGAGGAGCCGCCCGGCGTGCTCGACGATGTTGGTGTTGGCGAGGTTCTTCATCGGGCCGGCGTCCCCGACCTCGTCGGGCCCGGGCATGTGCATGTCGCCCAGACCGCCATACAGGGCGCGCCCTGCCTTCATCTCGGCCTCGAGGCCCGCAGAGCGGATCCAACGGTTGCGATAGGCGACCCGTCCGTCGTCGATGGTGACCGCGTGGAGCATGCCGTCGCCGTCGAACATGTGGTAGCGCCCGAGCGGTTCGAACATCGGGTTGGGACCGTTGCGGATGAACGTGCCCGAGAGCCCGGGCGGGAGTTGGCCCGTGACCGACAGCCCGGTCACGTCGCGCTCCTCGCTCACGGGCACGAACAGGCCCCGCAACATGGGCTGGTCGCGGTCGTTGGTGACGGTCATGGGTGGGCCTCCAGGCGTTCGGTCGATCTGAAGTTAACAGTGTTCACCGTCGTCCGGCGCTCGGTGGCGGGAGCGTTCTCGGACCGCCGGAACGATCGCGTCCGGCTCGGCGCCGCGCGCTCGCCGCCGACTGGTCGTCCCTCGTCCCGCAGCGTCCGGTTGCGCACCCGTGCGTCGTCTGTGACGATGTCGGTCGCCGTCTGGAACGCTGTCACAGAAGCACGACGAGATCGCTGGCGGCGCCGCGGTGGCATCGACCGAGCACCGCACACGCACGAGGGGAGAAGCGGTTGCGAGGAGTCATCTACCAAGGCGCGGGCGCGGAGGTCGTCACCGACCTCGAGATGGACGGGCCCGGGCCCGGTGAGGTCCTGGTGTCGGTGAAGGCGGCTGGCCTGTGCCACAGCGATGTCAGCGTGCTCGACGGCACCATCCCGTTCCCGACCCCGGTCGTGCTCGGTCACGAGGGCGCGGGCGTGGTCACCGAGATCGGTGCCGGCGTCACCAACGTGGTGGTGGGCGACCACGTGGCGCTGTCGACCGTGGCCAGCTGCGGCCTGTGCTCGGCGTGTGCCCAGGGCCGACCGACGCACTGCGTCCAGTCGATGAGCAGGTTCCCCCAGCCCTATCGCCGCGGCGGGGAGCCGCTGTACCAGTTCGCCGCCACGGGTGCGTTCGCCGAGGCCACCGTGGTGTCGGCGGCGCAGGCCGTGCGGATCGACCCCGACGTGTCCTTCGAGGTCGCCGCGCTGATCGGGTGCGGGGTCATCACTGGGCTGGGCGCGGTCCTGAACCGGGCGAAGGTCCAGCCGGGGGAGTCCGCTGCGGTCCTCGGCGTCGGCGGCATCGGCCTCAACGTGATCCAGGGCCTCCGCCTGGCGCACGCCGGACCGATCATCGCCATCGACACGAACCCGGCGAAGCAGGCCCTCGCCGAGCAGTTCGGCGCCACGGACTTCATCGTGGCCGGCGAGGGCATCGACACCGTCCAGGCGGTCAAGGACCTCACCGGCGGCAGAGGGACCGACTACGCGTTCGAGTGCGTTGGGCATCCGGCGCTGATCCGCCAGAGCATCGACATGTGCGCCACCGGGGGTTCGGCGGTGATCCTCGGTGTACCGGCGTTGGGCACCGAGGCATCGTTCATGGTGTTCTCGATCTACTACGACAAGTCGATCCTCGGCTGTCGCTACGGGGCGGCCCGTCCGCACCACGACTTCCCGATGATGATCGACCTGTACAAGCGCGGCTCGCTCATGCTCGACGAGCTGGTGACGGCGACGTATCCGATCGACGAGATCGACCGGGCGCTCGAGGCGATGCACCGGGGCGAGCTCGCCCGCGGCGTCCTGCTGCCCTGAGTCCGTGCACCATCAGCCCGGGGTCGTTCTCGGCTCGGGCGTTCTTGGCTCGGCGGGCTACGCAGGCGTGGCCCGCACGCGGAGCTGGTTCAGGCCGCGAATGACCATGCGGGTGCTCCACACTGGTTCGTCGGCGAGCTCGATGTCGGTGAAGCGGTCGAGGAGCGCCGTGAGCATCGCCTCGGACTGAAGTCGGGCCAGGTGCGAGCCGAGACACGCGTGGACACCCGCGCCGAACTGCAGGTGCTGGCCGGCGTCGCGCCGAGTGATGTCGACCTCGTCGACGGCGTCGCCCCATCGGGCGTCGTCGCGGTTGGCCGACGCAGGGGAGGCGTAGATCACCGACCGGGCGGGGATGGTGACGGTGCCGTCCGGGGTGTCGAAGTCCATGTCGCGGGTGGCGACGCGTCGCACGAACTGGTTGGGGCCGTCGTAGCGCAGGAGCTCGCTCACCGCGTTGCGCAGGTGCGCCCGCTGCGATTGCAGCAGCCGCCACTGGTCGGGTTGGCGCAGCAGGGCGAGCATCCCGTTGCCGACGAGGCCGGCGGTCGGCTCGTGACCTGCGACGTACAGCGTCACGATCTGCGCCATCAGGTCCTCGTGGGAGAGCGACTGGCCGTCGACCTCGGCGTGGATGAGCCCGGAGAGGATGTCGTCGTCGTCTCGGCGGCGCTTGTCGGCGACGAGCGTCTCGAGGAAGTCCCACATCTCGTCGGTGCGGGTCACGAGCTCCTCGCGCTCCTCCGCGCCCATCACGGGGTCGAGCGAGCGGGCGATGCAGTTGACCCAGAACCGGAAGCCCGGGTGATCCTCTTCGGGGATGCCGAGCATCTGGCAGAAGATCTCGACCGGGAGGGGATACGCGAAGTCCTCGATGAGGTCGAACTCGATGGGTCCCGTGCCCCGCTCGGCGATGAGGTGGTCGATGCGCACGCGGACCCGTTCGTCGACGAGCCCTTGCATGGCGTCGACCTCGCGCGGCCGGAAGGGCTTGGAGATCAGCTTGCGCAGCTGGGCGTGGTCGGGGTCGTCGAGGAGCACGAGGGTGCGACCGCCTCGGGGAGACTCGTCCCGGCGACGGATCTCGTCGATCGTGAGCGGTGTGGGGTCGGCCTTGTCGATCTCGGAGGACACGCTCGGATCGCGCAGGATGGTGTTGACGTCGGCGAACCGGGTGACGCAGTAGCCGTGGAGCAGCTCGGACCGGTGGATGGGGTCCTCGGCCCGGAGGCGTCGGTACTGGTCGTAGGGCCATTCGACGAACCCGTCGGCGAGCGGGTTGAACATCACCGGTTCGGCGAGCTCGGGGGTGGACATCGTGGGTGCTCCTCTGGTTCCGGGCGGTTCGGGTCGGTTCAGGTGTCCAGGAACCGGGCGGCGGCGAACGCGGGACAGCGCAACGACTCGTCGGGGATGTCGTCGGTCGCGAGCGGTTCGGCCACCTGCGCCACGGTGGGGCCGTGCTGGTCGGCCAGGACCTCGAGCGCGGCCCAGTCGAAGCCGTAGACGTCGGCGGCGTTCTGTCCGACCATCCTGCGGACCTCGTCCTCGGGCACGCCGGCGAACGCGAGGCGCAGGTGCTCCCGCGAGAAGGGCCAGCAGCCCTCGAGGTGCGGGAAGTCGCTGCCCCACATGATGCGGTCGACCCCGACGACGTCTCGCATGGCGACCTCGTGGCGCCGGATGAAGCTGGAGCCGAGGTGGCACTGGCGCGCCCAGTACTGCGACGGCGACAGCGACAGCTGCTCGACGACGCCGCTCCCGAACTTCGCCTCCTGCGAACCGGCGGCGCCCGCCGTGCCCGACAGCCGACCCCGGTAGTAGTCGAGCCGGGTCAGCTCGTCGGGGATCCAGGCGGTGCCCTGCTCGGTGAACACGAACTGCAGCGTGGGGTGACGCTCCATCACGCCGGAGTAGATGAGGTGCCAGAGCGTGCGATGCGCCCACCACGTGACCTCGAGCAGGAACATCATCGGGGCGGCGTCGTAGGGACCCATGTCCGGAACGGCGCTTCCGCTGTGGTGGCTGATGGGCAGGTCGAGATCAGCGCACGCGTCCCAGATCGGTTCGTACTCGGGTGCGTACAGCGGCGGCACGCCCGATCCTGGCGGAGCCCCCGGGAGGAGGATGCCGCCGGTGAGGCCGTTGCGCTTGGCCCACTCGATCTCCTTCACCGAGGCGTCGATGTCGTGGAGCATGATCTGGGCGATGCCGGCGCGCCGGCCGGGTGCCTGGCTGCAGAACTCGGCCATCCACCGGTTGTGCGCCTGCAGGCCGGCCCACCGTTTGGCCAGATCGCCATCGGAGGCCCCCGGAGGCTGGTTGACGAGCGAGATCTTGGGGAAGAACGGCGGGATCGTGTTGGGGAAGATCACCTCGGCGACGACACCGTCGGCCTCCATCTCCCGCAACCGACGGTCCGAGCTCCAGTTGCGATCCGCGTCGGTGCCGGTGTTGTCGTCGTACGGGTTGTCGAACCCGGCGGCCCAGGCGTCGAACTCGTCGTGGTACCTCGAGGCCAGGAACGGCTTGTACCCCTCGATGTCGGCTCCGCCGTGGCAATCGGCGGAGATGACCACGTACTTGTCGGTGGTGGCTCCCATGGGGACCTCTCTTCTCGCTGCGGTCAGGAAGGACGTGGCCCGCCGCGATCGCCCGGCCAGCGGCTCCCGCCGATGACATCGGCGAAGGGCCAGAAGGTGTCGGGATCGAGCGGTCCGGCGTTGGTGATGACCCTCGCCTTGGGTTGGTGGGTGACGAGGAGGGCGGTGCCCTGCTCGACGATCGGCAGGTGTCGGGCGATGGGGTCCCACGGGCTGTCGCGGAGCAGCACGGTGCCGTCGAGGGTCTCGACGTGGCGCTGCTCGAAGGTGGTGGCGACGTCGACGACGTGCGGCGCGAAGTCGTAGGCGCCGACCGCCCCACCGATGGCGCGGGAGTACTTGGTCCACCACTCGTGCTCGGTGAAGTCGCCGCGGCGGGGCTCGACCTCGTCGACGACATGCCCCGCGAACTCCACGAACGTGTACCCCTGGTGGGTGGCCCGTGCCGTGACGGTGTCGCCCAGCCGGAAGTAGGTGATGTCGCAGAGGAACTTGGGTTGCCCGTTGGTCTCGGCGCTGATGTGGACCGCCGCCTCCTGATCGATGCCGAGCCCCAGGCTGTAGTGACCCTCCACGCCGTTCCACGAGGCCGGCACCTTCACGCTCACGCCGTACTCGGGCTCACCGAGCACCGGGACGCAGTAGAACCCGATCGTCACGGTGGGGTCGAGTGGTTCGATCCCCGGCGGCAGCAACGAGGCGATGTCGGCCGGCTCGGTCGTGTAGGTGACGACCAGCTTGGGCCAGCCAGCGACCTCACCGGGTCGGTTCATCGGTGCGTCGTTCATGGCCATCCTTCGCTCGGTCGGTGGGTCACGCCGGGACGACGTGGTCGACGACGGCGCGGATCGTGGTGGCCGACAGCGCGTCGACGTCGGGCTCGGCGCGCAGCGCCTTGCGGGTCGTCGCCGCGATCGGTGCGTCGCTCGTGGCCCACAGCGTGTCGGGGCGGTAGTCGCTCGGGGATGCGGCGACATCGCGGAGGGCGAGCACCAGGGACCCGCCGATGGCGGCGAGGATGGCCCGGGTCGCGTCGGCGGCGTCCTGTCCGACCAGGCCCGCCGCCTCGAGCTCGATCACCAACGCCGCCTCGAGGTGGTGGGCGAGCAGTGACGACGTACCGGTCTGGTGGGCGAGCGAGGTGGTGGCCCGATGTTCGATCGAGCTGGTCCAGATGTGTCGGGCGGCGCTGTACACCCGATCCCGGGGGGTGTCGCCTTCGATGGTGCGCTCGGCCAGCCGCGTGGACTGGAGGCGGATGACCTCGGCGACGAGCTCGTCGCGGTTGGCGATGTGCCAGTAGATCGTCGGCGTGCCCACATCCAGCTCGGCGGCGAGCCGGCGCATGGTGAGCGCAGACGCGCCGTC